>JADHUF010000032.1 GCA_016784625.1 Candidatus Nitrosopumilus sp. | reverse complement strand
CATTGTTATAGAACCCATCCCAAGCCATCCTATATCTAAAGCATCATTTACGTGCAGTTTGGTATCTTTTCCTATACTTGGGATAAAAACAGGGATTTTCTCCATAATGTATCTTAATCTTTAATGCATTTTAGGTATCCGTCTGGAGCAACAGTGATTAATAATTTATTTTGTATTTTTTTGTCTATTTTAAAACGATCATTGTTTTTTAAGAATTCCCAAACAGCTGTTTTAGGATTATTCCCCTTTCCCCATGATCTATTTACAAAAGAATCTTCAGGCATATCTTCAATTGATGTATCAAATACTATCAAATAACTTCCGTTAGTAACTAATTTTGAATACAATTGTAATTCTTTTAAGACATGTTCATGTGTATGATTGGAATCTAATATTATGAGTACTGTTTTTTCCCCTTCAGCAAAATCGTATATTTGTTTAGATATTTTTTCATCTATTGATGAACCTTCAATCATTGTAATTCTTTTACTTAATGCATGTTTTTCAATTTCAATTTTATTGTGCTCACGTATATCTATATCAATTCCTAATACCTTGCCATTACCAATTATTTCTAAGATTGAAGCTGAAAAAATTAAAGAACCACCGTGAGCAATTCCAGTTTCTATGATTAAATCAGGTTTTATTTTCCAAATTAATTCTTGTACTGCAATCATATCTTGTGGGAATTGAATTATAGGCATTCCCAACCAAGTGAAATGATAAGAATATTTGTATTTTGCAGAATCTATGATAAATTTTGTTGATAATTCCTTAAGTTTTTTATCTTCGCCCATATCATCTATATATTCACCTTCAATCATAATGCTACAATGTCATTTGAATACATGCAACTATAAATTTACTAGTTTTATCTATTTTTTTTATATATTGTAATGTTAAATACTTGGGCTAATTTTTATACTAAAAATTTTACACTTGATTACGTGAGCGAAAAAAAAGAAGTTTTAAAGGTAATCTATGATACCGTCGATGAGATTAATTTAGAATTAGATGATGATAAAAAAATAGATAAATCTTCTAGTACTGCTCTTTACGGTGGTTCTGGCACATTAGACTCATTTGAATTAGTAAATTTTATTGTGTTACTCGAGGAAAAAATTGATGATGCATTACAGAAAATTATCAGTTTAACTGATGAAAAAGCTTTATCACAAAAAAACAGTCCATTTAGAACAATATCTTCTCTGGAAAAATATATTATATTTTTACTGGAGGATAATTCTAATTGAAAAACCAGGTAATGGTTATCACGGGAACAAGCAGAGGAATTGGAAAATATCTTGCAAGTTATTACTGTGAAAAGGGATTTACTGTTATTGGATGTAGTAAAAAACCATTAGAATATCAAACTAATGAAAATTATCATCATTTTTGTCTTGATATACATGATGAAAAAAAAGTAAAAGAACTATTTTCATTTATAAGAAAAACGTTTGGTAGATTAGACATACTGATTAATAATGCAGGAATTGCATCCATGAATCATTCTCTTTTAACACCAACATCCACGGTTGAAAAAATTCTTAATACTAACATAGCGGGGACTTTCCTTTTTTGTAGAGAATCTGCCAAATTAATGAAAAAATTTTTTTTTGGTAGAATTATTAATTTTAGTACTATAGCGGTTCCTATCAAATTAGAGGGGGAGGCGATATATGCTTCATCTAAAAGTGCAGTAAACACTCTAAGCCAGATCCTATCTCGTGAATATTCTAGTTATGGAATCACAGTTAACGTTATCGCACCAACACTTGTAGAAACTGATCTGATAAAAAAAGTATCTGATACAAAAAAAGAAAAAATATTACAAAAAATTGCTATTCCTAAATACACACAAATGAATGATATTACAAATGTAATTGATTTTTTCATTAAGTCAGAAAGCAATTTAATTACGGGGCAAATTATTTATTTAGGCGGACCATAATGTTTATTGATTTTTTTATTGAACAATTTAATAAAAATGATAAAAAAATTGCAATGGTTTGGGAGGATAAATCAACTACATATTCTTGGCTTGTAAATAGAATTAGTTTTTGGGAGGATAAATTAAAAAAATCTGGAATAACTTTTGGAAGTAGAGTTGTACTTGATGCGACATTTTCTCCAGAATCAGTATCTATTATTTTTGCATTAATTGAAAGTGGGTGTATAATCATACCATTATTCAAACCAAAGAATCAATTAAAAGAAGAAATTTTTCAGGAGTGTAAAGTCAATTTTGTTATATCTTTCAATAATTCATTCAAAATAGAACCAGTCAACAAAGAAATTATGACTCATCAATTATTTGATGAGCTTTATCATCGAAAACATCCCGGTTTAATCTTAATTTCTTCTGGAACTTCAGGAAAACCAAAAGCTGCAGTACACGATTTTTTACAATTACTTAAAAAATTTCATAAACCTGGAAAAAAACTTACTATTTTAAATTTTTTACTTTTTGATCATTGGGGAGGATTAAATACGATGTTTTATACATTGTCAAATGCAGGTACATTAGTATCTACGGATAACAGATCAACAGATAATATTTGTAGAATTATTCAAGAATATGATGTAGAGTTGTTGCCAACATCGCCAACATTCCTAAAATTAATTTTATTAAGTGAATCTTATAAAAAATATGATCTTACATCTCTTAAAATTATTTCATATGGTACAGAATCAATGCCAATGAATATTTTAACAAAAATCAATAAAATATTTCCTCAAGTAAAAATTAAACAAACGTATGGCCTCATAGAAATAGGAGTTCTTGATTCTAAATCTGAAAAAAATAATTCTTTATGGATTAAGTTAGGTAGTCATGATTATAAAACTAGGGTAATTGATGGGATATTACAAATTAAATCAAATTCTACAATGCTTGGTTATCTGAATGCTCCAAACCCATTCACTGAAGATGGTTGGTTCATTACTGGAGATAGAGTCAAAATCAAAGATGATTATTTTAAAATTCTTGGACGTGATTCTGATTTAATTAATGTGGGTGGGGAAAAAGTATATCCTGATGAAATAGAAAAAATAATTGAAGGATTTGAAAATGTAGCAGATGTTACTGTATATGGGGAAAGAAATCCAATTCTAGGAAACATTGTATGTGCAAAAATAACATTAAAAACTGAAGAAGACCATGCTATTTTTATTAAAAAACTAAAAAATCATTGTAAATCTAAACTGGCAAAATTTAAAGTACCAGTTAAAATTAAAATTAGTGATAAAATTGAATATAATTACAGATTTAAAAAAATAATTCATTGATTTGTATTTATTTAATAATTTTCAATATTATGGTAAATTTACTTAGAATAGATAATTTTTTTATGCTGATAATTTGAAAATGATTTATGTATGGAATTGGGGTTGACATTGAAGAAATTTCAAGATTTTCCAAACATGAATATAAAAATAAGAAAAAACTATATGAAAAAATATTCTCAGTTGATGAGATAAATTACTGTTTGAATAAACATGATCCATATCCTCATTTTACCGCAAGATTTTGTGCAAAAGAAGCAGTCATCAAGGCTATTGGAAATAAAAATATTGATCTAAGAGATATAGAAGTTGTTTTAATCGACAGCAAGCCAATTATTAGATCTTCACATGTAGAGACTTGTTTTGTATCGTTATCACATACAAAAACTCATGCTATAGCATTTGTCATTGTCATTGATTAAGAATATAATTATTCATAGAATTGTATTGAATACTGTTTTATTATATTTGGTCAAAATTTAATAAATCTTTTTTGACAATATTAATTTCATTTAAATATCTTTTAGGTTTTACATTTTTATTTTTTATTTCTTTCCATACTGAAGATGACTTTAATATTATTTTTTCTACAGGAATTTTTTTAACTATTTTAAAACCACAGTTTAAGTGTAAATTTAATGATGGAAAATTATCCAGAAATAATATCCCCTTAATCATAGATAAATCAAAATATTCAAACATCCATTTTAAATATGCAATTTCAACAATTGGAATTAACCACGGTATGCTACATGTGGGATTTTTCATCAAATTGTCTAGTTGTGCACAATTTTGTTCTGATTCATAACTTGCAGTTCCTATAGTTCCAACCTTTTCTCCATTAAGATAAATCATAAAAAGAATTCTATTGTCATTACAAATAATATTTTTAATCCATTCCTTTGTATGTTGTTCTGTTATGGCGAAATCAGTGAGAAACATCATTCGATATTTTTTTCGCCAGTTGGTTATAAGTGAAACAGTCTCATTTGATGTGTCAACTAATTTTAATTCAATTTGATTTTTTTGATAATCAAATTTTATAAAACTTTTTGAATTTGATTCTTTTATTTTCTTAATTTTATTGTTATAATCTGTCAATTTAATATTTATTCCTGATATGCATTATTAAAAAAACTAAAATTCTTGTCTTTCTCTGAAATTATAGAAATATCGAGAGGCCAATTAATATTGAAAGTGGGGTCATTCCATTTTATGCCTCTGGATGATTTTTTATTATAAACTTCAGTGATTTCGTAATAAACTTCAGTATTGTTTTCAAGAGTTTGAAAACCATGAGCAAATCCTTTGGGAATATACAACATTTTATAATTATCTTCACTTAATTCTACAGACAACCATTCTTTGAAAGTTTTTGAATTTAATCTTAAATCAATAATCACATCAAAAATTTTTCCTTTTACACATCTTACAATCTTATTTTCTTCATATGGTTTAGTTTGATAATGCATTCCACGTATAGTACCTTTTTTTTTATTTTGAGAAATACTGGATTGAACAAATTCTGAATCTAATCCCATTTTAATAAACTCATTTTTATCAAACGTTCTAGTAAAAAATCCTCTTTCATCTTCTATTTTTTCAATTTCTATAAGATATGAACCAGTAAGATGAGTTTCAGAAAAAATCATATTATTGTTACTTTGGGAATTGGTATAACAAACTTTCCTCCCCAATCCTGAATAAATGAGATGTCCTTCATGATTTCTTCTTTAATATTCCAAGGTAATATCAATATAAAATCGGGCTTAGTTTTCATGATTTCTTTAGGGTTCTTAATTGGTATATGTGAACCTGGCAAATACAATCCTTGTTTATGGGGATTATTATCTACAACATAGTCTATGTAGTCTTTATTTATTTTACAAAAATTTAAGAGTGTATTTCCTTTAGCTGCAGCTCCATAACATACAATTTTTTCTTCATTTTGTTTTGTATTTTTAAAAAATTCAATTAATTCTTTTTTGATTGATTCAACTTTTTTTGAAAATTCTAAATAAAATGATAAATTCAACAACCCAAAATCTTTTTCTTTCTCTAAAAGTTCATTTACAGAATTTTTTATTTGAAAATTTTCATTTGTTTTGTGTTTTGCATAAATTCTTAGAGATCCACCATGAGTTGAAATCTCCTCAACATCAAAAATTACTAAATTATGAAACTCAAATATTTTTTTTACCGTACTTAATGACAAATATGAAAAGTGCTCATGGTAAATTGTATCGAATTGATTGTTTTTTATTAATTGAAGTACATGTGGAAATTCCATATTTACTGTTCCGTTGGATTTCAACAAAATAGAAATTCCTCTTACAAAATCATTAATGTCTGGAACATGAGCCAATACATTATTTCCTATTATTAGATCAGCTTTTGTTCCTTTATTGGAAAGTTTTGTTGCTAATTCTTCACCAAAAAAATCTATTATTGTTTTAATTCCATTGTCTTCTGCTACTTTGGCAATATTTGCTGCAGGCTCTATCCCTACAACTGAAATCCCTCTTTTCTTAAAAAATTGTAACAAATAACCATCATTACTGGCTAATTCAACCACTAGACTGTCTTTTTCAAGATTATTTTTTTTTAAAATCATATTTGCATAATTTTCTGCATGCTTTAGCCAGCTTTTTGAATATGATGAAAAATACGCATATTCTTTGAAAATATTCTGAGGTGTTTCAAATTCGGGCAATTGGACTAGAAAACAATTTTCACAAACAAATACTTTAAGAGGAAATTTTTTTTCCAAATCATCCAAATTTTCATATTTTAAAAATGAATTAGATAATGGTGATATGCCAAGATCAGCAAATACCGATTTTATCTCACAACTACAAAATCTACACTTGTAATTGTCCATCTTTTCACACTGCCATGTATTCATCAATCTGTTTTTCAGTAAATTCTTTCATGTTATTACCTTTCATAAATTCTGTATACCAATTTAATGTCCATGACAAAGTTTTTTCCAAACCCATTTTAGATCTCCATTCTAGTCTACTGATGGCTTTGAAACAATCTAATCTGAGATATTTTTCTTCATGTGGCTGTATAGATGCATCCATTTCTAAATTCATTTTTTCATCTATGTGTTTTTTAATATATTCTATAATCCATTTAACTGGTTTTTCTTCATCTTGAGTGGGACCAAAATTCCATCCTTGAGAAAATTCTTGACCATTATCCCACATTTTTTCTGCTAGTTTGATATATCCGAACAAAGGATCTAAAACAAATTGCCAAGGTCTGGTAGACTCTGGATTTCTAATCTTGATGTTTGATTTATTTTGAATTCCTCTTATGATATCTGGAATTAATCTATCTATGCCCCAATCTCCACCCCCTATGACATTTCCAGCTCTTACTGATGAAATTGCAACCTGATGTTCAGAATATTTTGTTGGATTAAAAAATGAATTTCTATAACATGATGTAACTAATTCAGCACAACCCTTACTGCTACTATATGGATCATAGCCTCCCATCGGATCGTCTTCTGAATATTTACTATGATCTTTTTTTGGTCTATATGATTTGTCACTGGTAACAATAATGGCTACTCTGACTCCTTCTGAATTTCTTATTCCATCAAGTACATTTACTGTTCCTATGACATTTGTTAAAAAAGTCTCTGTTGGATTTTTATAAGATTCTCTAACTATGGCTTGTGCAGCCATATGAATAACAATTTCCGGTTTATTTTCTTCAAAAACTTGTTTGATTTGTTCTGAATCATTAATATTCCCAATTATGCTTTTCATTCCGTTTTTTACATTTGCAATTTCAAATATGCTGGGTTCCGTTGGAATATCTTTGGAGAATCCTATTACATTGGCTCCAAACTTTTTTAGAATAATTGATAACCAACTACCCTTAAATCCCGTATGCCCTGTAACTAAAACTGTCTTACCTTCCCAAAAATTTTGATTCATTACCAGTTTTTCCAATATGCATTATCTGAATTCCATAACTCTTCCAGATGATTTTTATCGCGTAATGTGTCTAATGGTTGCCAAAATCCAGTATGTTTGAATGCAGATAATTGGCTCTCTTGAGCTAATCTTTCTAGAGGGTCTCTTTCCCAAACAGTAGTATCGTCTTTTAGATAATCAAATACAGAAGGTTCTAAAACAAAATATCCTGCATTAATCCAATTACCGTCGCCTGCAGGTTTTTCATTAAAATTTGTAATTTTATCTCCTGAAATATCCAATGTTCCAAATCTTCCAGGTGGCTTGACTGATGTTACTGTAGCAATAGTGTTATTTTTTTTGTGAAAATCAATCAACTCTGAAATATTTACATCACTTAATCCATCACCATAAGTGAAACAAAAGGTATCGTCTTGAACATACTCTTTAATTTTTTTTAGACGACCACCTGTCATGGTGTTTAATCCTGTATCTACTAATGTCACTGTCCAAGGTTCTACAAATTTATGATGTACTTCCATACGATTTTCCTTCATGTGAAAAGTAACATCTGACATGTGAAGAAAATAATTTGCAAAATACTCCTTTACCATATATCCCTTATATCCGCAACAAATTACAAAATCATTGATTCCATAAGAAGAATATTCTTTCATAATGTGCCAAAGTACAGGTTTTCCACCAATCTCTATCATTGGTTTTGGCTTGAGATGAGTTTCTTCACTAATTCTTGTTCCATGTCCTCCCGCCAAAATTACTGCTTTCATAATATTTGAAATGTATTCTGTTTAATTATATTTTTGATTTCAGATTCTTTTTTTAACAAAATTGATTGAATCGATTGGAGAAGGATCTATCTCTCTTAATACTGAATGATAAATTGATGAATAATCAAGCAAATATATCAAATTAATCAATTTAGATAAAATATTCCCTCTAACAGATGTGATTTCCTTATAATCAATATGGTTTTCATCAAAATATTCCTTAATAATTTCCCACCTTTCTTTTGTTTTTTCATAATCATCTATTCCTCTAAGCAAAATTGGTTGAACTAACGATTGTTTTTCCCACGATACAATTCCGTTATGACAAGCTTCTATGATATCTTCTGACATGACATGCATTTTTGAATTTTCTTGCAATGAATTTTTGAATCTTATGGATGCAGCATTAAGTCCTGCCGGATAATATATCAATGGAATCCCTATAATCCATTTTGCTAGATCTAAAGATGGATTTGTATCTGTTAAATTTGATGACGATATCATTTTTCTAGTTTTTTGTAATTCCTTTATCGATTCATTGATATCTTTTTTTGTTATTGGAAGAATATCTTCTAAAATCCTTAGTAAATAATATAGAAATCCTGAAAAAGATGCTCTTGGAGAATGATTCTGCATAATTTTTCTAAAGTCTATATTGTATTTTTTACAATATTTTTCCATTTTACCTCCTGAGGATATTGCAATGATTTTACAATTTTTCTTTCTAGCTGAATCTAAAGCTGTCAAAGTCTCTATAGTATTTCCTGAAATGCTAGTTACAACTACCAATGAATTTTCATTAATCGTATTTGGAATTAAATATCCTTTAACAACTGAAACATGAATGTTGGTTTTTGATAATATTGAAGAAAACATATCCCCAATTGCACCTGAACCTCCCATACCGCAAAATACAATATGATCAAGTCCTACAAATTTCATTGACTTATGTTTCAGATTATAACAGTCAAGTGCGATATCAGGCCAACGGTCATAAACTTTGTACATTCCTTGAGAATCATATTTTTCTAATTTATCAATACTGAGCAATTATTTTTCTTAATGGACTGAGAATATAACAGTTAAAATCTATTTTTTTATTGTTCATTTTAAATATGGTGAAAAAAATTACCTGATTATGACATCCGAAATCGGTATTCATTCATCATTACGAACTGTAGAATGGAAAGACAACAAAGTGATCATGATTGAGCAAACCAAATTGCCAAATGAACTAGTATTTGTAGAATATGATGATTTCAACCAAGTTGCAAATGCTATCAAAACTTTGATTGTGAGAGGTGCTCCTGCAATTGGTGTATCTGGAGCATTTGGATTGGGGTTGGCAGCTTTACAAAGCAAGGCAGCAACAAAAGAAGAGTTGCTATCTGACTTGGAGGGTGCAAGAAAAATCCTTTTTGCAACAAGACCAACTGCAGTGAATCTGGGTTGGGGATTGGAAAAAATTATGAATGTTGCAAAGACTGGAGAAACAGCAGAACAAATTAGAGAACTAGTAATTGAAACTGCTAAAAAAATGGCAGAAGAGGATATTGAGATTAACAAAGCCATGGGAAAGAACGGTTCAGTTCTTTTTGATAATAATGACACTATAATGACTCACTGTAATGCTGGAGCACTAGCTACTGTAGCATATGGAACTGCACTAGGTGTAATTAGAGCAACTAGAGAGAGTGGAAAAAATGTTAAAGTTATAGCAACTGAGACTAGACCAATTCAGCAAGGTTCACGGTTAACTGCATTTGAATTAAAACATGATGGATTTGATGTTAGCCTAATCCCTGATACTGCAGTTGGGTATTCCATGGCAAATGGACTAGTGAACAAAGTTGTAGTGGGAGCAGATAGAATTGTAAAGACAGGACATGTCTTTAACAAAATTGGAACTTATCAGGTAGCAACAATGGCCAAACAACATGGAATTCCATTCTATGTTGCAGCCCCATTATCTACAATTGATCTCATAACAAAGGCTGAGGATGTAATAATTGAGATGCGTAAAGGAAATGAGGTCACTGGAATTGGTGACAAAAAGACTGCCCCTGATGACATCAATGTGATAAATCCTGCATTTGATATGACTCCACCTGAACTAATTTCAGGAATAATCACTGAAAAAGGCGTGGCTACTGCCCCATACGAGGAATCAATCCCAAAATTATTTCAAGCTAATAATTAGAAAGTTTTTATTGATTTTTAATCTCCCGTATAAAATATGAGTACTGTTTCTGCACAGGCAATTGAGGATTCACTAAAACAATGCATGGATCCTGAAGTCCCTCTAAACATTGTAGAGATGGGATTAATCTATGGAATTGACGTTACTGAAAATAATGATGTAAACATCAAAATGACCATGACTACACAAGGTTGTCCTTTACATGAAACCCTGGTTCAAGACGCAACAAGATATGCCAAAAAAGTTCCTGGAGTAAATAATGTCAAAATTGACATTGTATGGGAGCCTGCATGGTCAATGGATAAAATGACTGAAGAAGGAAAAATGAAAATTAAAAACATGGGAGCAGCTATGAATACGCCAGCACCAATCAACTATGAAACTGCATTACCTCAAGGAGTTGGAAAACTAGTCCAACAAGATGACGGTTCAATGGTTCTAGCTAATGAACATGAACAAGGATTTATGGTCAATCAGGCAATTGTAGACTTTTGGAAGTCTTGTAATGGCCAACGTAAAGTAACAGAATTAGTTGAAGTATTTGCTCAACAAACTGGATTACAAAGAAACCAAGTCGAAAAAGAAGTCATGCAGTTACTACAACAATTACGTGAGGGTGGATTAATTGCAATTGCAGGTCAGCCAGACACTCCAAATGTTGAATTTAAAAAATAATCTTAAAAAATATAGTTTGAATTTGCACCATCAAAGTTTATTGTAACACCTGAAAGATATTTTATGTCATTTTGAATAATTGCTTTTACAAAATTTCCAATCTCTTCTGGTTCTCCTAGTCGTTTCATAGGCAATGTTTTTTCAAATTCTTTAACATTTTCAATTAATTCTTGAGTTCTATCTGTGTTGATTGGTCCGGGTGCAATGTTGACACAACTGATGTTATTTTGAGCATATTCCTTACTTAACACTTTGAAAACTTCAGCGAATGCAGCACGATATGCTGAAGAAATTATTAATTTTGCATTTGGCTCTTTAATTACACTAGAACTTATCAAAAAGATGTATCCATTATCATTAATTTTGATATTTTGTAGTATGGTGACAAATCCCAAAAATAATTGATTGTGATACAATTTCCAATCTTCTTCAGTTATTGTATCAAATGGTTTTGGTGCGGGTCCTCCTGTGTTTAGTATTAGAATGTCTGTTTGAGTATTTTTTTCTAAAAATTCTCTTACACTATCCAAATCTGAGGTGTCAATATCCTTTC
>JADHUF010000031.1 GCA_016784625.1 Candidatus Nitrosopumilus sp. | reverse complement strand
ATTTAGATATTAAAATAATTGAGAGGATGATAAAATGATTTTAGAATCTATTGTAATTGTTACATTTGCATTAGTATTAGATTTTGCATTTGGAGATCCTAAGAGTAAATATCATCCAACTGCATGGATTGGAGTATTAATTGCAAAGTTAACACCAGTAGCTAAAAACCAAAACCCATATGTTGAAAAACTTGGAGGAATTTTTGTAGTTGTAATACCTGTAGGAATTATAGTTACATTACTTTTAATTTTAGATACTGGAATTTCATTACTTACAACTAATTGGATAATTGTAATTGTTTCAGTTATACTTGGAGTTGTACTTCTCAAGACCACTATTGCTATTAGAGGCATGGAACAATATGCACTAGCCGTAGTAAATTCCCTAGAGAAAGATAATTTAGATTCTGCACGAGCAAATCTATCTATGATTGTTAAAAGAAATACCAAGAATTTAGACAAAAATCACATTATTTCAGGTGTACTTGAGAGTATTAGTGAAAATACTGTTGATGGAATTACTGGTCCTCTATTTTATTATGCCATTTTTGGTTTGCCTGGAGCATTTGTTTATCGAATAATTAACACCGCAGATTCAATGGTTGGATACAAAACAGATATTTTCAAAAATGTAGGATGGTTTGCTGCAACATGTGATACTGTGTTAAATTATATTCCTTCTAGACTCACAGGACTGATCATGATAATTTCAGCTGCAATCTTACAAAATAATTGGAAAGAATCCTATAAGATAATGATACGTGATGGTAAAAAAACTGAAAGTCCTAATGCAGGATATCCTATGGCTGCATTAGCAGGAGCTCTTGAAACAAAGTTTGAAAAACTAGATCATTACAAATTAGGAAATGGTGAAATCATTCTAACAAAACAACATGTGTATTCTGCAATTAGAATTATGAAACTTACCTCGATAATTTTCTTTGGAATAATTACCCTTCCAATAATTTCTGTTTTATCTATAGCTGGATGGTGGATTCATGCTTAAAGAAATTAGTTCTGTTTTTTCATTTCTAACAATCTTTCCTTCATCAAATGCAACTTTAGAAAATATTGCAAAATATATGTATATTTTTCCTATTGTTGGAATTGCAATTGGACTTTTAATTGGTTCTTTAGGTTTTGGATTATCTTTCTTTTTAGATCCACTGTTAGTTAGTTTGTTAGTAGTTGCATCTATTGCAATTGTTACTGGAATTCATCATGCAGATGGTTTAGCTGATTTTGCAGATGGCCTTATGGTAAAGGGAAACAAAGATAAAAAACTTAAAGCAATGAAAGATCTTTCCACAGGCTCTGCTGGAATTGTTGCAATTGTATTATATCTTATTGGTTTGATAATGACCATTTCTCTTACTAATGGATTTGATTTGTTTAAGGCAATTTTGATTAGTGAAATTTTAGCTAAATTTTCAATGGTATTGATGGCAAGTTTGGGAAATTCAGCCTCACTAGGCTCAAATTCTCCTTTTGTAAAGATTATGAAAGACAAGAAAAAACTTTCAGCTGCATTCATCATTATGCTAATTCCAGTAGCTGTTATTGGTGAAACTACTGGATTAGTAATGCTTGGTGTAACTATTGCTTTGACAATATTTCTCTTAGCTATCTCTACTCGTAGTTTTGGTGGAATCACTGGTGATGTTCTTGGTGCTACTAACGAATTTACAAGATTAGCTTCCTTGATGGTCTTTGTGTCAATATGATTGGTCTTGTAATGGCTGGGGGTAAAGGCACTCGTATGAATTTAGATAATGAAAAATTATTACTTCAATACAAAAAACCAATTATACTTCATGTAGTTGATTCATTAAAAAATTCAAATTGTTTTTCAAAAATTTTAGCTATAACTAGTTCTAATTCTCCTAAAACAAAAAAATTACTACAAGAAAATAATGTTGAAATTTTTGATACTCCTGGAATTGGCTATGTGGAAGATCTAAATTTAGCCCTTAAAATTCTTAATGATATAGTCTTAGTCACTTCTGGTGATTTACCATTATTAGATAAAGAAATTATACAAAAAATTGTTAATCATTATGACTCTAAAAATATTTGGACTAGTGTTCTTATTACAAATAAATTCTTAATGACTCTTGGAATTAAATCTGATTATTCTATTAATTTTAATAATCAAGCATGTCATTATACAGGAATTTCTTTGGTTAATTCAGAAAAAATCAACTCACTTGAAAATATCAAAGAAAATTATGTTATAATTGATGATAAAAGAATTGCATTAAATCTAAATACAAAACAAGATTTTGATTTACTCAGCACTACCTGAGATCTTGCCGTTTATTTTGGCTTTTGAGCCTGTTGCTTCTGCAATAGTGTTACCACAAGAATTGCATGCAACTTGTGATGATGCATGAGAATAAACTACTTGCATTTCACCACATTCATCACAGTTAACTTTTTGAAACTGGCTAGATGGTTTTGGAATTTCAATATGATCTTTTTTCATGCTGCCACCAACTCAAATTTCTTAATTCTAATGCCTGGTTTGTTGTATTTCTTTTTACACACAGTACATGTCATAATAGGAGTAACTTTCTTTGTAACCTTAGCTGGTTTTGCTAATTTTGGAAATTTCTGTCCACCATATCCTTTTTTACGTTCTGCATGTCTACGTTCACCTCTAGCAGAACCACGTCTTTTTCCAGCTTTGTAAATGGAGACCTTTTGTTCAGTATGTGTTTTACATTTAGCACAATACTTTCTGATCACCTTGGGAATGTTCATATCAACAAAACCGCTTCAACGGTAATTTAAGCATTGAATCTATAATAGGTGCAAAATCCAATTACTAATCGTGAATTCGAGCCTAGCAAATTCGATCTCTTTCTTGAATTCTGTAGCTATGGGTAACAAAAAAGCTGATCTTATCTTAAAAAATTGTACATTACTGTCAGTCTACACCCGAGAAACTATTCCAAAAACCCAGATTGCAATAATTAATGACAGGATTGCATATGTTGGTCACGATGCAAGTCATACACTTGGACCAAGAACCATAATCATTGATGTAAAGGACAAATATGTAAGTCCAGGTTTTGCAGATCCTCATTTACATATTGATCAATTTGTTTTACCATCAGAATTTGTAAAAAAGGCACTTCTTTGTGGTGTTACTTCTCTTTTTTCTGATCCAATTGATGTTGTTAGTGTAGCAGGCTACAAAGGTTTTCAAGAATTTCTAAAACTTGGAGAAGATTTACCGATAAGGATTTTTCAGGTAGTTCCTGGAGGTCTTCCTGTTGATGCAAAATTTAGTAACAGTAAATCTCTTTCATTATCACAAGAAAAATCTGCAATAAAACACCCTCATGTTCTTGGTTTGGGTGAAGTTTTTTCATGGACTAAAGTTACTTTACGTGAACCCAAAACAATGAAATCACTTTCAACAATGTTAGAGCGTGATTGTATAATTAATGGACATACCGCAGGTATAAGTGAAAAAAAACTTAACGCATACGTTTCATCAGGAATACTCTCCTGTCATGAACCGATTAATTTTGATCAAGTGTTAGAAAGATTACGTCTTGGAATGTGGGTGATGATTAGAGAGGGCTCTATAAGACGTGATTTGAAGGAAATCATTCCTCATGTTTTATCTCATGGAACATACCTTAATCGTTTAATGTTTTGTTCTGATGGTCTTGATCCATTAGATCTTTCAAAATTTGGTCACATTGATCATTGTATTAGGGAATCAATTAAGCTTGGTCTAAAACCATTAGATGCAATTACTATGGCATCTAAGAATAATTTTGATTATTATAATATGGGAAAAGATCTTGGTGGAATTGCACCAGGAAAATTAGCAGATATTCTTATTTTTAATGATTTAAAATCATTTAAACCAAACAAAGTCTTTGTTGGAGGAAAACTTGTAGTTTCAAATGGAAGTTTGGTGACTCATATTAAGAAAAAAATAATCCCATCTTGGATTAAAAAAACTGTCAAACTAAAAAAATTCTCAGCAAATGATTTTCTTGTAAAATCAAAAAAGAAGAATGTAATTGCAAATACTATATCTATGCAAACTGAAATTATTACCGAGATTGGTTCAACTGAACTACATCCAAAAGATGGATATGTTTCTGCTTCTTTAGATTCTGATATATGGAAAGTTGCAGCATTTGATAGAATTCATGGAACAAATCGACATGCTATTGGATTCTTAGAAAACTTTGGAGCAGATATTGGCGCTTTTGCTTCAACATGGAGTTTTCATGAAAATGATTTGATGGTAATAGGTTCCAATGATTCTGATATGGCAATAGCTTCTAATCATATTATCAAGAATCAAGGTGGACTTGTTGTAGTTAAGTCTGGTAAAATTTTATCTTCTTTACCTTTACAGTTTGCAGGAATTGTTTCAACAGATTCTTTTGAAAAGGTTTCATCAAATTTTCAAAAAATCAATGACTCTATTGTAGATTCAGGATGTAAATTTGCTAGACCTCATCTCATTCCTCTGTTTCTACCTTTTTTGGCTCTACCATCAGTTAGAATTCTCTCAGGTGGAATTGTTGATGTAAAAAAACGAAGTTTCATTCAATCAATCACCTAAGTAATGTTAAAAAGGGGGATTTAGAGGATTGAAGCTGAATCTAAATGGCATCAATTCAACAAGGACCAAATGGACCTGTTTTAGTTCTCAAAGAGAGTGCATTACAGCAAAAAGGTAAGGACGCTCAACAAAACAATATTGCTGCAGCAAAATTAGTTGCTGAATTAGTTAAAAGTAGTCTTGGACCACGTGGTCTTGATAAAATGTTAGTTGATTCTTTAGGTGATGTAACTATTACAAATGACGGTGCTACTATTCTAAAAGAAATTGATGTACAGCACCCAGCAGCCAAAATGATAGTTGAAATCTCTAAAACTGTAGATAATGAAGTCGGAGATGGTACAACTTCTTCTGTTGTCTTTGCAGGAGCATTATTAGCTAGAGCAGAAGATCTTCTCAAAAAAGATGTTCATTCTTCTACTATTGTTGAGGGTTTCCAGACAGCTGCTGAAAAAACTCTTGAAATTTATTCACAATTATCAAAGAAAATAAAACCTGATGATAGAGCATCTCTTATTAAAATTGCAACAACTAGTATGCAATCAAAATTGATTTCTGAAGATAGTGGAATTCTATCAAAAGTTGTAGTAGATGCTATTCTTAGTATTGCAACCAAAAAAGGTGAGACTTATACTGTTGATCTTGAAAATATTAAAGTTGAAAAGAAAGCAGGTGCTTCAATTCAAGACACACAAATTGTAAAGGGTATTGTTTTAGATAAAGAAATTGTTCATAGTGGAATGCCTACAAGAATTGAAAAAGCAAAAATTGCATTAATTAATTCTGCATTAGAAATTGAAAAAACTGAAATGAGTGCAGAAATTAGAATTACTGATCCAACACAAATGCAGATGTTCTTAGAAGAAGAAAATCGAATGTTAAAGACTATGGTTGACAAGTTGCATGATGTTGGAGTCAATGTTTTGATTTGTCAAAAAGGAATTGATGATATTGCACAACATTATCTTGCAAAACATGGTATTCTATCTGTTCGTCGTGTCAAAGAAAGTGATATGACTAAACTTTCAAAGGCCACAGGTGGAAATGTAATTAGCAACTTAGATGATCTTTCAGAAAAAGATCTTGGTTCTTCTGATTTGGTGCATCAAAAGAAAGTTGAATCTGATAAATGGGTATTCATTGAAGGATGTAAACTTCCACAATCAATCACTATGCTAATTCGTGGTGGTTCTCAAAGAGTAATTGATGAAGTTGACCGTTCTATTCATGACGCTTTAATGGTAGTAAAAGATGTAATTGAAAAGCCTGAAATTGTTGCAGGTGGTGGTGCACCAGAAGCATTTGCAGCCTCACAACTCAAAGATTGGGCTGACAATTTTGATGGAAGAGAGCAACTTGCAATTAAAAAATATGCTGAAGCATTAGAAGTAATTCCATTAACTATTGCTGAAAATGCAGGAATGGATCCAATTGATACCATGGCTAATCTTAGAGCAAAACAAAATCAAGGTCAAAAATGGACTGGTATTGATGCTAGAAACACAAAGATTGCTGATATGTTAGCAATTGATGTTATAGAGCCAATTGCAGTAAAAGAACAGATCATCAAATCTGCAACAGAAGCAGCATGTATGATTCTTAGAATAGATGATGTAATCGCCATTTCTGGAGGTCCAGGTGGCGGTGGTATGCCTGGAATGGGCTAATCTCAATTAAAACTTAAGCCTTTTAATTTTCATAAGTTATTGTTGTACAAGCTTGGTGTAGATTTAGGCGGCACTAAAATAGAATCTATTCTACTTGATGAAGATCTAAATGTTTTAGAAAGAAAAAGAATTCCAACACCACAAAATGATTATCAAGAAATCATTAACACTATCTCATCACTTGTTTTAGAAATATCATCAAATACATCTAATTTTTCTTTAGGTATCTGTACACCTGGAGCTATTTCTAAACAAACTGGACTGATTAAAAATAGTAATACGCAATGTTTGATTGGAAAGCCATTAAAAAAAGATCTTGAAAATAAACTAGGAAAAAAAATATTGATGGAAAATGATGCTAACTGTTTTGTGATGGCTGAATCTGAAATGGGTGCTGCTAGTGGATTTGATACAGTCTTTGGTGTAATTATGGGTACTGGTGTTGGTGGTGGTATTGTAATTGGTGGAAGACTTCATTCTGGTAGAACTAACATTGGAGGGGAATGGGGACATCATACTTTACATCGTAATGGAAATTCTTGTTATTGTGGTAAAACTGGATGTGTAGAGACTTACATCAGTGGTCCTTCATTGGAAAAACAATGGACAAAATTAACTGGGAAATCTCAATTCCTTCCTGAAATTCTTACTAATATTGATAATGAAATTGGTCAAAAATGGAAAGATGAATTTTTAGAAAATTTTGGTTATGGTCTTGCTAATGTTATAGACATCTTGGATCCTGATGTAATCGTTTTAGGTGGTGGTTTGTCAAACATTGATTTTTTGTATACTGAAGGAAAAGAGTCTGTTTATGGTAAAGTTTTTTCAGATTTAGTTGATACTCCAATACTGAAAAACAAATTAGGTGATTCTGCAGGCGTGTACGGTGCAGCATTTCTAGTTTAATTATCAAGAATATTTTTCTTTAATTTTTAAAATCTTATCGACAATTTCAATTACATCTGCATCTAATTCTGTAGTGATTAAAATTAAACCAGCTCCTCCAATGGGAATAGTTGCGCGATAAATCTTTTCATATTTGGCTAATGCAAAAATAGGCTTCCCAATTTTTCCTGCAGTTTTTTTACGTGTAGACCAACGATAAATTGCTTGAGATAAAGATAATTCAGTTTCTTCTCTTGATAAATGACTTTTTAATCCTGGTCTAATTTTATCATAAAGTTCACCATAATCATACATTCCTACATATCTAATTTTTTTATCACATTCTAAAATTTCATCACAAATTTTTTCGTATTCCAAATTGATCACTATTGTGGCTCAATTGTTGCAGGAGGTTTACTTGAAATGGTATAAGTCACCCATGTGACATCTTCAATTTCATTTGTAATTCTATTACTCATTTTTTCTAAAAGACCATGTGGAAGTCTAGTCCAATCTGCAGTCATCGCATCTATTGAATCTACAACTCTAATCATAACTATATTTCCATATCTTCGTTCATCACCGACAACTCCTACTGCTTTATCATCCCCAACTGCAGCATAAGCTTGCCAGACTTTATCATACAAATTAGCCTCCATTAATTCCTCTTCAACAATTTTACTTGCAACTTTGGAAATCTGCAATTTTGTTGGAGTAACTTCACCAATTATTCGAACAGCTAAACCTGGACCAGGAAATGGATGTCTCATGAAAAGTTTTTCTGGAACATTTAGAATTTTTGCAATTTTTCTTACTTCATCTTTGTACAAATCTTTTAATGGTTCTAAAATTTCCAAATCAAGCCAATCTGGTAATCCTCCTACATTATGATGCGATTTGATTACTGCTGCTGGTCCCTTTGAAACTCCACTTTCAATTACATCTGGGTATAATGTGCCTTGAGCTAACCATTTGAAGGGACCATTTTTTTCAGAAAATTCAGTAAAAACACGAATAAATTCCTCTCCTACTATCTTTCTTTTTCTCTCAGGATCTTCTATTCCTTTGAGTTTTCCAAGAAATTCATCAACTGCGTTAACTGCTATAAAATTTACCTTGAAATTATCTTTGAACATTTCCTCGATTTCTGTTTCTTCGTTTAGTCTTAGCAGACCATTGTTTACAAATACACATTTGAGCTTCTCTCCAAGTGCTTTGTGAATTAGTAATGCAGTTACAGTAGAGTCTATTCCTCCACTAACTCCACAAAGTACATTTCCTTCTATTTTTGAAATTTTTTCTACAGCTGTTTCTATAAATCCCTCCATAGTCCAGTCTTGTTTTGCACCACATACTTTCAAAACAAAATTCTTGAGAATTTCAGTACCTTGTTCTGTATGTACTACTTCGGGATGAAACTGAATTCCATAGATTGATTTTTCTTCTGATGCAATTGCCGCAGCCTTTGCTCCTTCAGTATGTCCTATTATTTGAAATCCTGGTGGAATTTCTTCTGCTTCATCACCATGACTCATCCATGCTCTAACTGATTCTCCTATGCCATTTAGAAGATCTTTATCATTATCAATTGTAAGTAATGATGAACCATATTCTTTGTTTGCTCTTTTTACTTTACCACCATATTTGTTTACAATTAATTGATGTCCATAACAAATTCCAAGTATTGGTAAATTCATCTCAAAAACTTTATTTTCTGGAACTGGAGCATCTGAATTATAAACACTTGATGGACCTCCTGAAAAAATTATTCCTTTTGGATTATGTTTTTGCAATTCTTCATAACTAATATCATAAGGAACAAGTTCTGCATAAACAGAAAATTCTCTAATTCTTCTACAAATCAAATGACTGTATTGTGACCCAAAATCTAAAACTACAATTTTATCCATACTATCACTTTTTGATATTTTCAAGCATTCGTGTTAATGACCATCCTGCTGTGTTGATTAACTCGTTTACTCTTTCTTTTTGTCTGTAGTTTTTGATAATAATTTCTCTAATATCTGAGCCATTTTTGTTTATAATATAATCAATCATTGACTCTTTTTGGATTTTTCCATTTTCTGCTTCTGCAAAATCCTTCTTTTTCATTTCTCCAATAATTCTGTCTAGGAAGAATGATTTGAAGGGTGGAATATCATCACTAATTCCAATCTTGTCATCTAAAATTATGGAAACTTGTTCTGATGTGACAAATGCATTGGCAATTATTTCACCATCACTTACTCTTTTAATTGGAATTGAATTTTCTTCTGGTCTTTTTGGAGCATCTATTTTATTTAGAATTTCTACCTTCTTTGTTGTTTCTAGCTGTGAAGCTTTTGTAAAACTAGAATTTTTTAAGAATAAATCCAAAGTTATAATGTTTTTTTCTAACATCTCTATAGATTCTTGATGTTTATCAATTTGTTCGATCAAACTTTCCTTCAAAGCAACAATCTCTTTTACTTGCTCCTCTGAGAATTTCATAATTTGATAAATGTGTGATGGGTATTAAATGCATTCTAGGTAATTATGATATCTACATCTTTGTATGCTATTTTTTTAAATCCTCTAATTGGTTTTGATGTGGTAAATAATTCAGATTTAGTAATGGTTGAAAGCCATTCTAAAAGTGATTTTCCTCTTTTTAATTTCATTAGTTTCGTTTTTCTTTCTGATTTTTTTGTATTTGAGAATTTTCCAATACGATCTCCAAAATCCATACCAAATAAAATAATTTTTTTTGCACCATAATGATTAGCTAGAAAAACTCCTCTATCCCCATCAGTGAATCCACCAAAATTTTGAATTTTACTGAAAGGTTTTGATTGAGTTGTTCCAATACAGTTTTTGAATTTTTTTGTAAATTCTAATTCTTCTATATTATCTCCATGTGCATGCACAATGAATATTGATTTTGTCTTTGCAATTTTTTTAAATGTGTTTTTGTCTCCATCTAAATCAGTAACTATTATGTCTGGAATAACTCCATTTTCAACTAGAGGTTTAAGTGAACTATCTGCAGCAATTTTTACTGAGTTTTTAAAATTTTTTAATTTTGGAATAGCAATTGATAATGAAGGCCCAGAGCCTATCACAAAAACAGTTTTACCTTTTACTAATCTGATAATTTTTTCATTAACGTTTGATTTTTTTAAAATTGAATTTAAAAGAATAGCTGATTCTTTATCCTTTTTTTCACTATACTTGAATTCCTTCAAAATATCTGAATATTTCTTTTCCCAACCTGAAATCATCATATAACTCAAATTGCCTTGTTTTTGATAAACCATGTGACTAGACTTGGAAATGTACGAGTAGGTGGAAAAAATCCTGTACGTATAATGGGCATTCTAAACACAAGTCCTGAATCGTTTTACAAAAAATCTATCAACAAAACCAAAACCCAGATAAAAAACACTGTAAAACAAATGGAAAATGAAGGCGCAGATTTTATTGATGTTGGAGGCATGTCTACTGCCCCTTATTTATCTACATTAGTCTCAGAAAAAGTTGAATCAAAAAGAGTTCTAAATGCAATCAAAATAATTCAAAATGTTTCCAATCTTCCGATTTCTGTGGATACATGTAGAGCCAAAGTTGCCAGAGATGCTTTAGAATATGATATTGAGATAATCAATGATATTTCTGGATTAAAGTATGATAAAAAAATGCAAAAAGTCATTTCAGAATTTACCCCATCTCTAATTTTATGTGCATATGATTCTAAAACAGTTTTTGGGAATCCTATAACCACAACCAAAAAACTTCTTAGGGATAGTTTAAAAATTGCAAAAAAATCACATATTTCGTCTGAAAAAATTGTATTAGATCCTGCTATTGGATTTTTTAGAAAAACTGGACAAGATCCATTTTTTACAAAAATTAAATCAGATTGGGTAGAAAGAGATCTATCAATAATCAAGAACTTGAATTCTATAAAACAGAATCACCCAATTCTAATTTCTGTCTCAAACAAATCTTTTCTAGGAAATATTTTAGGAAAAGAAAATCCGTCTGATCGGTTATTTGGCTCAATTGCTGCAGAAACAATATCTGTCATAAATGGTGCTGATATTATTCGTACTCATAATGTTGAGGCTACTAAAGAAGCAATAACAATAGCTTCAAAACTCTCAAGATGACACAAAGGCTTATAATCGATATTTGACTTTCTTAACAAGGTTTCATTGGAATTCAAAGAAGGATTAACTTTTGACGATGTTCTTTTGGTACCCAAATATTCAGATATCACAAGTAGAAGTCAGACTGATCTAAGTACTAAATTATCTCGAAATATTTCAATTAACATTCCTTTTGTAAGTGCAAATATGGATACTGTCACCGAATCCTTGATGGCAGTGACTATGGCTCGTGCTGGGGGTATAGGAATTATTCATAGATTTTTGTCCATTCAAGAGCAAGCCAACGAAGTTCTCAAAGTAAAACGTTCAGGTAGTGTGATGATAGAAAACCCATATTCTATCTCTTCTGATAAATCTATCCAAGATGCTATTAATTATGCAGATGACAAAGAAATCTCAGGCCTTTTAGTAGTTGATTCTAATTCTAAATTAATAGGAATAGTAACTGATAGAGATTTACTGTTTGCTGATCCAAATAATCCCATTCGTGATATTATGACAAAAGATGTTGTAACTGCAAAACTTGGTGTTACAATAGAAGAAGCAAAAGAAATTTTACATAAACATAGAATCGAAAAATTACCAATAACTGATGATTCAGGAATTATCAAAGGATTGATTACAAGTAAGGATATTACAAATAATGCAAATTATCCAAATGCATCTAAAGATAAGAAAGGACGACCATTAGTTGGAGCAGCAGTTGGAGTAAAAGGTGACTTTTTAGAAAGAAGTGAATCTCTTTTAGAAGCAGGAGCTGATGTACTTGTTGTTGATATAGCACATGGTCATAGTGAAAATGCATTAAGTACAGTTAGGAATATCAAAAAAGCGTTTCCAGACTGTGAATTAATTGCAGGTAATGTTGCAACTGCTCAAGGTGCTGAAGATTTGATAAAAGCAGGAGTTGATGCAGTAAAGGTTGGTGTAGGTTCTGGTTCAATTTGTATTACTAGAGTAATTACTGGTTCAGGTG
>JADHUF010000030.1 GCA_016784625.1 Candidatus Nitrosopumilus sp. | reverse complement strand
AAGTTTCATTAATTTTGTTAATCAATAGGACGATTTAATAATTTCATTTTGTGCCTTTGAAGCGAGGGATCGTAGTCTAGCTTGGTATGATACTAGTCTGGGGGACTAGTGGTCGCAGGTTCAAATCCTGCTGATCCCACCATTCTGTAGGTTCTTTTCATGTTCCCAACAATCAAAAATGTCGAGTTTTCAGACATCGCAATATTACATTGTAAAAGATGAGGTGAAGTTAGTGTGAATAACGCTATCAGACTAACTAAAAATGATATGAAAATTAAACAAGAAAATGCTCTTGATCTATTTTTTTCTGGAATCAAAGCATCAGAAACAAAACGCAAATGGAATGCATTACTAAAAAGATTCCTTATTGATGCTTGTCATGAAATATTTACTGGTGATTTTAAACAACGTGCTCAGGAATTTGTAGATCTTGTAAAGAAGAATCAAGATCAAGCAACACAATTAGTGATGTCATATGTATACGAATTGAAAAAACGAACACAGTTAGACAAAACTGAAATGAATTACTTGAATCCTGCAACTCTACCTAGTTACATCAAACCAATCAAGAAACTTCTTGATATGAACGGATGTGGTCTTGGATGGAAGAGAATCTATTCAATATATCCTGAAAGGAATAACACGCATGATGGTAGAGGATACACAAGAGAAGAAATTCAACTCTTACTAGAATATTCAGATGGATTATCCACTGATTTTTTAATTCTTACAATGAGTTCTAATGCTATGCGTGTAGGTGGATGGGAAAATATTACATGGAAACAGGTCTTTCCTATCTATGAAACTCCTAATGGATACAGTACTCAAGAGACTGAATCAGAGAATAAAGTAATTGTTTGTGCTGGGATGATAATCTATGCTGGAACTGTAGAACAATACATATCTCTAATCTCTATTGAAGCATGGGAGAAATTACAACTTTACAAACAGGAATGGACTTCAAAAATGAAACGAGTTCCCAATGATTCAGACCCATTAATTCTTTCTAGAATCAATACCCTTGAACCATTTACTACAGTAGCAGTTCAAAGAAGAATGGAAAAATTACTACGAAAATCTGGATTGAGACCTCCTCTAACTGAAGGAAAAAGGAGGCATGATGTTCCAACATGTCATGGATTTCGTAGATATGCCAACACTGTGATGATGAAGACTGCAAAGAAACAACTAACATTGTCTTCACTTGTAATCAAAGAACGATTACTTGGTCATGGTGGTCTTGTAAAAACTGATAAAAATTATTTCTGGACTGACATCACTGATCTTGTTCCAGAATATCTTCAAGCAATGCCTGAACTCATGATAAGTAATGAATATCGTCTAAAAATTAAATTAGAAGATCAAACAAGTAGAGCAAATAAACTTGAACAAGCAAACAAAGACAAAGATTCTGCATTAGAGAAGATGAAGGAATTAGAAGCTAAGATAGATAGAATGTCAAGATATAGACGAGTATAGTTTAGAAAATATTTTTTCTATTTTCACTTCTAATCTTTTTTCTTCTGCAGTTTTTGATCCATTATAATCTAAAAAATTTCTTAAAACAAATGTTATTGCATGTAGATTCAATAATTTTGTGGATACTTCTTTTACTCCTTGTCTTCCTAACGATGATAAAAATTCTGTCATGATTTTTTCTATATCAGGAATTTGTTTTTCTCCAAATTTTCCATTGGTATACATTTTGGAAATTATTCTTTTTGTACTAGTCATTTTTCTAGGATATGTTCTTCGTTTATCCATTACTTCATACTCTTTTCTTCCTTTTGACGCCTTTCTCATTTTTAGATGAAATTTGGATGCCTCTTTTGTACCTACAATATTTTCAATTATTGCCAATGACAATGTTTTACTCATCTCCATTTTTGATTTCCATATTTTGAGAGCATATTCTATGTCTGTATGATATGATTGGTCTAACTCTTTTTCAAGTTTTTTCATTTTACTTTTAGAAATTATTTTGTATTCATCTAAGAATTTCTTAAATTTTTCTCCAAATGATATAATGCCATCAATTTCTTTATTCAGTATTCTTTTTTTAATTCTATTATTTTTCAAGATATTTTCCAAATCTGTTTGTAACAAACTTTTTTTGAGTAACCACGATTTATAGAATTTGAATAATACTTGTTTATGTAATGATTTATTTTTTACATTAAATTTTTGTAATGTAAAATCATAATTTCTATTAATTTTATTTAGTTCTTTTTTTGTATGTGTATCTAACTTTTCAAATCCTTCTAAAATTAAAGGTTCAGTTAATGCTAACAATATATTTCGTTTCATTTTTCTTGGAATAGGTAAAACAAGATATGCATTATAATATGGAATATACTTTACACTTTTTTCTTCTACTAATTCCTTGAGATATTTTTTCAACTGGTTATGATTTTTAATTGCATTTGCATTTTGAAGAATGCTACTAAATTTTTCTAGTGGGTGTTCTTTGATGTATAGAATAATTTTCTTCTTTGTTTTGTCCTTCATTATTTTTGGAGTTATTTCTATATCTATTAATCTTAAAAAATGTTGAATTTTTGGGAGTCGCAATAAACTACTAAATCATATAATATAGAATATTGTGGAAATTCAAACTTTTGAATGTGGACATTTACCAAAGAAACATCTAGTAAAATATAGGTGCTATAATGGAAATTATTCTCTCAGATTATGTAGTAATTGCTATCATAATGAATCTGATGAATTTGTGATTAAAGAGGAAATTTTATCATGACTAATTCTGAATATATTCCTGTATTTTGTGCCTGTGGAGGTATAATTTCATCTAAATTAGCAAGTTCCTATGCATTTTGTCTTGATTGCAAATTAGAGTATGAATTTAGGGTGAGAGAACAAACATGACGAAAGGTGAGATGGTTCTTAATTATAATAAACAAGGATACAGAACATTAGAAATTCCATATAATTACAGTAATCCAAAAGCATTAACAAGAACAGGGTGGGATACTTATCTTACAAATATTGACATTGGAAAAAACAATCTTTATGCTGTAGTTCAAGAAAAAAATAAGCTTACTATTGATATTGATGATATAAAATTAAATTACATTTTAGATTCTTATCTGGATAAAACATTGATAGTTAAAACTGGTAATGGTGGAATACATTGTTACTTTAAAGATATTTTCAGAATGAATCCAATAAAATCATGTAAGTTATACAAGGGTGGAAAAATAATAGGTGATATTAAAGCTGAAATGAGTTATGTTGTTGGTTGTGGTTCTAGTTATCAAAAAAATGGAATAATAAAAAAATATTCTCAGATTAGTACCACTGATAAAATAATGAATATAGATTGTACATCTATTTTACAAATTTTAAAGAACAATGGAATATCAACTAAACAAGAAATACCTGCAAACTCAACTAAAACAAAATTTACAGATGGTGCACAAACAGGGGAAAGAAATGATCAGTGTTTTATAATGGCTTGTAATTTCTTTGAAAAAGCACAAAACTTTGAAGATGGATTAAACTTTGTAAAAACATGGAATAATTCGTGTAACAAAAATCCTTTATCTGATTTAGAAGTTGAAACGACTGTAACATCAGCTTGGAAGCGAATTACAAATAAACAAATTGATTTTGAAGGCAAAGATAGGATTACAAATGTTACAAAAGAATTACAAAAAAATCACAAATTTGTGACATTAAGAAAAACTGATGAAATTCTTCTTTGGACTGGAAAAATCTATGATAATCTCCAAGCTGAAACTGTAATCAAAGAAGAGACTGAGAAACTAATCACTAACTGTACTGAACATGACCGACGTGAGGTAATTAGCAAAATCAAAGCACAAACTTATGTTAATTTGGAGAATTTTGACTCTGATCCTAATCTAATTACGCTTGAAAATGGCATTTTAAGCATAGATACAAGAATTATGGAAACTCCAAATCCTGAACATCTTAGCAGAATATTATTTCCAATAAAATATCATGAACCTGAATTTAAAATTAATGATGATACTATCTTTGTAGATATAGCAAAGAACTTGGAGAATACCTTATTTTGGAAATCGCTCAAAACATGCTTTACAATAGATGGTAAATTTAGACAAGATGATTTTGAAACCGTCTTGGAAATTATTGCCAGTGTATTTGTGAAAAAACATATTGATTCAAAGGCATTCATGTTTTTAGGTAATGGTGAGAATGGTAAATCCGTCTATCTTGGATATATTGAATCATTAATTGGTAAAAATAATATTTCTCGTATACCTCTTCAAGAAATTTCAAGTGATAGATTTGCAAGTGCAGAGCTAGATGGAAAATCAGCTAACATCTTTACTGATTTAGAAAGAAATGAGTTAAGAGACACAGGTAAAATTAAAGCAATTACTGATGGTGAAGGATTACAAGTACAGAAAAAACATGGTCATCCTTTTACATTATATCCATTTGCTAAATTGATGTTTAGTTGTAACAAATTTCCAAAAGTGTTTGATCAAACACAAGGTTTCTTTAGACGTTGGAAAATCATAAGATGGTTAAGGAACTTTGAGAATGATCCTGAAAGAATAAAGTATCTTAGAGAAAAACTTGCAGATAATCAACAAGAGAAGAATTTAGTATTTTCATGTATAATTAGAATTTCCAATAAATTAATCAAAACTGGTAAATTCACTCATTCTAAAAGTTGGAAGCAAATACAAGGAGAATGGAATGCAAATGCTGATCCACTAGATGATTTTGTAAATAATTACATCATTGATAGTGATTTCAATAAGACAAAAAGAGAAACTTATCAATTTTACAAGGAAATTATGCACGATAGGAGCGAAACACCCTTAGGAATTGGTCAATTTGGGAAGAAATTCTCTGAATACTTTGAGTTTGATAGAATGAGCAATAATTCTACTCATATGAGAACTGAAAGAGTTTGGTTGAATATTGACTTTAAGAGACCAGAACAGATTACATTGAATGGAATAGATAATGCTGAACCCTGACCTTTTTACTTTACTATTTCTTTTAGTATATTTTCAATAGATTATAGTAAAAAGAATAGTTAATCAAAAGTGTCAGTAATAATGATTCAAAAATCACAATCGTTTCATTAATTGTTATATATATCTTGAATTTGTTTCATAAAATGTATGGTGTGTCAGTAGGTTTGTACACAGAAAACTGTTTAGAATAAATTTTGTTGATACAAAGTATTTCCACAGTGTTGAGTATGAAAAATAACTCGTGTTAGTACACATGTAGAATATTATGCTTTAAACTATTTCATAGATACAAATTATTTCATATATGAGATGTGTAAGAAAATACTTTCACCTGATTTCAAACTTAATTCCATTTATGTAAGTACTCACAGAGAAAATATTATTTTGAACTTTTGTAATGTCATATATGAGATGTATATGTCTCAAAGTAATTTTAAGTCAAAAAAATACCACGTTCAATAAATAATATGACTGCATATTTTTTGGTAGATCAACAATGCATGAAAATAAAAATAGTACAGTAATTGAAAACGGAAAAATCAAATGGAAAATATTTGATTCCAAAGATAATCAATATGATTGGGAATTGCCAATTCAAACATACGAATCATATATTAAAAATACAACTTATCGTACACAAATAATTCAGTATTCTGATGGAAGAGAGCATGAAATTGGAGAGTTCTCAGATTATGTTGAGACTAGTTTTACAAATGTAATTGATGACATATATGAGAATTCTAACAGTGATAATAATTTCATATATGAGATTTGGTATATTGTATCTCAATTAACAACGTATTCTCCTGATATTGGAGAACATCCAAGATATGCCATTGAAACCTTGACTAGAGGGGGAGGTGATTGTGAAGATACTACAATTTTGATGGCAGATCTGCTAAAATCATCCAAACATACTGAAAATTGGAATATTCAGATGGTTTACTTTGATTCAGAGAATCCTACTGATCCAAAACTGGTGAATCACGTAGCACTTGCAGTAAATACGGAAGAGAATTTTGGAATCCTTGAAACCACAGCTAAGAATATTGATGATTTAATCACATGGGATGTTGATTCTATTGTTGGTTGGTGGTCTGATGTTTAAATTCAAAATCATTTCTAATAATTCAAATTTTAACGTAACATAAATTCAAAATATTTTTATATTATTCAAAAATAGCCTTATATGATTAAAATGCATAACTTATGTTATAATGAATCAAACTTTCCCCAAATTTGAGAAAAGCAAAAAATTAGACATAAGAAAAGAGATTTTAAAATTATTGAACAGAGGGGACAAAACCCCTGATGATTTACTAAAAGAACTTGAATTAAAAGAAGATAAGAGAAGTAAGATTGCCTATCATCTTAAGGGATTATTAAAAGAAAATAAAATAGAAAAAAAGAGAGGGGCAGTTTATCATAAAATTCAAATTCCACCCAAACCATTAGAACAAGAAATTCTAATTATACTTGAATCTGATGAATGTAAAGAAAAAGATTTTCAACAAATTTTTGATATATTAAAAATAAAAGGAATGAATATTTCTGAAGGAGAATTAATTGAATCATTAACAACCCTTAAAATTTCTGATCAAATTCATAAATTTAGTAATTATTACTATATTGCATCTTGGAAATTAAATAATTTTAATCGTTGTGCAGTATGTAGAAAAAAATTTGAAAATAATCAATTAATTATTTCTCAATATTCTGCTGTTGATAATATTATCTCCAATTCTTTGATCCATGCAACATGTCGTTATATGGATGGAATATATGATGATAGTTCACTTAATTGTGATTACTGTGGTTTATCTTTAAATGCAAATCAGATTATCCTTAGAGAATCTAATAAAATTAACATAGATAATGAAATTAACATGTTGTTTGGTAATATTTTCTCTAAAATCTTTTCAACTATAAATTCAGATGATCATGAGCAAGAAGGTTATCAAATTGCAGGATATGCTCATTTTGAAAGAAAAAATGGTAAGAAATATCACCATTATTGTTCAAAAATTGTGGAGGATCAAAATGCAAAATAGAATTTACTTGTTAATTCTAAAATTTAATACTCAAAACTGTATTTTAAAAATGGTGAATTAATTGGTAAAAGAAATTACTCGTAAATCTGGGAAAAAATATACTCAAAGAGACAATACACGATTTAAAATAATTCTCTGGGGATATTCTCATAGTTCGGGATTTCTCCAGAATTCAATTTTTAAAGATTCTAAATCAGGTGTTGCAGGTACAAAGTGGGTTGAATTATCTAATAGATTAGAGGAATTAATTGATTGGGGATTACTTGTAAAGAAGAAATCTGATGTTGTAAATAGAGACGTTTATTCTTTAACAGAACGAGGTCAAAAATTAGCGAATGAAATTATAGAATGGGAAAATAAATTTCCAGAATTATGGAATTTTGAAAGTTTTAGAGGCGTAAAACGGATTGATTAAGTAATTTTTGGAAACGTTCAGTATTTTTTACATTTTTAAAGTCTTCATCATTTTCAATCTCATTAATATTTTCAGGTTCAATACTTGTTGCAATTAATAATGCATCATTTGCCTCTTCTTGTCTATCTAACAATGAAAGATAACATGCTTTGTTATACCAAAAGGTTTCATCATTTGGTTCGAACTTCAATGCCTCATTAACACATTCTAAGGCTTTATTGTAATTGCTTAACTCATGATATGCAATACTTTCAAGTTCTTTAACATCTGTGACAATGTCTTCATCATATTCTAAATCATTTAGAATTTTTATTACTTCTTCAGATCTATTCATTTCAATTAGAATATCACATTTTAAAAATAATGCATCTGTATAATTTGAATCCAATTTTAATGCTTTATCTACAACATCTATTGCTTTCTTATTTTCTTTTAATTCAAAAAGTATCTCAGCTTTGCTACTAAGAAAAATTGGTTCTTCTGGATCTAGTTTAATTGCATGTTCAAAACATTTCTTTGCTTCATTATAATTTTCAATTTCAAAATACTCATAACCCAAATTATTCCAAGCTGATGCATCATCTTTTTTATGTTTCAAATATTTTTTATAAACATCAATAGCCTCACCATGTCTATCTAATTCTGATAAAGCACATGCTTTGTAAAAATATGCATTAAGTGATCGTTCAGTAGTTCCTAATATCCCGTATAAAGCTTGATCAAAACATTCAATGGCTTGTTCATAATCATCAGTAAAACCTAATCCTAAACCTTCAAGAACTGCACCTTCACTATCATTTGTCAAAAATGCACGTGTTCTCTGTAAATGTTCTTTCCACTTTCCCATATACTAAAACTTTTAGAAAGTGAATATAATGTCTATCGTACAATTTGTACTATTCATAAAACATTTTGTATGCTAAATAACACTAAAGTTTCTAGAGTTAGGAAAATTTTCGCGATTTTTGTTTTAATAGTCTAGTCTATTAGACTGCATGACAAAAACACAAACACAATGTCTCTTAGAGACTTGGCAACCTGAGCCAACAAAAATATTGGTAAGCGAGATACCAATGAAAGAAGGAAAAAATCTCCCAAATAGCGTAACAGAAGATGTTCTTGGAATTGGTTTGATGCCAAAATATTCCACTAAACAACTTCGTAAAATCAACAAGGCACAAAGAAAGTATTCAGAACTACTAATGATGAATACGTTTACTGCTGGAGGTTCAATCCAATGGTAGATTCCAAACTTGAAACAGTAGTCTTTGATGGGGTATTGGAACACAAAAATCCAAAATGTTCTAAATGTCAAGGTTATTGTTTTGCACTATATCAAGGTGGAAAAAAAGAACGAGTAGAGGAATTTTTTAGCTGCAAAAAATGTAACATTCTCTACACAATGCCTTCTGAAAAAAGATGTGAATTCATGGAGGTAATTGAAAATTGACAGCAATTCAAGAAAGACTTTATGATGACACCAAGATGGTACATCTCAATGATCTTAGACTAGATCCAACAAATGTGAGATTTAGACACAAAACATCAATCATGAGTGAAAACGAGATGGAGGAATGGCTCTACAATGAAGAGGATGTTCGAGTCTTAATCAAACAGATTATCCGAGATAGAAGAGTTCAACAACCAATTTACGTTGTAGATGATGGAAATGGTAAATACATTGTCAAAGAAGGAAATAGAAGAACTACAGCACTTCGAAGAATACAACGAGAACTAATCCAAGGTAAGATCAAAGACTTTGATAAAGATCACTTTGATTTAGTTCCAGCAAACATTTTGAAAGGCGAAGAACATGAAATCAACATCTTTTTGGCACAGATTCATGTTTCAGGTGCAAAAGCATGGGATGCAGTCAACAAAGGAGCTTTAATCTATGATTTGATGGAAAAATCAGGAGATACCTTAGAAAGTGTTGCAGAAGAGTTAGGAATGACCAAAGGTAAGGTTGACAACTACTATCGTTCATTCAAAGCAACTGAAATGTATGGAAAAAGATACCCACAAGATCGAAATTATGTTCCAAAGTTCTCATATTTTGCAGAACTGTTTCAGAGCAAAGTTCTCAAAACTTGGATAGAAGAAGATCCCTCCAAAATGGATTACTTTATGGAATTGGTACATCAGAACAAACTTCTTGTAACGTATAGAGGAGTTCGTAATCTTGCCAAAATCATATCCTCTCCAATAACTCTTCAGAGCAAAGCACTTGCAATTCTGGATGGTGATGAAGGAGATGTGGATAAAGCAATGGAAATCATTCAAAAGAAAACACAATCACCAAAAAGTTTGTGGGGAATAATGACAAAACTATCCAAATGTGAGACAAGTTATGACGAGTTTGCAGAGGCTGTTCAAGACAAAAATAAACTGCAAATGTTAGACAATACCATGTCTATGCTTTCAGACATACGTGGAAACATTGAACGACTCCAAACAAAAACGGATATTTCATCATGAAAGGATACACAATTCTTGAAACTAATATTCAAGGAAGCATCAGTACAAACTCCAATCGTGAAAAAGCATCCACATGGAAAAATGATGTTGCAAGATCATTAGGATCTCTTGACATCTCTCTTTCTGATAAACAGAAAATTTCTGTGGATGTTAAATTCTGGATTTCTTCAAGGAGATTAAGAAGCAGACATAATGATCTAGATAATCTAGTAAAGCCTGTTCTTGATTCAATGAAAAATATAGGAATCATTCAAGATGATGCTGAAGTATTTCATCTAGATGTGACAAAATTCTCTACAGAAGGAGAGGAAGAAATCAAAATGATTGTAAAGGAGTGGAACTAAGATGGCAACTGTTATCAAAATAGATCCAAGAAAGGCAAAATGTCCATGTTGTGGAACAAATGTTAATGCCAATGATTTAGGACGAGCTGGAATAACTCCTGAAATTTTTGAAAAATTAGGACGATATATCCATGATGGAGTTCTTGAAGAAATGCTATCCATTGCAGAGTCAGTCAAGAGGCAAATGAATCCTTCAGCTACTAGCACAGAGTTAGTTATGACTGAAAAAATGGAACAACTCCGAACAGAACTAACTGAAAGACAGCAAAAAATGAACAGTACTCTGAATCAGCTTGTTGGAGGAACTGGAAAAGGTGAAATTACAGAAATATTAACTTCTGAAATTCTCAGACAACTTTTCCCACAAGATGAATTTGATACAACAACTGCTGCTAAAGGTGGCTCTGATCTAGTTGCAAAAGTTTTTGATAGAAAAACTGAAGTTGGTAAAATGACTATCAGTATCAAAAATACAAAGACATGGAAAAATGAATTTTTAGAACAATTAGAAAAAAACATGGAACAAGATAACACAAAAGTTGGAATACTTGTTTCAAACAAACTTGCAAAAAAAGCAAATCCAACAGGAGAAGTATGTCACAATAAAGGAGGTCTACTTTACTATGTAGTACATCCTGACAATGTAAAGTCACTCTATGTTGGTCTTAGACAAGTAGTGATACACATACACGAAACCAATCAGTACATCACAAACAAAGAACAAGAACTAATGAGGATTGGTCAAATCTCAAAAGCATTAGTTCAATGGACTAGAGGTGATGAATACAAAGAGATCCAAAACACTCTGGAATTCATCAATGAGGAAAGTGATGAGACCACAAAGATTCTACAAAAAACATTGAATACCATGACTAGAGACATCAAAAAAGCAAATGATAGACAAAGTCGTATTCAACAACATGTACTGAATCAACAAAGTCTGCTCAGTGGATTAAAAAATCTACTAAACACATCAGGAGATAAAGAGTAATGAGTTTTAGTGAACTTACCATCCTTGATTTCAAAAATATCTTAGAGTGGTATGATCTTCTCTCAGAGAAATCTCAATGTATTCCAAAGTATGAGAGGTCACAAGAGAAAATCAAGGGATTGTTTAACATTCATGAAGACCGTGCAGAACCTTTGATGGGTAACTTGATTGCTGCCACCTTGTCCGACTTGGAAACACATACATCTGAAGAGCTAAAAAGTGCAAGTTCATTACTTCAAAACAGAAAGTATAGGCTTGAAATAAAGTTAAAACAAAATCAAGATGAATTATACCATCGAACTGCCTCAATGAGGTCTGAAATGACTTATCTTGAGTTTAGACTTGAAGAGCACGAAAAAGAGTTTGAAGAAAGTATGGAAATAACTGGAAGTGAAATCATAAAAATTTCTCATACGCTAGAAAGAATTGATAAAAAATTGTCAGGAGAAAAACAATGATTGTAAGGGATGGTGGAATCTTTTCCATCAGTCTCAATCTTGGTGACTTTCAAAATATCATTCGTTGGTATGAGTTATCTTCTAAAGAAAATGAAACTTCTGCAGATAAAGACACTCAGGTGAAAATCCAATCAATCATGATAAACATCAGAGAGTCATTGGAACAATCAACTGACAAATGTAGGGGAGATTTGGATTTATGACCATCCCAAATCCAAACAAATGGAAAGCAACAGCAATGCTGTATGAGAGAACTTTTGAGATTTACATCTCCTTATCTTCAAAAATTCAAGACAATGTATTTCCTGAAATTGTCAAAATCTCCAAAGATGCTATGGATAATGATGATGTAGCACATTATGTGGAGGAAATTAAAGAAACTACCAAAGAGATACATCAGAACATCTTTTCCATTGCAGAAAGATTTGGTGTTTTACATATGGATGCACATGAAATTGCAGGTGAAATGTATGAAGAACTAGGAGATTTGGAAAATGCAGCTGAGATGTATTCTCATAGCTATGATTACTGTTTAGATAAATCCATGGAACTCTATGAGAGAATTGCAAAAGAACAAAAAACAAAATAAAATTTGAAAAAATATTCATTTTTTTTGAATATAATCCTTAGAAACGTTTAAAGCTCAGTTTTACATACTGATAATATGGATATGATGGGTGGTTTGGAACTAGAAAATGAACTTACGCAGGTTCAAATCCTGCTGATCCCATTATAATTTTAGAATTTTGAGCAATTTTTCAAAATTTTCCCTTGATTTTTCTTGTTTGTATGATTTTAGTGCTTCAATGATTTTTTCTTTGGAAGAATTTTTGTAAATTTTTTGAGCCTTTTTAGAAATTCCAGATCCAATAAAAAACGCTTGAGTGATTGATGTAACATTAGATGGTTTTCTCTTTGTACTTGAACTTTCAAAATCA
>JADHUF010000029.1 GCA_016784625.1 Candidatus Nitrosopumilus sp. | reverse complement strand
TGATATTTTTTCTCCAAAAATCAGAATCTACCATTCCTGATGCAGATATTGCATACATTGCAAGTGGAAGTTGAAATGAAAATCCAAATGCTAACAAAAATTGTAAAACAAAAGTAACAAAATCCATAATGTTGAGAAAAGTTACTAATCCTGCAGATTCCCCATATCTGTATAAAAATTCTAAAATGTAAGGAATTACAAAATTATACGAAAAGACACAACCTGCAATGAATAATCCTAATGCTGGAAGTGAAATACTTCTACTAACGTTAATCTCATTTTCTTTTAATGCTGGTTTGATGAATCCAACTAATTCTTTAATAATAATTGGCATTCCAGCTACAACTCCAACTAATGCTGCAATGTATACTTGTGCAAAGAAAGCTTGTCCTGGTGCTGTTTGAATCAACTGCACGTCTTCTGGAACAAGATTGATTTTCATGTGGTTAGTAATTTGTGCTGCAATGTTGTTTAGTGGTTCTGGTGTTGGATAGTACAAAATTATTTCTCCTACTTGAATTGGTTCTGCATGAAAAGTTAGAAGAACTACAGTGATAATTCCAATGACTAGTACAATTCTAAGTAATCTTTTTCTTAATTCTTCAAAGTGACGATTAATTCCTTCCAACTCTGACATTTGGGTATCTTTGTGTTTTAAGCTATATCAATTATGTGGGAATTGGTAACAACTTTGCCTCTGGCAGTCCTGCTTCTTTGAGTTGTTCAGCAGTTAAATCTTCAAATTCTAAGGAAATGATGGCTTTTGTATTGAATTTTGTCTCCATTCCTTTTGCTAATTCTCCGATGTCTTTACCCGAGTAGATTTCTTTTGAATCTTTAAGAAAAACTCTTTCTCCTTTTTCCATCTCTTTACCAGCAAATTTCTCTTTAAGAAAACTTGTAATTGATGGGAGTTCATTTCTATCAAGATTATTATGGAAATAACAGATTCCATTTACTGATTCATAGTCAAATGCAGTACCATGTCTATACAGGAATACTCCAATAAACTTAGCCGCATCTTCTGGCTCTCGTATACATTTGATTTCCCAGTTTAACAATTTACTTTCATCATACGAAAATCCGGCCATTTCATCTGATGTTAACTTCCAATATCTTGATCTACCTTTTACCATTATGTAGTATTGTGAATTATTCTGATATAAATTCCAATATCTCCATGAATTTCATAGTTGATTATTTGCTTTTATAGCAAATTGACGTAGTTATTCTATGGGCGATAGAATAACTGTTGTGTTGAATTCTTCAAATGTTGAGAAACTTCGTAACATTCAAGCAAAGATGATCAAAACTTCCCCAAAATCGATTAGCTTCTCACATGTATTGAATTTAGTTGTGAGTGAAGGCCTCAAAAAATTCAAAGTATAATACAAAAATGAAGATTAATTCAGTACTCCTCTATTTCTAATTAGAAACATGTGTTTTAGAATAACTATAAAAATACAAAATTATTCGGAAGATAGATTAATCTGATTTAATTTTTAAATTATGAATGGCAACTTTTAATGTTCATGTAATTATTGAAAATAAACCTGGTATTAGTGACCCTGAAGGTAAAACTATTCTAAATGATCTAGTTCTAAAAGGAACTCACAAAACAGTTTCTGAAATAAAAACTGCAAAAATGCTAAAATTCACCATCAAAGAAAAAGACAAAAAGACTGCTAAATCCAAAGTACAGGAGATCTGTGATGAATTACGAATATTCAATCCTATGGTAAGTAAAGTGACAATAGATGTTTTTGATAGTTAAGGGTTTAAGATTCGATTCAAATTAAATATCGCTAAGTGTAATCACACTTGTGAAGGTTGGGGTTGTAGTTTTTCCTGGTAGTAATTGCGATCGTGATATGTATCATGTTCTAACTGATGTCTTTAATCTTGATGCACAATATTATTGGCATGAAAAGTCACTTCCAAAAAATATTGATGCTGTAATTCTTCCAGGTGGATTTTCTTATGGTGATCGATTAAGGGCTGGAGTAATTGCGGCACATAGTCCGATCATTAAAGATGTAAAAAAGATGGCAGAAAAAGGAATTCCAATTTTAGGTGTATGTAATGGATTTCAAATTTTAGTGGAATCAGGATTACTTCCAGGTGTTTTACTCAAAAATGAATCTCTAAATTTCATGTGTGAATGGACAAATTTGATTGTTGAAAATAATCAGACTCCATTTACAAATCAATTCAAACTCCATGAAGAAATCCCAATACCTATCGCAAATGGCGAGGGGAGGTATTATGTAGATGATGATACTTTGAAACAATTAAAGAAAAAAAATCAAATTGTATTTAGATACAGTCAAGTTGTAAATGGTTCTTCACATAGAATAGCAGGTGTCTGTAATCAAGAAGGAAATGTTGTTGGTATGATGCCACATCCAGAAAGAGCAGTTGAATCTGAAATTAATCCAATTGATAATAAACCATCTTCACTTATCTTTGAATCTCTATTGACAAAAATAGGTGTTAGTAATTGAGTCTTGAATCTCAAGAACTAGCAGAGTTAAAATCAAAAATTGGTAGAAATCCTACTTCTACTGAATTGCAAATTGTAGCTGCTGAATGGTCTGAACACTGCTCTTACAAATCATCAAAAAAACATCTCAAAATGTTGCCCATGAAAGGACCACTTGTAATTCATGAGAAAGGATATGATTCTGGTGTACTAGATGTTGGTGGTGGGTATGTTGTTACTGCACACATTGAAAGTCATAACCATCCATCTGCAGTTGAACCTTATGGTGGTGCTGCAACTGGCGTTGGTGGTGTAATTAGAGATATTTTGTCTGCAGGTACTAGGCCTATTGCGATTCTTAATGGGTTGCGTTTTGGAGATATAGAAAAAGATCAACAAGCAAAATGGCTTTTCAAAAATGCTGTTACGGGAATTGCTGATTATGGAAATTGTTTAGGAATTCCAACTATTGGTGGAGAAGTAGAGTTTGATGAATGTTATCAAAATTATGCACTAGTTGATGTTGCAGCAGTAGGATTTGGTAAAAAAGAGAATTTGATTAAAAACCATGCAAAAAAAGATGACTTGGTTGTATTACTTGGAGGCTCAACAGGAAGAGATGGAATTGGTGGTTCTCAGTTTGCTTCAGATTCATTAGAATCTGAAGATCGTTCTGCAGTTCAAATCCCAGATCCTTTTATTGAGAAATTAATTATTGAGGCCATTTTAGAGGCACGAAATGAGAAATTAATTCATGCCATGAAGGATTTAGGAGGTGGTGGTTTATCCTGTGCAGTTTCAGAAACTGCTGATGCATTAGAGATTGGAATAGAGATGGATGTTGAAAAGGTCCATACTCGTGAATCAGATATGCATCCAGATGAAATCATGGTATCTGAATCTCAAGAAAGAATGTTAATTATTACAAGTAAAACTAAATTAAAAAAACTGCAAGAAATTTGCAAGAAATTTCGTATTACATGTTCTGTAATTGGTCATGTAAAATCTGATAATCAAATGCATATAAAAAAAGGTAAAAAGACATTTGCAAATATTTCAACTGATGTTGTTGCAAATGCAACTCTTCTTGATTTACCCTCAAAAAAGCCATTATATCTAAAAACAATTGAACAAGAAAAGAAATTCAAAACAATTTCTGATTACTCTAAAACAATGATGAAGTTACTTGCTGCACCAAATATAGCAAGCAAGATTTGGGTTTATAGCCAATATGATCATGAAGTAGGTATTAGAACTGTCATAAAGCCAGGACATGATGCATCTGTTTTACGATTAGATAATGGAAAATTTCTTTCTGTAAAGATTGATGGAAATCCAAAACAATGCTACATTAATCCAAGAGAAGGCGCAATAGGATGTTTTGAGGAGGCATGTAGAAATGTTGTTTGTACTGGAGCAAAACCAATTGGTATGCTTGATCATCTTCAATTTGGAAGTCCAAAAGATCCAGAAATATTTTGGACATTTTTAGAATCTCTAAAAGGTTTAACTGATTTTGCTAATTACTTTGAGATTCCATGTGTTGGAGGAAAAGTTAGCTTGTATAATGAAACTCCGATAGGACCAATAAAGCCAACTCCATTAATTGGAGTTTTGGGAATAATTGAGAAGAAACCTCTAATTTCTCAACAGATAACAGATAATGATTGCCTTGTAATTGTTGGTGATACCAAAGATGAGATGGGTGGTTCTGAATACTTTGAGTATATTCATAAATTCATTGGAGGAAAATGTCCTTCTGTTAATTTTATTGAATCAAAGAAAAACATGAAAATTGTCTTAAAGGTAATTGAAAATCAACTTTTAAAATCTGTACATGATTGCTCAAAAGGAGGCCTGGCAGTTGCAGTATCTGAACTTTGTATGACTAATCAAATTGGTTGTAAGGTTTTATTGGAAAAAGTTCCTGGTGAGAAACTTGATGTTGATAGAATTTTATTTTCTGAAAGTCATTCTAGATATCTTTTGGTATTAGACAAGAAAAATCTCAAAAAATTAGAGGGAATTCTCCAAAAGAGTAACGTTTCATTCAAACATGTTGGTCAGTTTAGAGGAAACAAAATTCAATTTACAAAGGGGGCAAAATCGATCATTGATGTAACAGTTGATAAAGCGCAAAAAACTTGGTTAAATTCGTTAAGAGATTTGGTGCTTCATGGTTAAGGAGAATTGTGGCGTAGTTGGAATCTATAGTCTGAGTGGGACTAATGTAGTTCCCATGGTAATTGACGCACTTCGTGCACTTCAACATAGAGGCCAAGAAGCATGGGGTCTTGCAATTCCAAATAAAGAACCACTAAAGAAATTGGGACTAGTTTCTGCAGCGTCCTCTGAATTCAAATCTATCACAGAAGAATATGCTTCATCTTCAGTAATTGGCCATGTACGTTATTCTACTATGGGCCGAAGTTCACTTGAAAATGCACAACCACTCAAAGTAAAAGATCTATGTATTGCACATAATGGAACAATTGCAAATGTTCAGGAATTATCTAACCTTGTAGGTGGATGTTCATTTACGCCGCAAAATGCAAGTGATACCCTGGTTGCAGCACAAAGACTAGTTACACTAATCTCTGAGAATGGTCAGATGGGCAAAGCACTCTCAATTCTTAAAAATGAAATGGTAGGATCTTACTGTTTTACATTCATTTCTGATGATAATTCTGTTTATGCTGCTCGTGATCCAAAAGGATTTCGTCCAATGGTTTTAGGACATAAAGAAATAGATGATACTTACATTGTTGCATCTGAATCCTCAGCACTATCTGCAGTTGGAGCCAAGATGCAACGAAATGTAACTCCTGGCGAATTAATCAAACTAAGTAAAAATGGTTTAGAGTCTGAAATGTTTTCAGATGATCCTGAACGTGCACATTGCTCTTTTGAATTTACTTACTTTGCACATCCATCAAGTAACATGGAAGGCACTAACATCTATGTTGCCCGAAAAAATATTGGTAAATTTCTGGCAAGGAAATTTCCAATTAAAGATGCAGATTTAGTAATTCCAGTACCTGATTCTGCAAGACCTGCAGCATTAGGATATGCACAAGAACTTGGTGTATCTTTTGATGAAGGCTTACTCAAAGATAGATACAGCAAGAAAGGCCCACTGCGAAGTTTTATTGAGCCACATCAATCAGATAGAATCGAAATTAATAGATGGATTATTCCCATTAGAGAAATAATTGAAGGAAAGCATGTTGTGGTAATTGATGATAGTTTAGTTAGAGGTACGAGCTCCAAGGCAATTATCAAAGCACTTCGAAGAGCAGGTGCGAAGAAAATTAGTATGGTAATTACATATCCTCCAATTAAATTCCCATGTTATGCTGGAATTGACTTTCCATCACAAGAAGAACTTGCAACATTTTCTAATGGAAAAGACATGACTCAAGAAGAAACTACTGAGATGGTGAGACAAAGTATTGGTGCTGACTTTTTAGGATATAATGATGCAGAAAATCTTGCAGCAGCTGTTGGAATCCCAACTAACTCTATGTGTTTTACATGTTCTTCAGGAAACTACGATTCCCTTGGAATTACGCCTGAATTTAAAAGTAGAGAAGAGATGAAAGGTGAATAAATCCAATGCAGGCAATTTGGAATGATGTTGTAATTGCTGAAAGTGATGACACTGTATTAGTTGAAGGAAATCATTACTTTCCATTTGATTCAATCAAGCAAGAATATTTTCAAAAAACTGAACAGACTAGTTTTTGTGGCTGGAAAGGAATGGCAAATTATTACTCTGTTACTGTAAATGGAAAAACTAACAAAGACTGTGCTTGGTATTATGTAAAACCAAATGATGCTGCCATGAAGATTAAGGGAATGGTAGCCTTTTGGAATGGTGTTGAAGTAAAGTAATCAATCTTAATTATTAGAAAAACAACATGAATCTATGAATCAATATACTGTAATTCTTGCTCTAGGTATTGGGGCAATTGTAATTATGGCAGTAATCTTTGGTGCAGACATTTTAAAATTATCTATTTCTACTCAGGATTATGATATTTTTGTTGACCCAATTTTAGATAAACAAAGTTTGTTTGTAATGGGAAGAGTAACCATTCAAAATACTGGCGCTCAAGCATTAACTAATGTACATGTGAACTTTGGTGAGGGTGATACTTTAGATCTTGGAACTCTTAAAGCAGGGCAGAAAGTCATAGTTTCTCCTCCATCTGGCAATTCTATGGAATTTGTGATGATTAGTGCTGATAATGGTGTCTTTGTCAATAAAGCATATCGTGAGATGCCAAAGATGGTAGGTATGATGGGGTCATGACATTTTTACTATCAGTTAAATTCCATCAAAATCAAGTGTGATTGTTTGAAGTTTCTTACAAGTGGTAAAGTAAAGGACATTTATGATATAGATGAAGATACTATTCTCTTCAAATTTTCAGATAGGGTTTCTGCATATGATGTCAAGTTTAAACAGGACATTCCACAAAAAGGTGAAGTTTTGTGTAAATTTGCAGAATTTTGGTTTAATGAATTATCAGTAGCAAATCATTTTGTTAGACGTGAGTCTGCTATTGAGATTGTTGTAAAAAAGATGAAAATGCTTCCAATTGAGTGTGTAGTTAGAGGTTATTTTTATGGAAGTTTTGTGGATAGATGGAAAAAAGGTGAAGTGACAGTACCTGATGGCACCAATACTGAGTTGGCTGCAAAACTTTTGGAACCCATATTTGATCCTACCACAAAATCTGAACACGATATTCCAATTAACAAAACAAAAGCATTAGAAATGAATCTAGTTACTAATGAACAATATGACTGGTTAGAAAAAACTTCAATTGAAATTTACAAAAGAATGGCTGAAATTGCTGATTCAGTTGGTTTTATTTTGGCGGATTTGAAATTGGAATTTGGAATTTTGAATGGAGAAATTACTTTGGGTGATTCAATTGGCCCTGATGAATATCGTTTATGGTCAAAAGAATCTTTTGAGATAGGAAAAACTCAAGAAGCATATGACAAACAACTTTTGCGTGATTGGTTAACTGCTAATGGGTATCAAAAGCAATTCAATGATGCTCGCAATATAGGACAAGATCCTGTTGCTCCAGAAATTCCATCAGAGATAATTACAAAGATGACAGAACGATATGTAATTGCATATGAAAAACTTACTGGAAAATCTTTGTAACTCTAATTGTAGATTGATTGTTGACTAGAAGCTAACTTTAAACTCGAATTAATTTTTCAGATAATTCACAAAATGGTGTCTTGATGACTATTTGGGGGGTATGGTGTTCTATGATTCCTTTTTTTGATATTTTACAAAATTTCTAAAATTACTACGAAAATTATTTTACTGATACTATATTTATTGTAATGATACTAGTATTATTGAAAGTGCTATGATATATTTCGTAGTAGTTATAATATTATTAAAAGGGGTATGATTTTCCTTAAAATTCAAAAAAATTGATGCGATTAGGTAAAAAAATATGATACAAGGATCTTTTAGATCAAATAGAAAGATAACATTAGTATGTCTACCTTACTGGAAAAACAAATCAAAGTAAATCGTATTGTTACAACAAGTATTGAACATGCACGTGCAATTGAAGATCCTGCACGAGCAAAAATCGTGGAAATGTTATACCATCAAGCACTTTCTGCAGATCAGATTACTACTGCTCTAAAAAAGGCAGGATACAAAAAAGCATTAACTACGGTTCGTCATCATCTTGAAATTCTCAAACTCTCTGGATTAATTGAAATCGTAAAAATTGAAGAGTCAAGAGGTGCCATAAAAAAATACTATGGTACATCAACTAAATTATTAGACTTTCAAACTCCTGATGATTTTGATGCAAAATATTCTAAAATCATTGACAACACTTCTAACAAAATTGAAAAGCTTCTCAAAGGCCTTACTCCAAAAACTACTAAATCCAAGGGTAAAAAATCTGGAGAATATTCTCAATACTTGATAATGGAGATTATGAACAGAGCAATGACTAGTGTGCTTGAAAGTTCGAGTAAAAAACAACGATGAAGAATATTGGAAGGAAAATCCATACAACTATTCTCTGAAAAAAATCTTGTTTTTATCGCAACAATCATGAAAGATGGCTCTCCACAGGTATCTCCTGTTTGGGCAAACTATGAGGATGGGTTTATTTTAGTAAACACTGCTGAAGGAAGAATAAAACACAAAAATATTTTACGTGATCCTCGTGTTGCAGTATCTGTTGTCTCCAAAGATAACCCTCTTGATATGACTACCATTCGTGGAACTGTTGAAGAATTGATTCCAGACTATGAATACAAACATGCAGACAAACTCACACAACAATACATGAATCGTGAACATTATCCGTTCAAACGTGATGATGAGAAAAGAGTGATTCTTAAAATTAAACCAAACAAAGTTTTTGTTTTGCCTGAATTAAAGATGAACGAGTAGTAATCTAGAATGTTTCTAAATTCGAGTTTAGAAATATATTAAATTTAGAATAAAAAAATAGAAAAAAGAAAGTAAGACAGTTTATCGTCTACGTTTAGCTGCCTTTCTTTTTGGAGCTGCTTTACGTTTAGCTGCCTTTCTTTTTGGAGCTGCTTTACGTTTAGCTGCTTTACGTTTTGGTGCTGCTTTTCGAGTTGCGGCTCCTCTACGTGCTGCTGCTTTTCTCTTACGAGATGCTGCTGCTTTTGCCTGAGCTGCTGCTTTTGCTGCTGCGTTTCTCTTTCGAGTACGTGCTGCTTTTTTAGCTGCTGCTGCTCTTTTGGCTTTAGATATTGCCATGACTTTTTTCCAAAACTTATGTGAGTTATATGGTGCACGTCACACATAACTACGCTATCTATAGAAAAATTTGACAATTTTTTTGATTTTAAAAAAATGCGATCAACAATTTGTTATACAAATAACAGCTGTATCTACAGTTGTCTGTTCTTTTTGTGGTCTTACAATTATCTTGTATTGTTTTTCTTCATCAAATGGAATATCAAATTGTGTAGTTCGCTCAACTGGTTTGTTTGGTTCTAATAATTCAACAAGCAAGTCTTTGGAAGAGAATTCTCCATAAATTGCCTCATGTTTTTGCTCTTTTTCATCAATAATGTAAAATTGTCCTCCTGACAATGGTGTTTCTTCATTAGTGATGTTTTTTGCAGTAATTCCGATCATTACAAACGTGTTTTCAGGTATAGTTTCTTTATTTCCATCATGGGTTCCCTCAAATGTGATAATGTATTCTACTGGACCAACAATTATTGCATCGCCTGCTACTGCTGTGATGTAATTTGTTTGGTATTGTGTATACGCATACATCCCAGCTGCCATTGTACCGAATATTATCCCTATTACAATTACCATCCCAACTTGTCCCATGAAAACACTAAATTATTTTGGTATATAGTTGAAACGTATTATTAAAAAAAAATCCAGACCTAGTGTGATTTATCACACAAGGGGGCAAGGTAGATCTGAACTTAATACTATTACTCCCTAGAATGACATAAAACCCGCGGAAATTTGGCTTAAAACCCCCTACCATTTTGGAAAAATATGGGAAATTAGTAAGTAATAACAACACTCTCTATACATGAGAATCCAAAAAACATCTTCTTTCTTTCATTTTATCTTGATGTTTTTGTTATTTTTAGGGGGTTTAACATTCATACCTAATAATGAAACTTTGTACATGTTTAGCTGGGAGAGCTTGGTGGTTTGAGGGTTGCATTTCATATCTGGGCATAACTGTTCAACCCCCCATCAAAACACTTGATTTTGAAAAAATGGTAATGTGCCTAAACGAACTAAATTTCAAGGGGGGTTTAACATATAGGCATGATTTTAAAAAACGAATAATTTTTAGGAAATTTCTTGAACATTGGAAAAAATGGGAAAAACTCCCTTCCTGAAATATCAAACTATGTTCTTTCTAGTCTGATGGTAATTTTGCCTTTTTTGGCAGTGTTTACCACTTTGAGAGCTTTATTCATTACTCCCATTCCAAACCTTGATAGCTCTGCTGAAGAAATAGTTAACTCTCTTGGTTTTGATTTTGATGTTTTACTTTTCATAATTTAGGATAGTGAGTTTTGGCTATAAGGCCCACGTAGAACTTATCAATCGTCTATTTTTTAGAATGTCTTCATCAAAAACCTTGCAGTTTTTTCATGCATTTCTGATACTCTATCCATTGCATCAAAAACTGTTTGTTGATTGATATTTTCTTTGTCATCTAATACAACATAAACTCCAATCTTTTGTTTTCCATCTTCAGTAGTAATTTTGTTAATTGCATGAATTGAATTACAAAAATCTGCAACTTTTTTTTCAAATATTTCTTTTTCATCATTATTAAATCCCAAATACCTTGCAATATGGTTATTTTTCATTATTACTTTAGCTCCTATCACTATGATTCCTGGTTGTGCTTTTGGTTCGAATATTTCCTCAGGAATACCGTATTGACCTGCATGCTTTACTATGACTTGAAAAGAGTTTTCAGGATTTTTTATTTCATCAAAAGATAAGCCTTCATGAGTTAACCATCTTTCAATATTATCTCGCATTCTAGACACACTCATGATAAAATATTTGAAACAAGTACTATATGATTCTAAATTCAAATGATCACGCCTCTTAGTTTACAATATTTCTAAATTCGAATTTAGAAATATTAAAAATCCATACCTAAAAACAAGCACAAAGCTAGTCAGATATTCACATTAAAGCCTGAATTCATCTCTGTAATTGCTGCGCCAAATACAATATTGAAAATTATTCCGATTGTCATTAATGCGAGTCCTAAATACAAACAATTTCTTGCTTTACGTGGATCATCATGACGTAAAACAAAGAATGCTATAACTCCCCCAATGATTCCCATGAATATTGGTAACAAAAACCATGCATTACTTCTTGGCTTTTCTGTATATGACATAATTCTTTACAATTATTTCGTAGTTATTGTTTTTTTCTGTAATTGTGTTATTTCTATCTCTACTGTTTCTAATGGATCTTTAACTTGGTTACGTCTAATTGAGAACATTTTTGGTTTTTCAAAGTCATCAGTACAGTCTGGGCATGCATAAACTAGTACTCTATGTTCATTTGGTGCTTTTGGATTAGATAATCTTGGATAATACACCAATCTTGCACTACAATCAACACAATATCTGTTGGCCCTTCTAGTTCTGACCAATGTAAACCTCCTGCATTCTTCTAGATGTGCGATCATCTATTAGATCTACGTTGTCTAATAGAGTAAACTAATTGCTATCAACCGATCGATATTTCTAAATTCGAATTTAGAAATATAGTTATTGCTATCAAAGGATTGTTTAAAAGTATCAAAAATTAATGTTTCAAAACTCGAGTTTAGAAATAAATGGCGCCGCCCGTCAGACTTGAACTGACGACCATCCGATTAACAGTCGGACGCTCTACCACGCTGAGCTAGGGCGGCAACATGTTTGTACCTTGGTAAAAGTGATTTAATTCTTGCTACTATTCAAATTAAACCCAAATCAAATTTTTAGTTAATTAAATTTAGAAAAAAATTCTTTGATTTCATTTGAATGATTTTCTACTAATCCAATAATTTCTAGATGTTCATCAGCTGTGGGTTCTCTTTTATGGACAATTTGAAATGCGCTAAGTGCAGATCCCACCATTTCTCCCACAAAAAATCCACATAAAAAATCACCAATGTTTGCACAATCCCATATCTCTCCAACTCTTGGAGAAGCTCCTGATGTTTTGTATAATTCTAATGTCTGTTGAATTAAATCTGTTGTTTGTTTTGTAAATTCAGGATCAAGGGTCATGAGAAAAATTAGTGAATTTATTTTTCCATGCCTTTTTCTTTATTGTATATGTAAATTCCGTCTAAGAAAACTCTATGGTCTTTATTTTTCACTTTTGTTTTTAGTTCAATGTTTGCTGCAGTTTGAGTAATGTCTGTCCAAACTTCACCAGTTAGAATTACATCTTCACCTTTTGGAATTACTTTGGTGTTTCCAACAATTTTTGTAGTTCTTGCTGCACGTTCTCCTTGAAAGTTTTCAATTAAAATTTTCTTTCCTTCAACTTTTACTGTAATTGGAAAGTGTGCAAATACAATTTTCATTTTAATTGTGTATCCTACTATTAGACCTTCACAAATATTTCTGATAATTGATCTTGAAGTATGTAAAATTGA
>JADHUF010000028.1 GCA_016784625.1 Candidatus Nitrosopumilus sp. | reverse complement strand
CAATAGAATACAATGAATCTCCTCCAACGATTTCTGTTAATCAATCACCCAATACAACACCTGCCCCTTCTCAACCTTCAACCCAAAAATCTACTCAAATAATTCCGTCATGGATTAAAACAAATGCTGGTTGGTGGGCAGAAGGTGAAATCTCTGATTCTGTCTTTATCACAGGAATTGAATTTATGCTAGAAAACAATATCATTATAATCCCAAATATTTCCTCTGAAAATATTTCTGGAAATGAAATTCCTAATTGGGTTCGCAATAATGCCAATTGGTGGTCTCAAGATTTAATTTCAGAATCTGAATTTGTAAATTCTTTGAAATTTCTTATCCAAACAGGAATAATTACAATTAATTAGTTTTTAATTTTAACAAATGATTTTAATTTGATGTACTTTTACATTATTTGAATTGAAAGCCACATTTGGTGCAGGGTGTTTCTGGCATGTTGAGGATCTACTTAGTAAAATAAAAGGTGTCAAATCCACTCAAGTCGGATATGTTGGTGGGGCTCTTCCAAATCCTACCTATGAAGAAGTATGTACAGACAAAACAGGACATGCAGAAGCTGTACAAGTAGAATATGATCCTGATGAAATTTCTTATAACGAACTACTTGATGTGTTTTGGAATAATCATAATCCTACAACATTAAATCGTCAAGGGCCTGATGTGGGAATTCAATATCGTTCGGTAATTTTTTATCATAATGATGAACAAAAAGAGATTGCTGAAAAGTCAAAACAAACACTTGATAATTCTAAACAATTTGAATCCTCAATTGTGACTGAAATTGTACCTACTCCTACATTCTACAAGGCAGAAGAATACCATCAAAAATATTTCAAAAAACATGGGCTTTCCTAAAATTATTTGTTTAGAAATCTGAAAAATGATTAATACGTTTGATCGCTAAATTAACTAAAACTTATCTAGTGATAATAATTGACGGTAAAATGGTGGAAGAAAAATTCCTTCAGATTGATGGAAACAAGATTCGTTACCTAGAATCTGGCAATTCTAAAAAAACACTTGTACTAATTCATGGATTAGGTGCATCTGCTGAAAGATGGGATCAGGTAATCCCTCTTTTTGCAGATGAATTTCGTGTTGTTGTTCCTGATCTTATAGGATTTGGTTATAGTGATAAACCACTTGTGGATTACACTCCTGAATTCTTTTCAGAATTTTTAAAAAAATTCTTGGTTGAATCTAACATTAAACGACCTTACATAATTGGTTCTTCATTAGGTGGCCAAATAGCTGCTGAATTTACTGCTTCATATCCTCAAGATGTTGAAAAACTTATTCTAGTTTCACCGTCTGGAATAATGAAACAATCTACACCTGCACTTGATGCGTACATTATGGCTGCATTATATCCTAATGAGCAAAATGCAAAAAATGCTTTTGAACTAATGGAAGGTTCTGGAAAAACTGTTAATGAAGAAATTGTTAATGGGTTTATAGAAAGAATGCGATTACCTAACGCAAAACTTGCTTTCATGTCTACTTTATTAGGAATTAAAAATTCAAAATTAATCACAACTAAACTTCAAACAATTCATACTCCTACTATGATAATTTGGGGATCTAATGACTCTGTTATTCCAATTAATCATGCTGATAGTTTTGTCTCATTGATTCAGGATTGTCGATTTTTTAGAATGGATGGCTGTGGACATACTCCATATGTTCATGATCCACACACTTTTGCCACCAAAGTTTTAGAATTCTTGAATGGTGTTTAGATACCATTAAATACTATTAATTCCAATTATTACCTATGAGTGGTAATCAAAACCTTTATGATCCTTCTGAGATGTTTAAATCTTGGATTCAAAAAAGTGGACGTGCTCAAGCAGAATTTATGAAAAATTTTGGTTCTTTGATGACCAATCAAACTAGCCAAACTTTCAATCCTTTAGAAGCCCTAAAAGGAATTTCTGACAGTGCTAGACAAACCCAATCAAATATGGTGGAAAACATGTCATCAATGCAAAACAAAAACATGGATACTATGTTCAACATCGGCCAAATGCTTCCTTCCTTTATGAATTGGGGTGCTTATAAAACTACTATCAGTAGTAATGGCAGAATCTCAATTCCTGAAGCTGAACGTAATGCACTTGGTTTAGGAGACGGTGACTTGGTTCAAGTAATCATCTTACCAATAGCAAAAAAATCAAAAAATAAGGAGGTGAAACAATGAGTAACGAAACAACAACCAAAAATTCAAAAGATGTATTTTCTGTATATCAGCAAAACGTAGACAAACTATTCACTGGTATTAAACAATCAGTACCACAATATCATCAGTCAATTACTAATGTACAACAGGAATACCTACAAGCATATGAAAACATAGTGGATTCAACTATCACACTACAAAAAGAATATGCAAAGAAAGCAGGTATTGCAGCAAACATTCCTGAAGCAACACTAAAAGTAATTCATGATACAACTGAAGAATTTGTCAAGGCAGCTTCAATACAAAATCAAGTAGCACTTGCAACTATCGATGCAACACAACAAAATATTAAAACATTCAACGATAATGCAAAGTCCTTCGCTGACCTAAACAGAAACATTCTACAATCTTGGATTTCTGCATTCACTACAAAGAATAACTAATAGGAAATTTTTTCCTTTTTTATTTTTTTCATTTTTATGATCTTTCAGCTAACCATTTTCCTAGCTCAGGTAGTACCTTCTTTTGTGATAATGAACTAGCAATCATTCCAACATGTCCTGTTGGGTACATTTTTAGTGTTTTATCTTCACTACCTACTGCATAATGAAGTGGCATACTGCATTCAGGAGATACTAAATGATCTCCTACTGCAACTTGTGTAAAAATTGGCATATCTATTTTTTTCAAATCTATCTGTTCTCCACCTACATACATCTTGTTTTGGATGAGTAAGTTATCTTGGTAGATGTCTTTAATCCACTGTCTGAACAATGCTCCAGGAATGGGTGGTGTGTCTCCTAACCATTTTTCTACCCTGATGAAACTATCGACATATTTTTTGTTATCAATATTTTTGAAAAATTTGACATATTTTTCAATTCCTTGCTCAAATGGTTTAAGGACTGAAAAACAATAGTACATGAATTCAGGAGGCATGTTGCCAATAACCTCCACCATTTTATCTGCATCCATATGTTTTGCAAGATTACTAATTACTGTTGTATCTCGCTGTCCATCAATGACTGGGGCTGTTGCGATATAGTTTTTTATATTTTCTGGGTGTAATGTGATATATGCAGTTGCTATTGTTGCACCAGTACAATACCCTTGTAATGAAATTTTTTCTGTAGATGATTCGTTTTTGATGTATTCTACATAGGAGTCTAAATATCCATTTACATAATCATCAAAATCAAGATATTTATCCATACTAGTTGGGGTTCCCCAGTCTAACATGTATACATCAAATCCTTGCTGAAGCAGATTTCTAACCCAACTTTTTTCTGGATGGATATCTAGTATGTGGTATCTGTTAATTAATGCATATGAAATTAATAATGGTGTTTTATGTTGTTTTTCTGTAAGTGATCTGTAGCGTAACAGTCTTGTTTTATCTATCTTTTGTACAACATCATGTGGTGTTACTTCTAGACTAACTTCATCAGGTGCTGCAACTAAATTTGGGGCGTCAATGACATTTTTACTAAATTTTAAAATTTCTTCAATTATTTTTGGGTCTACTTTTGATTCACTTTGCATTTTTTTCCATTTCCTTTTTCTTTAATTCTAACTCTAGTTTTCTAACTCTTTTTTTAAGAGAATGCATTTCTTTGTAAATTTCATCAATCTCCTCTTTGCTTGGAAGATTAACTGATTGTAAAATTACATTAGTAATATTATTCCAATGCTTGGTTAATTCAAGCTCTTTGGAAACTAGTTTCCCATAATTATCCCCAAATTTTCCCGAGTCAAATAATTCTGTAAAATCATTATCAAAAATATCTATCCAAATTCTTTTGAATGCCTCTATTTGTTCGACATCTTGAGGAACATCAGGTGCTTTTAGGTTGACTTTTTTTTGAGCATCGCCCCAAGTATCTGAAAGTTGTTTATAATATTCTGTAAGATATTGATTAAATCCCATTAACTCATCATTGATTTCAATTAACTCATTGGATATTTTCTTTGAATTTGCTGCAAATGCCCTCATTGGCCCAATTGATGTTAATGCTTGTGGTTTGCTTGACATCAAATGTATAATGTCTGTCCAAAAGAGTGACAGATGTTTGTAATAATCAGTAATGTCTTTTGGTGATTTTGAACTCACAGATATCTATTAACACAGATCGCAATAAATAGTTCGCTTGTTTAATTAGAAAAATGGTTGATGTTGAAAAACTAGAAAAAATTTGTCAGAAAATTAATAAATTAGATCCTAAAATGCGTTCAGCTAGAATCATCAATAGTCGAGGACATCAAATATCTGGTGGTATGAAAGATGGGTTACTCTCACTTGAAGCTCAAAAACAAGATGAAATGATGTTCATGGAGCTTGCTTTACGTGTAAGGATGAGACACGAATTTGATAATGAATTTGGTGTGGTTCACTTTTCAATGTCTTATAGAGACAAAGTAATTGTAATGAGTTTCCCATTACCTAATGATGATGTCTTATTGATATCATGTGAAAAAGATACTGATTTTGGCAAACTATCATTTAAAATTCTTAAAATAATTGAACCGCTTAAAAAAACCCCAATGAAAACATTCTAACCATTAATCATTTTTCTCAATCCTGCACATCTGTTTCTTATTGTTACTTCAGTAACTCCAGATGCAATTGAGATCTCTTTTTGTGATTTCATTTCTCCTGTACTGATACATGCAAGATATAATGCAGCAGCAGCTATTCCCATTGGATCTTTTCCTGCAGTCATACCGATTTTCTTGGCATCATTTAAAATTGCAGTTGCTTTACGTTTTGTTTTTTCACTCAACTCTGCAATACTTGCTATTCTTGATACTCCTTTTACAGGATCAACAACTGGCATTTTTAATTCAAGTTCTCTAAAAATTAATCTATAACATCTGGCAACATCTTTTCTTCTAATGTTAATTCCTTTAGCAATATCATCTAGTGTTCTTGGTGTTTCTGTGTTTCTGCATGATGCATACAGACATGCTGCAACTAGTCCATGAATTGAACGACCTCGTACTAATTTTTTCTCCATTGCTTTTCTGTAAATGTAAGCTGCTTTTTCTATTACTGCATTTGTTAATGCTAGTTTATCTTTTAATTTATCCATTTCATTAAGTGCTTGTCTGAGATTTCTATCTGCAGAAGAATGTGCTTGACTTCTACTGTCCCAAGTTCTTAATCGTTCAATTGAACTTTTTACACTTGCAGATAATGGTTTTCCTGTTGAATCTTTGTTAACCGCACCAATTACCGTTGATAACCCCATATCATGCATAGTTAGTGAAGTTCCAGCTCCAACCCTAGTCCTATTACTTTCATCATTTGCAAAAGATCTCCATTCTGCACCCGTATCGGTAATTTTGTCTGTTACTACAAATCCACATTTTCCACAAAACAACTCTCCTGTGTTTTGATCTGTGACCATTTTCTTGTCTCCACAAGATGGACACTTTGGTCCAGCAATCATTGTATTTTTAAGCATAATTACATTGAATTGCTTAATTGCACTATTATCCATTTTACATAATCTCTGCAGGTTAATTGTGTGTAGGCTAAGCTAACCCTGACTCTTATTTTTTAGAATGTGGTTATTTTGTGTTTAACCTAGAAGACAATATGCGTATGATGGGCTGTAAGATGGATACATAATATTTTGTTGTTCTGTTGCATGTTGCAAACCAATAGAATGACCTAATTCATGTGTCATGATTGTTTCTACACTGTTGACATCATATAATTGAAAACTTCCATCACAATTGTAATCCCCTAATGTTACTTCTACAACTCCTTTCCCAAGGTGTGCATGTCCAAGAACTCCTTCTCCAATGTCTCTAACTACCCATGTCACCCAAACATTTGCTTCATGTCTGAAATTTGTAACTTCAAATTTTATTTTGGCTTTTTGATCACCACTTTCCAATTCTTGTGTTTCCCAAAATGAAAAAGAATTTTTCAATGTACTAACATGATCCAATGGGAGTCCTGGCGGTTGATCATTGATGAATACTTTATAGTGTACAAATATTGTTTCGTCTATTATTTCAAATGTGGGATCTGGAAAACTACCTGATGCTGTTTTTACTTCCTCTTCAAAATTCCATTTTACATAATCTCGTAGGAATTTTTTTATTACATCTTGGCTAGGATTTGGATATTCAATGTATCGTATCTCTTTGGAAATATTATTTGATATTGATCTAAGATATTTTCCAAACAAATAGAATTCATGACCTAATTCCTCTTCTGATTTAATTACATCTTGAATATTTACGATGATTAATCCATTTTCTATCATATATTGAATTCCTTGAACAAATGTTTGATCATCAATTTCTCCATCTGCCCACCATCCTGCATAATTTTTCACCCACTCTGGAATTTTCTCTTCTATATCTCCATGTGTCTCTATAGGTGGAATTTGTATTATTTTATTTTCTATCAAGTATAGAAGAGCTGAAACAAATTCTGAGTCATTAATTGTTTTATCTGACCACCATTTTGCTATTGGTTTTACCCACTCCGGTATTGTTGTAATGTGTTTTTTTTCTAACCCCTCTGGTTTTTCAGTTGGTGTGTATGGATATTTTACAATTACTTTTTCAATAAATTCTTTATAATTATTAATTACAATACTGTTTGGTTTTTCTTTTAATGCTTTGTCAAAATATGTTTTAGCTTCTTGATATTCACCAAGATTTCCAAAACCTATTCCCATACCAGTTAATGAAATGACATCATTTGGTCTGAATTGTAAAACTTTGAAAAATTGTTTTAAAGACTGTGTATGTTCTTCAAGATTACTTTGAACTATTCCTTTCATAATTAGAGTTGAAATATTGTTTGGTGCAAACTCTAGAATATCATCATAAATTTTATCAGCTTGCTTGTATTCTCCTTTAACAAAGTGTTCTTTAGCTTGGTTAAACATCAATTCTGCCTCTTGTTCTGTTTGTGCAAATACAGTTCCTGTAAAAATAGACAAACTCATCATAACTATAACTAAAAAATATGACACTATCATGATCATTTTCATATTTGTGATTTCAGATATGTTTATTTCTATTTTATAGTAAATTCAGGCTCAGATTTATTTTTATTTGATAAATCATATGTGGTTGTTTGAAAATCTTTAATTTATTCATAATTACGTGATTTTGTATTGAAAAAAATCTCTTCTGAATCCATGATTGATGATTTACGTAAAAAAATTCAACAGATCAAGGGAGATTTAGATGAATTAGGTGAACCTGTATCTGAAATCCCAGAATTAATCACATCTGCTAATCTGCTACGTTCAAATGAATATCTGTCAAAGGTAAATGAAAAGAAAACTCAACTTTTGGCTGCATATGAACAATATTCTATTACTATGGAAAAACTACTTTCATCTGTATTTGAGATACAAAATGATCTAAAAGAGATATTGAAAAAACAATCATCTATGATTTTTTCTAAAAGAAAAAAACAATCAATGAAAAAAACTAAATCAAAAAATACTAAAAAATAATCTATGGTAAATGGATAATATCGCCTGCAATTATTCTGTTAGTTTTGTTGTTATTTGTTACTACTAATGCTCCGTCCTCATCAATTTTTACTGCCTTCCCCTTTATTTTTCCCTCTCTAGTATCTAACTCTACATTTTTTCCAATTGTTGATGATCTTTTTGTCCACTCTGAAATAATTTTCTTTATTTGCTTTGTATTTAGTAAATTATAGATTTTTTCAAATTCTACTAAAAATGTTTGAACTACTTGAATTGAATTAACTTTATTTTTTTGTTCACTTAGTGATGTTACTCCGTAAAAATTTGATGACTCTTTGAATGTTTTTTCAATTTGTTTTACATCTACATCAAAATTTATTCCTACTCCTAAAACTAGATTTTCAATTCTATTTGACTCTAATGATGCATCAACAAGTATACCTGCTACCTTTTTACCACTAATTGTCAAATCATTTGGCCACTTTAATTCTGGTGAAATTTTAAATAATTTTTCTATTGTAATTGATAATGCTAATGAAGATGCAATTGGAAATAATGTTGTAATAGAAATATCAAATTTTGGATGTAAAATTATTGAAAACCATATGCCGCCTTTAGGTGAAATCCATTTTCTCCCCATTCTTCCTTTGCCTCCTGTTTGTTTTGCTGCAATTATTATTGCACCATTGTTTACAGTGTCATATGCCATTTTTAATGCCTGATTTTGAGTAGAATCAATAGAATCAAAATAGTAGGCTTGCTGTCCAATCACTTTTGTTTTAAGTCCTGAAGTGACCTCCCATGGAAATAATATATTTGAGTTTGATGTTAACTTGTATCCTAATTTCTGTTTTGATTCTACAGTATATCCTAATTCTTGAATTTTTTTAATATGTTTCCACACTGCAACTCTACTTATTCTTAAAACATCACTCAAATCTTGACCTGATAGATATTCTGTATTGTGAGTTTGCAAAAATGTTAGTACTTTTACTAATCCTGGACTATCAAACGAATTATATATCAACTATGCCTTGTTTTTATTATTACTAAAAAATTCTTTGTTCAAAAATTATATTCTTCATGTTTGTGTATTTTTTGTGGAACAAGACAATCATTCAGATAAAGAAATTTCTGACATCCTTTCTTTAAAAAAAGTGGCTGTGATAGGGATGTCTAAAAACTCCTCCAAGGCAGCTCATTATGTGCCTAAATATCTGTCTGATAACGGATATGATATTATTCCTGTGAATCCTACCACTGAAGAAATTCTAGGTAAAAAATGCTATCCATCTATTTCTGAAATAGATGATCAAATTGAAATTATTGATATATTCAGACCTTCAGAACAAGTTTTACCATTTGTTCAAGAAGCAATAAAGAAAAAACCAAAAGTGATTTGGTTGCAAGAAGGAATACATAATTTTGAAGCTGAAGAATTGGCAAGAAAGGAAGGAATCAAAGTTGTTTTTAATAGATGTATGTTAGCAGAACATCAGAGATTGTGTTAATATGACAAATTTTGATAATTTTTATCATGATTTACTTGATTTGGCAAAAAAATATGAGACACAAAACATTCCTCTAAAAATTGAATCTGATGTTAAAAATGATATTATCAAAGTTTTTGGTGAAAGAATTACCTCTTTGGCAAGAGCAAGAAATGGACTCCATGATATGTCTGAGCTTGCATATGCAACAGCTGAGCATCACCCGTATTGGAATTTACTATACAATTGTTCAGAAATTGCAAGTACTGTTTTAGAAAAATGGAAAGAATCTCTATCTGCAGAGGATTTATCTGATATTAATTGGGCAATCAAAGAGATTAATCAATCTCTAGAAAAAATTAAAAACAAAACTACCTAGGCAGAAATAAATATTCTAAACTAACAATTATTGTATGCCAATCAAGCTTGGATTAATTGGTAAAACCAATACTGGAAAAACAACTTTCTTTAATTCAGCTACATTGTCCTCAGAAGAAATCTCATCTTATCCATTTACTACTAAAAAACCTGTGTCAGGAACTGCACATGCAATTACACTTTGTGTTCATCCAGAATTTAAAATTCAAGATAATCCTAATAATTCTAAATGTGTTGAAGGGTGGAGATACATCCCAATTGAATTGATAGATTTACCTGGGCTCATCAAGGATGCCTGGAAAGGTAAAGGACTTGGAAACCAATTTTTATCTATTGCTGCACAATCTGATGCATTACTTCATGTAGTTGATGCTTCTGGTGGTATTGATTCTACAGGCAAAATTACTGAAGTTGGAACTGGTGATCCTATTTCTGATTTTGCAGATATTGAAGAAGAATTAATCATGTGGTATCATAAAATTTTAGAAGGGAATAGGGATAAAGTATCAAAATTAATCAAAACTGGTTCTGATATTTTAGATGCAATTACTGATCTTTATCGTGGTATTGGTGTAACTAAAACCCATGTTAAAGAAACATTTTTGGCAACTAAACTTGAGGAAAAAGATTTTGATGATTTTGACATGGTTGATAGTAAAAAATTTGCATCACACTTGAGAAAAATTTCAAAACCAACTCTGATTGTTGCAAATAAAATTGATGTTGAAGGAGCTGACAAAAATTTTGTTAGACTAATTGAGCGATATAATGATTCAATAGTGATACCTGTCAGTGGAGATAGTGAATTTAGTCTTAGACGTGCAGAACAAAAAGGACTAATAAAATATTCTCCAGGTTCTGAACAGTTTGAAATTATAAAATCTGATGAATTAAATGAAAAACAAACCAATGCTCTTAATTTTATTAAAAAAGGAATAATGGGTGAATACATGAGAACTGGAGTACAATTTGCAATTAATGTTGCAGTTTTCAAACTTTTGAAGATGAATTCGATTTATCCAATTGCAGATGAGAAAAACCTTGCTGACAAAAAAGGAAGAATTCTTCCCGATTTAATTTTATTAAAAAATGGGGCTACGATAAATGATCTTGCAAAGGAGATACACTCAGATTTAACTAAAGGTCTTCTATATGGGAAAGATTTGCGATATAATCTAAGATTACCAGTTGACTATCAATTAAGAGATAGAGATGTTGTATCTCTAATTAGTGCATCAAAAAAATAATTACTTTTAATTTTATGGATTTAGATTTTTAAAATCTAGACATTTTGAATCATATTCATCAAGGTATTGTTTACTGTTAATTTGAGTATCTTTGATGTATATTTCACAGGTTTCAGGATCTATTTGCTTACCTCCACTTGAATCATTACTGTAAAACTGTAATGCAAGAACGCCTAACAAAACAATTATCAAAATAATAGGTAACTTTTTTGAAGAAATATCCATATATTTCATTTTGTGATTTTGAACTTAAGCATATTGTTACTTGAATAATTCTAATTCTTGTAGGATTTTACTCATTGAATGTTTCCATCCCCTCATTGCATCAATATCATGTGGTCTATTATTTTCTAATTCTTCTTTTTGTTTTAGTAATTCATGATATCTTTTATCATCAATTCTAACCATTCATTAATTTTGTAATTGGTGTGAACTTAAGCGTATTGTTAGAGTTTAGAATCTTTAACTTATAAAATAATATTTTGAACACGCCCAATTTGTCCATTCTCTAACTCAACTTTAATTCCATGAGGATGGAAATTACTTGAAGTAAGAATTCTCTTTATCGTACCCTCTGTTAATTTTCCTGAACGCTGATCTTGTTTTTGTACTATCTGAACTGTTGTACCAATATTGATTTTATCTCTTGTAATATTCAATAATGTTTGATAATTTCCACATCATTTCTTTCTTGGTATCATAATGTGATCTGATCTTGAGTTGGAGTTTGCACTTTCTTACAGGCAAGTTAATAGGCTTAATTTAGGCTCAAAAATCATGTCTTCTGATTCTCAAGATATACGACATTCAATTTTGGCAAAATGGCATGAAACTCTCTCAAAATATGGAAACTTGTTTTCTTCTGATTCAATAAGTGGTACTAGTCCTCCATCTGTTTTTGTAGGTTCTTACAATTATCCAAAGGTCTTTGTCGGTCCAATGGTTCCACCAATTCATGGAGATACCAGTCTGCTTGATAGTCCTGAAAGATGGAAAGGGAAATCCCTTGAAGAAATTGTAAACTTTAGATTAAATTTAGTTCGTGGAATCCAAAAAATCCCGATTGATCAAACAGACGGACGATACATTGAAAATCTTCAAGAAGTTACAATGTCTTCAAAACCTACTGATTCTGATTTGCTATTTGAAAAGGCACCATCTCCAAGTGTATCACTTGATGATGAAAGTGCTCCTTTTGGCCCCATTGGTCAGATAAAATCAGCAAAATTTTCTGGAACTACTTCTATAAAATCAATTGAAAAGGCATTTTATGATACAGATTTGAAAGCCCAAGATGCTGTTTTGAATTTATATAATTCTGGAATTGAAATTTCTAAAATTCAAAAATGCTTCAGTATTGGAATGTTGGGGCAAAAAAGAAAACTAGTCCCAACTCGATGGAGTATAACTGCAACTGATGATATTATTTCTAAATCTCTTACAGATGAAATTTTAGATTATAATTTGATTGACTCATGTAGAGTATTTTCATATGAACATTTGGGTAATGTGTTTTCTGTAGTTTTATTTCCTCATAGATGGATTTATGAAATGATTGAGGCTTGGTATTCAAATGGAATATTGGGGTTCGGTTCTGATTATGAGGATGCTCGTGGAATTCATCATCCTCCTGCCATAGCAGGTGCTTATTTTGCAGCCAAATTAGGAATAGTAGAATATTTGAGTAACAAGAAAATCCAAGCAGGAGTTGTAATTCTCAGAGAAATTAGACCTGAATATGCTATTCCTGTAGGTGTGTGGCAAATTCGTGAGGGAATTCGTGAGGCAATGAAGCAAAATCCTGTAATTGTAGATAATTTTGATCACGCATTATCTTTGGCTTCAAATAAAATGAGTATCAGTAAGTCTGAATGGCTTTCACATGGGAATATTACTACATTGATAAGGCAAAAGACTCTCTCAGATTTTTTTTAAATTTTCAATTTTGATGTATATTCTATTCAAATGAGAGAGCATAAATTCTGGGGTTTAAATTAAAAAATGAACTCATGAGTGATAATACTGAATCTGCTTTTTCCAATTATGGTATATATGAAATCCAGGAAAATCTTGAATTATTTCTCCCAAACACTGAAATCAAAATTACTAAAATCAGTAACAATGTTTTTTCT
>JADHUF010000027.1 GCA_016784625.1 Candidatus Nitrosopumilus sp. | reverse complement strand
CATTCAATTCTTTTTATGAAAAATCAAAAGTTTTAGATTTAGGTGACATTGATCTTGAAAATTCACGTCTATGTCTAGTAAATTCTTTCAAAATTGTTTTAGAAAAAGCATTAGACCTTCTTGGAATCAAAGCTCCAGACAGAATGTAATGTCCTAGAGAGAAAACATTATCTTCTCCCTAGGGATACTATACAGAGTAAAACTCTATAGAGTATCTTGGCGTGCAAACCAATTACTGTTAAACGAATTGTTTTAAGCCAATAAACCTTACTTTTCTCTAAATGTCTGAATTAACTGATAAAATCACCATTTCTGAGTCAAATTTCTCGCCTGCGACAAAGAAAGACTATGATTTCAGATTGGGACAGTTCTATCGATTCTCTCCAATCAAATCTGATGATGAACTAATTGATTGTCCTACTGATGAATTACAGCAAATTCTGGTTTCATACACTAGACATTTGATAAAACGTGTTAATTCAGGTGACCTATCTGCAAATACTGTTCCCAAAATGTTTCGAGGAATCAGATGGTTACTAAATTCCAATTATCGTGAAAATGATGTCAAATGGAAACCTCTTGAGGCCTTATTTCCTAAAGAAGTCAAACGTTCAGGTTTCAAAGCATGGACTACACAACAAATTACATTGATGATTGAAAATACAAACCAATTACGAAACAAGGCATTGATTCATTTCCAAGCTTCAACTGGGGCCAGAGTTGGAGTACATGACCATCCATTACTAATGAAGCATCTATCCATGATGGAATGGAATGGACATGGATGCTATGCCGTTTTGTTATATGCAGATTCTGATGAAACAACTGAAGAAAAAGACCTTAGAGAAAGACAAGATGATGTACAAAGCGGCGATTCCTATTGGGCTTTTTTAACTCCCGAAGCAACGGATGCTTTAGATAGATATTTTCTTCAACGAAAAAGAAATGGCGAGTTTTTCGAGTCTGATACGCCTATTTTTCTCAAAGATAAACAAAAACGACAATACGTCTCTACACAACTCTCTGATCTTAACGTGACATCTATTCTATTTAGAATAATACAAAATATTCCGGAACTAAAACGAAGTAAAAAAGGGAGACGCCATGATATTCAAATTAACCATGGCTTTAGGAAGAGAATGAATACAATTCTCAAACTAGAATCAAAGATTAATTCAAATATTGCCGAGAAGATTATGGGGCACAAAAATGGATTGGATGGAGTCTATTTGGCACCTACAAGACAAGAGTGCTTTGAAGAATTCTGCAAGGGCATTTTAAATTTGAGTATATCTGATACGCAGAGACAAAAGATTCAAATCAAAAAATTAGAAGATGACAAATCTATAATTAATGAACTAAAAGCTGAACTTAAAGAAAAAACATTAGAATCTACTAGAAAAATAAATGATGATCATGATGTATTGGTAGGTTTAGTGAATCAAATGCAAGAAAAGTCAAATCGTCAAACTGAACTAATTGAAATGATTCATTCATTGCGAAAAGAGGTTCATGAATTAAAACAAAACCCCTCAAGATGATTGTACATTTGTTCCTAAATTTGGGTATGAAATGGGTATGGAATCGGGTATGCCAGTATGATTTTTAGTCACAAATTATACCATACTTACCCAATTCCCATAGTCCTTTTGGGTATGGTATGCTGAGTAAAATTTTCTTTTGCAAAAAATTTTGTTATCATTAAAACTAGTAATCTATGATCAGTACCAATCTTGCACATGTGTGATAAATTTTATAACAATTGTTGAAAATTCTTCTCAACAATAACTCTATAAACAATTGATAGTTTATTCAATCTATGAGAGATACAATTGGCGGATATCCATATGAAGCAAAAAAGACCGGTGGTAAAGTTATTGTCAAATTCTTCCACAAGGGAGAAAATGTAAAGCATCCAGATGCTGCAAAAATGACTTTGGAACTGACTCCTGCAGATATCAAAAAGTTAGCAAAACTCTAAAAATGCTATAATTCGTGCCTAAATTAGAACATGCTTCCAAAAGCATTATAACATGCTTCCACATTATATTATTAGATGAGTACTATTGCTTCAACTGAAGTAGACCAGGATAGTGGAACAATCTTTTTTGAAGCAGTTAGAGGCAGACAAGCAGGCCGAGAGTTTTACAATGCAATGTGCTCCTTTGCTACAATTTACAATCATTTCAAATTCAATGACGATCCTCAAATTCCAGCCCCTCTAAAAGCCCAGAGAAAACTTCGAGAATCTAGAATCCCTGAGATGGGAAATTATATTTTAAACAACCCTAAAGATTACATTTTTTCATCAATCACAGTATCTGTTGGAGGTAAAGTGGGATTTAATCCATCACCTGGACAAGGAGAAGATGGAAGATTGGGAAAAGTAATTCTTCCAATTGATGCTCCAATATTGATCAATGATGGACAGCATAGATGTGCTGCAATAAAATATGCATACGAACAAAACCCTTCATTAGGAAATGAAAAAGTATCTGTTGTCATTTTTGAAGATAAGGGATTAAAGCGCAGTCAGCAAATGTTTTCAGATTTGAATAAACATGCAGTAAAGCCAACAAAATCTCTGGGGATTTTATATGATCATCGTGATCTTTTTGCAAGATTCATTGTTACTCTGGTAAATGATGTAGATGTTTTTCGTGGTAGAACAGAACTAGAGAAAACAAATATCTCAAATCGCTCTACAGCATTTTTCACACTAAATGGAATTGCCGATGCAACAAAATATCTTTTAAAATTAAAAACAAAATCTATTGCAGCAGAAAAACAAAAACTTGCAGTAAACTATTGGGATATCGTATCAAAGAATATTCCCGAATGGAATCTTTTGGTTCAGAAAAAAGTTTCCCCTTCTGAATTAAGAGCAGGTTATGTTCATGCACATACCAATATTCTAAATGCTTTAGGGATGGTAGGATATGCATTGACCACTGAATTTCCTGATAACTGGAAAGAAAAACTCAAAGGTCTGCAAAAAGTTGATTGGCAAAAATCTAGTCCTATTTGGGAAGGCAAAATTATGAATGATGGCAGAATGACCAAAACTAGACTGGGAATTAAACAGGCTGCAAATGAAATTCTTCAACATTGTGGATTAAACAAGACTCTGGATGAATTTGAGGGCAAATAGATGACTGCCGAATCTGTCTTCAAAACACGCACACTGCAGGAGATTCATGATGAAATCAAGGAGGTATATCTCAATGATAATCGCCCTTGGATTATTGGATTTAGTGGCGGAAAAGACTCTACTTGTATGACACAATTAATTTGGAATGCATTATCTGAATTGCCAACTGAGAAATTACTCAAGAAAATCTACATTATTTCTTCAGATACTTTGGTGGAATCTCCTACAGTAATTGACCAAATCACTACTTCATTAGATACTATGGAGAAGGCAGCAAAGGAATCAAACCTTCCAATATCTACAAATCTTGTTAGACCAAAAATTGAAGATAGTTTTTGGGTGTGTCTTTTAGGAAAAGGATTTCCAGCACCATCTAATCTATTTCGATGGTGTACTGATAGACTAAAAATTAAAAATGCAGATAGATTCATTCAAGAAAAAGTTTCTCAGTATGGCGAAGCAATTGTATGTTTAGGTACAAGAAAAGATGAAAGTGGCTCTAGAAATCAATTGATGAATATGTATGAAATTAAAGGTAGTCTGTTATCTAGACATTCTAAATTTCCTCAAACCTATGTGTACACTCCACTGCGTGATTTTATCACAGAAGATGTTTGGAATTATCTTTTACAAAACAAAAACCCATGGGGTGCAAAGAATAGAGATTTACTTGCATTATACCAAAATGCAAATTCTTCAGAATGTCCACTAGTAGTTGATACTAGTACTCCTTCATGTGGGAATTCAAGATTTGGATGTTGGGTATGCACTGTAGTATCTGAAGATGTATCTTTGAAAAATACAATTGAAAATGGTGCTGAATGGATGGAGCCATTGCTAGAATTGCGAACAGAACTAAAAGCAACACAAGATCCCGAAAAGAGACGAGAGGTTCGAGAACTAAAACGAAGATCTGGACAAATGAAACTAGTTGATGAAATAAAGAAAAAAGCATTTGAGGAAAACATTCAGGAATCTCGCTCAAGATCAAGTATTACTGAGCGACTAAAAAGTACAGACCCGTATTCTGTTTTAATTCCAGGACCATACACCATGGAGTTTTGTAAAGAATTTCTAGAGAAATTACTGCGAGGGCAAAAAAAGGTGCGACAAAACGGTCCTGACCCCCACATGGAGTTAATTTTAGAGTCAGAATTGCACGAAATTCAACGAATTTGGCGTATGGAGCGAGGAGACTGGAAGAATTCTGTATATCAAATTTATGAAAAAGTCTTTGGAGAGCAAATTATTCCTCCGCAAGAGGACCTAAACGGATTCGGCTCAGATGAGCAAGAAATTCTTGAAGAGATTTGCATTAAAAATGATGTTCCACAATTACTAGTATCAAAATTACTAAACGCAGAGTATGACGCTCAAGGCATGTCACAGCATTCAAAAATCTACAAAGAACTAAACAAAATTCTCTCTGAAGAATGGAGAGAAGACCTCGATGAAATTGTAAAAGACCTCAAAGAAAGAAAAAAGAGTAAACAAGAATCAGGACGATAAATTGCTACTAACCAAAGTAACTTTACAAGATTATGGAGTGTACAAGGGCAAAAATGAATTTGATTTTACATGTACTCCTGATAAACCAATAATACTAATTGGTGGAAGTAACGGTGCAGGAAAAACCACTCTGTTTGAATCAATCATGTTGTGTTTTTATGGAATATCTACCCTGGGGAAGAGAATCACAAAAAAATCCTATGATGAATTTCTTGCAAAAAAAATTCATAGATATTTGGGTAGTTCCACATCTGCCGATTTTGCATCAATTATTGTTGAATTCAAATATTTCCATAAAGGAGATGAGATTAATTATCAAGTGGAGAGAACTTGGAGAAAAGATGATGGAAAAATTTTAGAAGAATTAAACATCAAAAAGAGATTGGAATCAGAAAATGTATTTGCATCTCTGAACACCATTGAGAAAAATCATTGGCAGTCATTTATTGAAGAACTGATCCCGAAAGGAATTGCAAAACTATTCTTTTTTGATGGTGAAAAAATTGTAGAGATTGCAGAAAATGAGGCAGAAAGCTTGGAGATAAAATCATCCTTTAGCTCTCTATTGGGATTAGATGTTGTAGAACAATTACGAAAAGATTTGCAAGTCAATTTAATGCGGAATTTGACAAATGATGACAAATTTTTAAAATCTGAATTTGAGAAATACACAAATGAGAAAAATGATCTGTTAGAGCAAACAGGCCACTATAATGATAAAATTGCCCGAAAACAGTCAGAATATGATAGTCTACGCGCAGAAATTGATAGTCTTGAGGCTCAAGTCTCAAAAATAGGAGGTAAATTTGCTCAAAATAGAGAAGAGACTAGAAATTCTCTGGGGGGGCAAAAAGTCACACTGGATAATATCAGCGAGAGAATTCGAGAGACATGTAGTTCTGTATTACCATTTAGTTTGATTCCACAAGAGATGGAGAAATTAAAAAATCAAATTATTTTAGATGAGGAGATACAAAAACAATCCCTTGAGGAGAAAATTATCAAATCAAAGTTTTATGAAATAAATTCCAATTTAAAAGACGATTCATTTTGGAGCGAGTTTAAAGTATCATCTGATGTTAGAGATAAAATATTAACTAAAATATCTGCATTACAAAAATCAACTACTCCGAAAATTGAAGAAAAGGGATTATTTAATTTGTCTATGGGACAAGCATCAAAAATCATAGAAATTATTGATAAAGCAAATACATCTGCAACATCTACACTTGAAAAAGATACAATGAAATTCATTGAAGTACGTGAGAAAATAGCAATGCTTGAAACATCCATTGCCAGTGCACCTTCAGATGATGAGATTGGGCCATTAATTGCAAAACTAAATGAAAAGCATTCAGAAACAGGTGCTCTGCAAGCAGAAATTGATCATTTGCAGAGTCAAATTGTTAGCAATGATAGTATGATGAGACATGTCAATGTAAAAATTAGAGATACTGTATCGAGTCAATTTAAAAATAAAAAGGCCCAAACTCAAGCAGACCTTACAGAAAAAGTTCAGTTGGTATTAGATGAGTATGTTGAAAAATTAAAGGTAAAGAAACTAGAATTGTTGGAGAAATATCTCCTAGAGGCAATTGGTATTTTGATGCACAAAAAAGAATTCATTCAAAGAGTATCTGTGGATAAGGATTCATTTGAAGTAACATTGTATAGAGAAAACGATGATCCATTTCCAAAAGATTTGTTATCTAAAGGTGAAAAACAAATGTTTGCAACTGCAATTTTGTGGGCCTTGGCAAAAACATCTGGAAAACCATTACCATTCTTAATTGATACTCCACTGGCAAGATTAGATGAGGGACATAGAGTGAATTTGATAGAGAAATTCTTCCCATTAGCATCACACCAAGTGGCAATATTTTCAACAGATACTGAAATTACATTTGATCACTATCAGAAATTGAAACCATATCTGAATAGGTCCTATGCCATGGAATTTGTGCCTGAAAAAGGCCAAACTCAGAAAAATTCTGGATACTTTTGGAATGAAGAAGGGGAGAAAGTAGTTGCGATTTAATAGAATCCGAATGAGCTTTCGCTCACAAAACTTGCTTGGAACAATGAAGAAGAGAACAGGGCTGACTCCCAATATTTTGGCCCGATTTTCTCTATGTCTTTCTCTAAAGGATAAATCTGTCCCAAATCCTGAAGAATTTGATGAGAAGGGCTCTGAAATTAGTCCCCTTGTATTGTTTGGAGAATATGAAGATGTATTTCGTGCACTTATGATACAGCGATTAAAAACAGATAACCTAACTTTGGATTCACAAATGTTAAACAAAATGTTAAAGGCTCACTTGAATCGAGGAACAATTGCATTATTTGCAAGGATTCATGACTTGTCAAATTTCCATGAAATGATTGAAGTTGAGAGAGCACATTGAGTGAAATTAAATTCCCAATTTATCTTGATCATCATGCCACAACTCCTGTGGATCCTAGAGTTTTAGAGGAGATGCTACCATACTTTAGTGAAAAGTTTGGTAATGCGTCAAGCTTGGATCATCCGTTTGGATATGAAGCATCAGTAGCAGTTGAGGATGCACGTGAGAAAATTGCAAATGCAATTGGTGCAAGACATGATGAGATTGTATTTACTTCAGGGGCTACAGAGTCTGATAACATTGCATTAATTGGAACGATGACCAAGTATGCTGATAGAGGAAATCATTTGATTACATGTGTTACAGAACACAAGGCTGTCCTTGATACTGCAAGACATCTAGAAAGTCTTGGAAAAAAAGTAACTTATCTACCAGTTAATGAGTTTGGTGAAATTGATCTTAAAGAATTAGAAGATTCCATTACTGATGAGACCGTAATGATTAGTATCATGACTGCAAATAATGAGATTGGAACAATTGCAGATATTAAATCCATTGGAAAAATTGCACATGAACATGAGGTTATTTTTCACACAGATGCTGCACAAGCAGTAGGCCATATTCCAATGAATGTCGAGAAAATGAATATTGATTTGATGTCATTTTCAGCGCATAAAATGTATGGTCCAAAAGGGATTGGTGCTTTGTATGTGCGAGGAGTAAATCCCAGAGTAAAGCCTGATGGATTATTCCATGGTGGTGGTCAAGAGAGAAACATTCGTTCGGGGACATTGAATGTACCGGGAATTATAGGATTTGGCAATGCAATGGAGATTGCGGTAAAAGAGATGGATTCAGATAATGAGAAATTCAAAGAATGGAATGATTTGATGTTAAGTGAATTTGAAAAAATAGGAGGAAAATTAAACGGTCATCCGAGAAAGAGGTTATCTCATAATCTGAATGTTTATTTTCCAGGAATTGAAAGTAAGGCAATAATCAATTCCATCTCAAAAGAGATTGCAATATCTGCTGGTTCTGCATGCACTACTCAAAATGTCGAACCTTCTCATGTGTTATTGGCCTTGGGGTTAGATGAGGAAACAATACACTCTGCGATTAGATTTGGTTTTGGTAGATTTAATGAAAAAGATGAAATTAAATTTATAGTTGAAAAAATTTCTAGCACGATAAATTCTTTACAGAAAATAAAAGTATGATTAAAACAACATATGATTTTTTATTAAACTCTTATATATGTTAATTCTATATTTTGATTGTGAGTTCTGAAGCATATCCTGAATTAAATAAAAAAATTATTGAAAAAATTGAATCATTAACAGACAATAAAAATGAAAGAAATACTTGCTTTGATATGATAAGTTTTGAGATTAAAAACCCGCATGATTCTGATACTGATTTTAAAGAACGTTACAAATCCATTATTAAGAAATTTTTCCCATTTGAGGAAGAATAAGTGTCTACTAAAACCAGATTTATTGAAGTAGAATTGTATAATTACAGGCAATATTATGACAAACAAACAATTTCCTTTCAAGATAGGAAATCCGGATTTGATGTAATTTTAGGAAATAATGGAGCTGGAAAATCAAATATACTAAATGCTCTCCACTGGTGTTTCTATAAAGCGGAACCACACATGGATGAAAATATTGGTAAAATGATTGTAAATGAAAGATCATTTTCTGATGAAATTAAAGAAGAACATCAAGGAACAATGTCTGTAAAAGTCAAATTAAAAATTGGGGATGATGAATATCATGTATCGAGAATCTTAACTTATGTGAGACATCCTTTAGAATATGAAGACACTGAGAAAGGCCCTGTTTTAAAAATGGGTATGGAGAAGGGATACGTTTTACCAGTAGGGACTGAAGTACTTGACAGCGAATCAACTTTTGAGATTTTAATTAAAAAAAAGAATTTTAGAGAATTTTCACCAATAGAGGGATCAAATCCAAAAACATTGATCAATAGGATCTTACCTCCTGAACTATCACAATATTTTCTTCTCGATGGGGAATACCTTGAAAATTTCTGGAGAGAAATTTCTACAGTTAAGATTGGCGTTGAGCAAATTTCTCAATTAAATTTTTTAACAAAATCTTCTGATCATTTAAATCGACTTGAATCAACAGTGCCAAAAATAGGGGATAAAGAATTCGATAAACTTACTAATGAAATCAAAAGATTGGAAAGATACGAAAATTCTCTTGATGTAGACGGTAATCCTCTTGAAAGTGAAAAAGAAAGATATGCGGGGGATGACTCTACTGATGTTAATTATTATTCTGCATCAGGGTATCCGAGAATTAGGGAATTAGAAGAAGATCAAAATAAAATTAAGAATGACTTGACAAACATAACTGAGGAATTTAGAACTTCAAATGTTGATAATATCAAAACTATAGAAAATGAAATTACATTAATGACTGAAAAATTGGAAAAATTAGGGACAGAACTTAATGCAGCAAAAGAAGCATATCTTCAATCTCAACTTCATAATGGACCTCTATTATTTTTATCGGGCACTTTAAAAACCGTATCTGAAATAATTGATCAGTTAAGAACTAAAGGAGATTTACCATATGATTCAAAACGAATTTTCACCCAAGACCTATTGGACCTAGGTAAATGTATTTGTGGAAATGATCTCAAATCTGAATTGGATAAAACAGGAAATGAAACAAATACTTCTAGAGTAAAAGTTACACAAATTAGAGATTCGATGGAACAAGATAGAGGTCTGGATTATGCATTAAAAATGCAAACATCTTTTCAAGAACAAATCTTAAGAGATGAAACTCAATTTATGAAAAATGCATTTGATGATACTGAAAGCAGATACATTAAAGCAAAGCGTGATTTTAAGGAACAATCTGAAGAACTACAATCTAAGAGACGTGAACGTCAAACGTTTGCAAAAGATGATAATGAATTAAAAAAGCTTATCCAAAACCATGATTATCTTGTTAATCTAAATGAGGAAATTGTAAAGGAAATAGAGAAAATACACTATAATATCGATAAAAATAGAAGCGACATTGGAGAAAGGAAGAGAGAAAGGAAACAATTAGAAAACAAAACTGAAAGGGCAAAAAAAATTGCTCATGAACAATCTGTATTTGATATTATCTCTAAAATTATTAATCAAACCTTGGAGGATTTACGTAATGAAATTCGATTAGAAGTTGAAGAAAAAACTTTTGATAATTTTAAAAATATCATGTATAAGGAGCAAGCTGGAGAGAGTACATTAAAGTCATTTACTATTAGAAATGATTATTCTGTTTCATTAGTTGATAATAGAGATACTCCTGCATTATCAACACTTTCAAAAGGTGAAAAACTATTTCTAGCTCTCTCATTTATTAGTGCATTAAAAGAATCAACAGGCTATAAATTCCCATTAGTTATAGATACTCCACTAGGCAGGGTTTCAGGAATTTCACGGATTCTGTTAAGTAAGGCGTTACCCTTTTTCTTACCTGATGAACAAATAATATTCCTTGCAACCTCCAGTGAATTTTGTGATCCTGTAACAAACTTTGATAATAATGACCAATTTAGAGAAGAAGATGAAATTGCTTTTGGTGAATTATTAGAAAGAAATGTTTCAATTGATTATAAAAAAATCGATCCTAAACCAGAAGGTACAAAAATCATTGACTTTATTCCATCATGGAGAACAAAATGAGTCTGGACGAAATTAATTTTCCTGATGTTAATTATGGGTCAGATAATAAAGATAAGATCTATGAATTAACTCATAAAGAATATTCTCCATTTTTTGGATGTGATTATTGGGAAGTTTTTATATTTTGTATGTCTTATGCTTATGCAAAAGGTTTCGAGATAAAAAAAGTACCAGGTGTAGGCTCCTTACCTGCAAAGGTTTTCCAAACTCCTTCTAGAAACTTGATGAGGGCATTGGCAATTGATCATTTAAATTCACAAAGAAAAAAAAATGACACCTCAAACCCTCTTGATATAATTAAAAATCCAAAAGAATATGTAAAAATTTGTGAGATGTATGCATATTCGGGATTTAAGGAAATTTACAACATCATAACTAATAATGATGCGGATAAAATTAAAAATGAAGATCTTCTAATGAATTTAATAAAAGCAGTTGTTGCATCTAGAAGTTAATTCTATTTCATTTCTCTAATTGATTCATCAGTTAAATGTTCGATATCTATTCCATACTCATTTGCAACATCTTTGACTATTTTTGTTGCATCTGGTCCATTTTTTGCAGAAGATGCAAATTCTTTATGTCTCAATAATTCCTTTGCCAGTAATTTTTTGTCACGTAGATCAAATGTTGACTCCATAGGGGGCTTAACAATTATATCGTAAATAACAGCTTTTTTCTTCCCTGTATCTTCACTTTGTCTTAAAACCCTGCCTCTTCTTTGAATGTATTGTTTTGGATTTCCAGAACTTGCCATCATTATTGCTAATTCGGCAGATGGGACATCAGTTCCTTCGTCAAGACATTTTACTGCTGTAATGATGTTATAGTGACCAATAGCAAGTCCATTTAAAATTTCTAGTCTATCTTTTGTCGGATTTTTATAAGTAATTGATCTTACAGTGATGTGTTGTTTTGTTAACAACTCGTTTACTTTTTCTAATTGAGTAATATCTCCTAGATGCACTGGATCTGGATTTGATGTACAATAAATTAAAGCTTGTTTAAAATTCCATTCCTTTTTTTCACATATTTGTTGTAATATTTTTAATTTATTATCTGCATTTGCAATTACATCTGCTCTTTGATTGGCCGGATCATTTCTATTTTCATCATCATTCTGAGTAGAAGATTGCTTGTGTCCCATTTTTGCTGCGATTTTTCTAGTCAACTCATTATATTTTGACATCTCTTCATTGGTTAATTCAGCATATGTGGGCCAATATTCATATTCACACAACCACTTATCGTTAATAGCTTTTTGTAATGAATATGAAAACACTTCATCTCCAAAATAATCAAATAGACGTGTAGTTCCCTCATCATCATAATGCCTTTTGGGAGTTGCACTTAACCCTAATCTACATTCATAATCCTCAAGCAAAGATTTTTGTTTATTTTCTGTTCCAATATTGTGAACTTCATCAGCAATTAAAAATAATTTTGTATCCTTGAAACTTTTTATTTTTTCAATAAATTCATTTGAATTTGCAGTTTGATGAGTTACAAAAATTATGATATTATTTACGAGGTATTCTCCAGAATATGTTAGTTTTCGATTAAAATCGGTAATTAAATCATCTAAATCCCTTCTCCATTTTGTTTCTCCATAAATTACAATATTTTGTTCAGAAATAACTTGATATTCTTGTTTCACTATTTTGTTATATTTTTTAAGTTGACTTTTCCATTGTTCCACTAAATGAGTCATAGGGCATGTAATTATTGTAACTAGTCGATTTTGTGATTTTTGCAATTCATTGATACATCCAAAAGCAGTGAATGTTTTTCCTGTACCTGTAGCCATTGAAAATATGCCTTGAAAATTATTTTCTTTCCACTTGACTATTGCTGTTTTTTGATAATCTCTTAATTCGTCTTCGTCTTCATTATTTTCTGTCTTTTTTATTTCTGGAATTTTAATTTTTTTAGATTCACATGCTTTTTTGAAAACGGATTGAAATTCAATTTGAGATTTTGGACTAATTTGTAATAATTTTTCTCTCACTGCATTGGGAATACTGTACAGTTTTAGATAGTTTTTTTCTTCATTCCAAATCAAATCAAATTCTTCTTGAATTTCTTCAACCTGTTTCTTTTCATATTCATTTTTCCAACTATAAAAAGCGACAAAACTTTCATGGTTATTTTTCCATCCAGAATATGTTTCATTATTAGAACCAGTAAAACCAATTTTTTCTTTATTTTTTAGATGAATAACTCCTGTTTTGTCATGAAAAATGCCTTCTCCATCATTTGTTAATGCAATTTTAATTTCTAATTGTGGTTTTCCATCAATTACATTATTCATCATATAGCCCATTATTTGTGCAAAATAATGCTTAGAATTGTCTGGATCTTTTTTAAGATCATCAAAAAATTGTTTTGAAAGAATTTCTGATGGATCATTTACACTATCTAGAAAAATTTGTTTATCTTCGGCAGATATATTTGGACTAGTGATTAATTGTATTCTGCCGTTTCTGTTGATTAAATCAATTATTTCTTTAAACACATCCACAAATGATGTTGATGAAAAATATCCTGATTTTCTTTGATATAGAACTGCTTGAGATAAAACAGGACGATAAAATTCATCAATTAAATCGTTTTCTGAGGAATTCCACCTAAATTCTGTTTTAATTTTCAACACTATTTGTTAAATGAGGTCTAAAAAAAGATTTTTTTAACATCATGAGTAATATGTTCCAGTCATTG
>JADHUF010000026.1 GCA_016784625.1 Candidatus Nitrosopumilus sp. | reverse complement strand
ATCATCATCTCCACTAAAACCTAAATTTTCAAAGAGATGTTCATTTAACATTGAAATTAGATACGTTGGATTTTTAACATCACTAATTGACTCCTTTAGAGACATTCCAATTCTATTTATTTTCTGGATATACTTTTCCACATCTAGATCTGGGTATTCTAAAATTTGAGCAAATTTTAGGCATTTTTCAACTAGGTTAAAGTTTGGATTTTTAACAAATGAAAGCCATTCTGCAGTAAATGGATCAAATTCTTCTTCCAATTATTACAAACTCATCTTATTGAGATATAATTGAGGCTCTTTGAGCTCTTTTGTACTTGGAGGAACTTCGATCATTTTTTTGAAGGTTTCTTTGCCTAGTTTTTCATATACTATTTTGGTAAAATCCTTTCCCATACTCTTTCTGACCTGGTATGATGAGAAATCTGTTCCCATAAATGTGGTAAGATAATTTTGAAAATCTTTATCATCTTTTAAAATACTTTCAATTACAAAACCTGCCATTCCTTCCATTGTAGTAAATGCTGCATGATGTTGTTGAATTGGAACAAGCCATCTCTTGTAAATATCTAAAAGCTGTGGAATTGACTCTCCTATCTTTGGGTCTATTTCTACATGTGTAAATGTCATGACATCTGGTCCAATCTGCTCAATTAAGAAATGATCTGGATTCAAAAAGAAAAATAAATTTGCTTTTTTTGCAAATGGAAAATCATCTGGTACTGCTTGTAATTGACAATATTCTGAAAGCTTGTTAACCGTTTCAGTATCAAGTGACAAAATTATATTTGCTAATTCTTCATTGATTTTATTTACTTGTATTGCAGCATTCTTGTTTACTTGTTGTAGGTTTCCTTGTGCAGAATGAATTAATTCCTCTAATACTGTCATCTTCACTGCACCTAAATATCCTGAATTAACATTTTCAAATCTTGACTCGTACGGCTCTCCCTGTTTATGAAGAATTATTTGTGGATATTTTGATAAAATGAATTTATTTAGATAAATTACAGAATCAAGATAATCTCCGTATGTTGTTGTAATTTTTGATATGTATTGAATTGCGTATGTTGAATATACTAAATACTTTGCAGTATCTTGTTTCATCAACTCTGCAATCTTTTTTGAGTCTTCTTTTGCCACTGCAGAAAACAATTCTGTAACAAATTCCTTTGCTTCTTTATCTGCAAATACTTTGTATCCCTTCATTTTCTTTAAATCTACTAATTCTGGAAACTTTAGTTCTAGATTATCTGGAACTTTAACTCCTAGAAAGTCTTCTACTTTTTCTTTGAAAACTGGAAAAATCTCTTTTGCAATCTCTTCTAATTCTTTGAATTGTACTTTGTCTGCAAGACCGTCTTTGGCTTTGAGTGCAAACTCTGCAATCTCTTTTTCTTCATTAATTTCAACTGATAATTGACCAAATAGTGCTTCAGCAAACTCTTCAAATTCTCCCAATTTGCATAAAATCAAAAAATACTACATTTAACATTATCTTGTAATTAATTTCTAAATCCACATGAATTGCATTCAAATTTCTTTTTAGATTTGTTCATTTTATTGGTATTCTGTCTCTATGATTAGAAGAGGACACTGTTAAAACACTGAACTATTTTACAACCAATACTGGAACCTTTGTTTTATGGAGTACATAATTTGATGTGCTTCCAAGAAATGCTTCTTTTGCACCACCAATACCTCTTGCACCAATTACAACCATGTCAAATTTCCCATTTTGAGCAAATTTAACAATTTCAGAACCTGTATGGCCACCACTTGTTTTGTATTTGAATACTGCCCCTGATTTTTGTGTGCGATTCATTGCAGGACCTATAGCTTTTACAGCCTTTTTTTGTGCTCCATCCTTCATTTTTTGTGTATATTTTATTCCTGCTACTAAAGGTAATTTGAATACGTAAAATCCTGTAATTTCAGCGTCACTAGATTTTGCAATTTCAATTGCTTTATCTAATCCTCTAATTGAGTTTGATGAGCCATCCAGAGGAACTAGAATTTTTTTGAACTTTGCCATAAAGCATTAACAAAAGCGATTCAATATAAAAAACAATGATGATTTTCAATACTGGTAATTTACTATCTGATTGGATTAATTCTATTGAATCACTTTACAATTAGTACTGGTTTCTTTGATTTGTGTAATACATAATTTGATGTACTGCCTAAGAATATCTCTTTTGCAGCACCCATTCCTCTTGAACCAATCACGATAAGATCAAAATTTTTCTTCTCAGCAACATCAACAATTCTTTTTTCCTCATCGCCATAAGATACTCTATCAAAAAATAAAATCCCTTTTTTGGCTGCCACTAACTTGGCTTTTTTCATAATTTTTTGCGCATTTTCTAAAAACATCTTTTCTAGAGGCGTGATTGGTTCATTAGTTCTAGGTTTAACAATTCCTACTACATATAGGCCAGTAATAGTAGCGTGAGATTCTCTTGCCATATGAATAGCGACATCAAGACCTCGAAAAGAATTAGAAGATCCATCTAATGGAACAAGAATTCTCTTAATTTTGATTGCCATAAAGAAAACATGCTGATTTTTAATTTAAAGTCAAGTGAGATTATCTAGTATGATATTCAGTTTTGATATTCTAGAAGACTATCAAATATCTAATTGGATATAATGTATTTGTAAAATGGAAAATGCAAAAACTATCACTATTGCTGATGTTATGACTAAATCTGTAGTTTCTGTGGATGCCTCATTAACAATCAATGAAGCCGCAAAAATGATGGAGGATACCAAAGTTGGAGCAGTTATTGTAATGGAAAACAATATTCCAATAGGAATTGTTACTGATAGAGACTTTGCAGTAAAGGCAGCAGCTCATGCATATCCGCTTACATCACCTGTAAAACAAATCATGTCGTCTCCACTGTTTTCAATAAATTCTGATGAATCTGTGAGAATTGCAGCTGATTTAATGCATGATAGAGGAATAAGAAAATTACCTGTTATTGATAATGAAAATGTTGTTGGAATGATTACTGCAACAGATATTGTTAATTTACTAGCAGTATGCGTAGAAGATGATATGCGAGATATGTACTTTCATTCAGTCGCAAAAATTTTTGTAAATTACAGTCCTTATAACTAAAAATAGAATAATTTAAGAGGTTCTGATGCTATCATATTATGTGAGGATACTAACTTGAGTTTACTTTCTAGCTCTATCTCCGAACAAATTTTTCAAATTGATCCTTTGATTCGTTTTGTAGGAATTTATAGAAATAATGAACTTTATTGTTCATATCGAAAAGATATCAAACCTTACATTGATGAAAAGAAAACTACCCAATCACTGAAACAAGCATCTAAAAGATGGAAAGAACGCAAAGAATTACTTTCTTCAGGAATTGGTGACCCAATTTATTCAGTAACCATGTATGGACTGGTAAAAAGAATAGTAATGGAACTAAAAGATGGATCTATTATTTTACTTAGTACGGAGCATGAAGTTGATCATGAAAAATTACTCTTAAAATTAATGGATTTTAGAGATTTATAATAAATCAATTGTTAAATCATTAATGATTTTTTTATAATTAAAATTTCTACTTATTAAAAATGATAATTACAAAATTGTTTTATAGGGTATGCTTTTGATGGAAATATTATGAAAAGAATTGACGCTATGATACCAAGTATGAAGCGAGCTGATGTAGTTGATAGTATTTTAAAAGCTGGAGCACAAGGTGTTACAGTAGTAGAAAGTAGAGGTAAAGGTGCTGGTGACAGACCAATGGTTGGAGGAGCACGAGGAACTGCAAAATTCATTGCTGGCTATAATAGAATTGATACCATAACTACCGTAGTTAATGATTCAAAGTTAGATACTGTGGTATCTGCAATTATAGATGTGACTCATACTGGTTCGAAAGGAGATGGCATGATCTTTGTATCGACCATTGAAGAAGCATACAAAATTGGTACTAAAGAAAAAGTAACATAGTCCAATACGATACATTCAATCTCATTTTTAATTTAATATTCTAAAACTAATTCAAGGATCTTACCTTGCTGGTCTTTTAAATCCATGTTCAATTTTACAGTTAGATGCAGAAGAGTTTTGAAAAGAAAAGATCAATTGTATTTGCAAACATGTGATTTAGATCTTTTAATCTTTGATCATCCATTGACAAAGTTTCTTTATCAAACCACGGTTCAGATAAATACAAACTACGATTCATCTCAACTTGAATCCAAGGAATAGGATTGTTACCATAGGTTTTAGTGATATGTCCACCATGAAATGGCTCATTTAGAGAAATATCATTTCTGTCAATTAAAAATGATTCAGCAATACAATCAGCTAAAATCTCAATCATTTCATTAGAAGATGTTTTTCCATCTTGATTAGATAGACAAAACATTGGTCTTTTTGAATTATTTTTATCAGGAGAGAAAAATGGAGCAGTTGATGCCATTGAATGACAATCCAAGCATAATTGTAAATCCAACTCCTTGATGCTTTTTTGAATATTTCTATGATATGGAAGATAGTATAATTCAATGAGCATATTTGCAAGTGAATCATCTGGTTCTTTTCCAGTAGTGTAGATTGGTTTATCATAGCAGGTTTTACTCTTAATCAATCCATCAGGATTGTTTGGAGGCATGTCTTGTAATGAACGATTAAGATCTACAAATGCTCTTGCAATATCTGTTTTAATTACATGCTGAACTTTATCTTTCAAATCATACAGTTCTATTACAAAAGGATCAGAGTCATCAAACAAGTCTTTGTTTGTAATGGATAAATGTCCATCAAGTTCTTCAGGTTTTTTTGTTCCACCATGTGGAATTGATAATAAAATAGGTAATTTGCTCAATTCAATCCTTCTGCTGTTCCATCACGTCTTACTTCAGCTACACCATGAAAGCCAGGTTGTGTTTGTAATTTCATTACTGCATGAATAGCTCCATGATAAAATGAATATCTGTCTTTTATAGTAACATTATATCCCATTTCTTTTAGATAGTCTAGTATTTCACTACGAAATCCTCCTTCTTCTATACTTACAGTACCATTAATTGAACAATGAAATCTAGGTTTTTCAATTGCAACATTCATTGGAAGATCTCCATCAATTATTCTTGAAAGAAATTGTGTTACTGTGGAAAAAATTCTCTGGCTTCCTGGACTACCAAGTACCATCCAAAGTTTTGAATTATTAAAGACTAAAGCAGGAGAAACTGAAGTCCATGGAATTGAATTTGGCCTGATATAAAATGGATGATTAGGATTAGTAAATTCAAATGCAGACATGTAATTGTTGTACAAAAATCCTAAACCATCAGCTGCGGCTTTTGAGCCATAGGCAAGCTCTATTGACTGAGTTATACCTACTGCATTTCCTTCATTATCCATAGTTGAAAGATGAGTAGTGTCTTCTCCACCAAAATCAGGATCAATCATAGGTAAAGTAGCATCCATAGAATTATGGATAGAGTCAGCCAGTTGTTTTGCAAAAGATCTTTGGAGATGGAATTTTTCCTCAATTTGATTATATGTGTGTCGATTAAACGGTCGTTGTATTCTATGCAGGAATGCCTTTCTGAATGTCTCAGAAACAAAGTGATATGAGCTTGGTTTTGAGCTACGCAAAAACTTGGATGGAAGGTGATTTAACATCATCAATGTAAGTAGTAATGTTCTTCCAGCCGCAGGTGGTGGCAAAGTTGTAATTGTTACATGTCGATATTTTCTACTAATTGGTTTTCGTATTAATGGTTCAGGAATGTATGCTAAATCCTCTTCTTGAATTAATCCATGATTAATTTTCATGTCTTGCGTAATTGCTTTAGCAATTGAGCCTTGATAGAAAATAGTATATCCATATTTTGAAATTTCAGTAAGTGTTTCAGATAGATCTTCTTGAATGAATCTATCTCCTACATCATATGGAACTAGTCCATCTTTTAAGAAATATTTTGCACCAGACTTTGATTTAATTGAAAGAAAGTTATCTAGTTCTCTTTCTTGCAAGTCATGTTGAAGTTGAGTAATTTTGTATCCTTTTTTGGCAATGTGTATTGATGGTGCAACTATCTTTTGCCATTCTAGTGTGCCATATCTTTCATGCAAAAATCCAATCACTGAAAGAGTACTTGGAACTGTAGTTGCTTTGTATCCTAGACGACGATTTTTCTTGTGGGCATAAATTGAGGAATGAGCTAATGATGGAGAACGACTAGAACCATCAATTGCATATGATTTTCCATTAATATGAATAATCCCCATAGATTGTCCACCAAGTCCTGAGGCTTGAGGTTCACATACGCCTAATGCCAAAGCAGTAGCACATGCCGCATCTACTGCGTTTCCTCCTTTTTTGAGCATCTCAACTCCTGCTTTTGTGGCATCAGGAAATGCACTTGATACCATCCCCTTTTTTGCAACAGAGCATTTTTTGTTAGATGTGGCTGAGAAAGAATTTTCTATTTTTTCAAGATTCATTTTTTGTTAGAATCACCTGAAAGCTTGGAACATTTGTTAATAGTTAATGCTAAAAGTACACCTCTATCAATTAGACTATCACGAAAAATATGTTCATTTGGAGTTCTATAATCTCCTCCAATTGGCCCCATGGAACCAATCATGTATTTCTCTCCAGAAACATCACATAAACTAGATGTTGCAAAACGATGGTTTGGTTTGATTTTAATTTCTGCTTGATTTGCTAATTTCTGAATTATGTCATAGAATTGTTCACTTTTTTTTGTTTTCTCCACAGGATTTCTTGTAACTTCTTTTACAACATGTACATCAATTCTTGAATCCTTCTTCTTCTTTGCAATCTTTCTTATTTCATAATCAAACTGTTTTCCTTGATCAAGACTTGCATATCTAGATTCTAAGGATAATTTCCCATATTCAGGAGATTGTCCAAAAGAAGCCTTTGCAGTAAAATCACTAATAGTTATTCTGGAATCAGTATGATCATAAGATATTTTCTTCCAAGCAAGTACCATTCTACACATATCTGGAATTACTTCTTTGATTGTCTCATCTGGTCGTCTAACATGAATCATATCAATGTGATACCTACTAACACCAGAGCATGTAGTTGCAACTCCACCATTTGGAGTACCCCACTTTAGTTCAATAATATGTTTAGAATTATTTGAAACATCGTTTAGTAGTTTTTTACTAAATCTTCCACCTAGCGAGTCATCTGAAATAAGTAAAATTCCACACTTTATTTTTTTGAGTTTTCTTGCAAATCTGAGAGATTTCAAGGCAGAAAGCATAACTATCAATCCACCCTTACTTTCAGCAATTCCAGAACCAAATAGCTTACTTCCTACTTTGTAAAATGGAGCAAAATCTTGATTATCATACCAAGTATCTAAATGGCTCAAAAGTAAGACATCATTAGAATCCGAATCATGATTTTTCAGATAAATCATATTTCCTACATCAAACTCATAATATTCATGAGACGTAAATCCCAAGTGTTCAAGACGTTTTGAGGTCATTTTTCCTAATCTATTTACATTATCAATATTTCTGACACTAGAGTTTACATTGACAAACTGTTCTAGGAGTTTTTCATTAGTAGAAAGATGACTTCTCAGATAACTACGTAATACAGAACGTAGTGGTTGAGATTCAATTTGTTCAGTGGACATCTCATTTGGATGTAGATAAGACTCTCCAAAATAGCGTAAAGATGCAGTATCTAAAATTTTGTTAATCAGTGTATCATAAGAATAACCAGCTGTGGTAGCTGCATGTACAAAAGAGCCAGTTAGTCCAAGACTTGCCATTGAATTTAATTCTAAAATATAGACATTTCCATCTTTATCCATTCTAAGATCAACACGAGCAAAATCATTTAGTCCTAATTTTTTAAATGATAGTAAAGATATTCTTTGGATTTCATTTATTTGTTCTTCAGTTAGTTTTGCTGGACATATTTTCTCAAGTGGTGTTTCTATTTTGTCTGTTTTTGTTTGTATTTTATTTGGATCACCTGCAAGATCAATTTCAACAATTGGTAAAATTTCTAAATTTGCACCATTACCCAATAGACCTACTGCGAATTCTCTTCCTGGAATAAACTGCTCAACTAGAATCTCTTGAGAAAATTTTTCAATTTGTTCAGCTACTGCTACTTTAAGATCATCCCAGTTATACACAACTTTCATACCCATTGATGTTGATTCCATTTTTGGCTTTACAATTACAGGGAAAATCAAATCATCAAATGTATCATCAGGAGTAGAAAATACCCAGAATCCAGGAGTCGGGATATTATTTTTTTGTAGTACAATCTTTGTCATTACTTTATCTTGTACTACAGCATGAGCTTCAGGGCCAGAGCCAACATAAGGAATTCCAAGCATTTCAAGCATTGCAGGAACATGTGTGTAACGATTCTGTCCCTGAATTCCATATGCCATGTTAAAGACCATTCCAGGTCTATCACCTGAAACAACTCGTGGCATAAAGTTCTTCATTTCTTCAATAATGTTCATGCCACCTCCAACCACACTAACTGAATGTCCACCTTTTTCTAATGACTTTGCAACTTTTTCAACAGTTTTTTCATTATAGAATTCTTTTGTCTTCATTCCAAAAACATTGATAACATCTTTTTCATCAATAGATTGTTTGTTGTATACTATTGCTACTTTCAATAAACTTAAAGCTGAAAACTAGTAAAAAAACTGATCTTGCTTGTAAATAAAATCGTCATAAAGTGTCATTTTTACGTAAAATCTGTTAACATCTCTACTATAAGATATAGTTTCTTTTTGAGGATTCAACATGGCACAAACTAAAGCTCAAAGAAGTGCAGCAGCTAAAAAAGCAGCACGAACTAGAAAGCGAAATGCAGCAGCTAAAACAGAAGCAAAAGCAAAATCTGCAACAAAAAGAAAAAGATCTGCAACAGCTAAAAAACGAACTGCAAAAGCCGCACCAAAAAAGCGTAGCGTAAAAAGAACTACAAAATCTAAAGGAAGAAAATGATAATTGTACATCAATCTTTTTCTAGAATATTTGCGTAGCCAGAATCTAGAAGAAGACATTAACCAAAAATCTATTTTCCCTTTTTCCTTTTTTTATATTTTAAATTAATCATGGCAGGATACCTGGGAGATACTTTGAATATGATTGTACATCATTTAGCTATGATGACACCAGAATGTAAAATCCATTTTGTAAAAAAAGTAAATAGGGTTTACTTTGTCCCCGACACATTAGAACAAACAATAAAAGAAAAATTTATTCCATGTAAACATTGCAATGATAAACCCATCTAACTGAAAATATTTTAAAATAAGTCTTATGTTTAAACTCCTTATTTATTGTTAGAACTATTCAGGTTCAGAAGTTTTATCTTCTTACATCAAACTATCCATAATATGACCATGAGATAATTTCTGAAAAACAAATACAGAATCAGCTATCAATATGATCGCCACTGCCAGCCCAATTCCAGATATAATAAATGGTAAAAATTCAATGATGAAGTAATAGTAATTACTCGAAATCTCGACAAAGAATAAACTTGATCAAATGTTGTTTTTTCTATTAGATAAACTACATAATTATTTGTGTATATTTTATTATTGAATGAAATAGTCCAAACTAAGACTTGATTGTAATTTTTTCGCCAATACCTACAATTTTATCAGAAGGTATTATTCTTGTTTTAAAACCAGATCTTATCTCAAGTGATTCAATCTTATTTGTCTCAGAGTTGAGATTTATTTTGATTATCTTACCTATATTTTTCCCATCAGTACCTACAACTTTATCATGAGGTTTTATAGGAATGGTATTCAAATACAATCCCGATTCATCTAAGTGATCAAAATAATCTCTTGATAGAAAATATTCTTTAGTCCATCTTTTTTTTACAATTATTCCTGACATGGAGAAGGTTTGAGAATCAATGTATAATGATTTGATTTTACCACAATTCAGAGATTTACTATCAAAAACAGTTATTCCAAGAAATTGTTGAGTAGTCCAGTATTTTGCAGACTGTATATTTTGTTTTTTCATGTTTTAACTCTCAAGTAATTTCTTGGGCACATTTTGCAGAACAACAAACTCTATACATATCATGAAACTTGTTTCCATAATGTTTGCATATTTTAATCATATTCATAAAATCAGATAAAGAATTTTGTTATTCAGAAATGGACTCAATCAAAATTGACATTATTAGTCACATTTATTGTGATATTTTTTTGGTTACTGCATCAATTCTCATGATTTCAACTTTTTTCTTTGGCCCAATCAATCTTGCTTCATAAATTGGGACATATACTTCGGTGACACTATCCAATACAAAATTCTTATTTAGATTTTTTACTTCATAATCAAATGACATTTCTTGTAATGTACTTTCTAATTTTTTAATTGCATCTTTTGTTGTGATTTCAAATTCTTTTACAGTATTTTTTTCTAACACTTGCTTAGGATAGTTTTCTTTTGATATGGATTCTAACTTGTATGGAAATGTACGTTCTGTACCATGATGATCAAGTGTTATCTTTCTTATTTCACTAACAAAAATATGTTCATCAAATTCAAGTTGCACCTTGTTTTTACCATTTTGAACTATTTTTTTCATAAACAGAGATTTTTGATTGGTAGGAAAAATTCCATCACCTAAAATAATCTCTTTAGCATTATGACTAACCTTGATAGCATGTATCATTCTTCTAAGAAAATCTGCTTCATAAGTTCCTGACAAAATCATGAATGGTTCATAATTTAGAGCAAGAGAGTCAACATGGATTTCATTTTTTGGTGGTTTTTGTAATAAATGTCTAAAGTATCCTGTTTTTTTAGAATCTATTAATTCTTCTACACCATCTTTATCTATTTGCTGTTTTAATACAATGACTTTAGGTTTATGAGATTCTTCTTCCATGTGTAACGTTTTCATATCATGTTCCTTAATTTAAGGAGATCCGTTTTTAGAAGATATTATTCCTAAGGCTTGAATCTTTTTATGCGTATGAACTGAATTATTATGTGAACTTGAAATCAGAAGAATCTATTATAAAGTATCTAAAGACATTACCTGATGATGCCATTATCAAGTATTATCTTGATGTAGAATATTCCCCATTTCCTGTTTTAATCATTGAAGAATATACTCGCAGATTTAAACGCAAAACCAAAAATGAGATTATTAAAGATCTAAAGTACCAAACACACTTGGCTCGTAAAAAAACTCAAAAATTCAGCAGAATGGCAAAAAAATACAAATTTGTTGATGATGCAACCAAACAAAAATCTCGAGAGATTATAAATCAAGCAAAGAAAAAAGGATATGAAGTAACTGACCAAATTTCCAAGAAGAGTGGAATTCTAGGTTCCAAGCTAAGAAAAAGTGCAAAATCAAATATGACAAGAGGTGTCAAAGCAGGAAAAGAATTCAAAAACCCAACACGCAAAAATCTAGAATTATTAGAAAATCTTGGAAAATTAAAAAAGTCAGGAATAATTACAAGTAAAGAATTCCAAGAAAAAAAGAAAAAGATTCTTTCAAAAATTTGATCTTATGGCAGAATTAAGAAAATTACGTTAAAGAATTCTTATCTATGTGATTTAATATTTTAAAATCAAATTTTATCTAAGATTTGTTTCTTTTTCTGAGTAAATTCTTCATCAGTCAAGATTCCAAGTTCTTTGAGTTTAGCTAGTCGTTCTAGGATCTCTAGATTAGCAGCACCATACTGTGTACCAAGCTTGATTCTTCCTACAATGATCTCAAAAAAGTAAAAGAAAGCATTAACTATTTTTTTATAAAGTTTTGGACTATCATTTTTTAACATAGCCCCTTGCTCCAAACCTTTTTCTTTGATTTTCAAAGAGTTACTTTTTAATGATTTCCAATATGGTTGTGATTTTATGAATTCAGTTCCAGAGGCAGTAGCTGTGTTTATCTTTTCTAGGGATTCTTGACTCAGGTTTTTACCAGATTCCACTACTTGATTATAATTTTTCATTATCCCGTCATAAATTCTCCCTTGATTTTTCTTAGTTATTTTCTTAAAACTTGTTGATTTTTTCTCTTTGGTTGCCATGACTATCTCCCATATTGCGAGGAGTAATAAACTAATTTGTGTGTGCCGGGGGTGGGTTTCGAACCCACGACCTCCAGATTATGAGTATTGCCTTAGTTGGAGAACCGCTAGAGTTTACCAAGTGAACTGGCACTCTAACCAGGCTGAGCTACCCCGGCATGTATATGACTGAAAAATTTGAGAAATTAAATGATTCTAAATTCATCTTGGATTTTATTTTATGTCCTTCCACGCTACATTCTCATTTTTTACCCAAAGGAATTTCTTTTGTAAGGCAGATGTATACAATTTTTCCCATTCTGCACCTACCTCATCAGTCCATGCCTTAACAACACGAGGATCTATGTAATTTCTTAACGATGTTCCAAGATTGTAATCCTTGGTTTTTTCAGATAAATCAATTTGTAACTTTAATTTCTCTACTCTATCTTTGTGCTTTTCTTTTTGCTTTTTGATTTGCTCATTTAATGTCTTGATTCTTTTCTCTTTACTCTTCTTTTGAGCATCTGTCTTTGGTTCATTTGACTCTACTTTTTTGAGAGTCTCTTGAGTTTTCTTTGAAGGTTGGTCTTTTTCAGCCTTTTTGAGAGTATCTCGCTTCTTTTCTAATGCTTGTTCAAATGTTTTTGGAATAGTTCTCTTATGATTACACATTTTAGCAGATTCAAGATTTGCTAATTTTGCGTGGTATAGTTTCTCATTTGCTGTCTTTCCTTTAATGTTATCATGTTTTTCAAGATAATTTTTAACAACTGTTGTTGCAAGATATGTTCTAAACACTTTTGCAGTTAATCCTTTTACAATACTGGAATAATACACATTGACATGTCTTGAAGTAATATCGTCAAAAATTTCGTCTTTTGGTTTTTTCTTTTCAACTAATTTCTTAAGATTCTCTTGAAATTGTTTATCATGACCTTCTGCAACTACTGTTTCTTGCCATCTTACACTGTCTTTTCCTAGAAAATCAAATTCAATTGTATTATTTGTAATTTTGATGTGTTCTTTTCTTAGAGTTGTAGCACCTACAGTATCTGCTTCATCAGGATCTTTTTCATCCCCTACTCTCATTGCAGTTCTATAAATTAAGTAACATGCTGTGGCAATTCTACTGATTTTTTGATCTTTACTTTTCATATCCTTTACGATTCTATCTTTAATTTTGTCAATTTCTTTTGCAAGCTTTACTGCTTTTTCGTACTTTGCCTTGTCTCTATCTTGTTTTAACCCAGCAGTATCTGCAAGCCAAACATACTTTCTTTTTTGTGTAAGAAAATCCATCCAACTAGCTAGCCACATGGAATCTTTATCATGAATAATTTTACCCCATTTTCCTTCAGGTACTTTGGCTTCTTTTCCAAGGTTTAATGTAACATCTTTTGTAGTGACACGAGGCTTCCATTTCCCTCTAATTGGGTGCTCCCCTCTTCCGATGAATATTCCTGGTGGCTCTGCCATGTAGTTTCCAACTTCCACTTCCTTTCCATCCATGATGGCAATTCCATATTTTGTTTTTAGCTTTTCTCGTAGTTCTTTTCTTTTTGTAGCTAGGGATTTCTTTTCTTCTTTTGTCATCATCTCCTTGAGATCTTTTTCCTTGTCAATTACTTTGTAAGCATTTGAAAAATCAATATCTTCATA
>JADHUF010000025.1 GCA_016784625.1 Candidatus Nitrosopumilus sp. | reverse complement strand
GGTAGTTCTATTTTTAGTCAAGGTGGTGGGTTCTTTCCTGTAAAAAACAAAGATAACACCTCAACTGTTTTGTATGTTCCAATTAACCAAACTGGCACTTACACTCTTTTAACACATTCAACATTGTTTGGAGGGAATTCTACAACAGAACCAATTACACTTGCAGCAAAATTTACAAATATTTCATCTCAAGATAAACAAGAAATAGAATTTGAATCAAATGACTCTGTTTCAGAAAATGATTATGATACAGCCTCTAAAACAGAAACTCTTTCAGATGGTTCTATTCCAAAAAATGATTCTAATTTTTCCTTTAATTTTGGAATTACTCTTGGAATAATTGTTGGAATTGCGATCGGCATTATTTTCATATTTATCAATAAACAAAAACTAGCCTAATAATTAAACAAGGTTTATTAGCAATTTGCCGAGAAATCAGATTGAATGTCAGAGCTGGGGACAAAAAAGTCTGGCGGATTATCCCGAAGAGACTTTCTAAAGTTAATGGGTGCCGCAGGCACAGGATTAGCGTTTGCGCCATTTGTCCCATTTGGTAATTTTATGCCAAACCCAAATCAGGCATCTCTAGAAAAAGTACCAGTAATCTTACCTGATGGCACTCAAGCTAATATCAACACATATCCAATTAATCACGCTGAAGTAATTACATATCCATCTACTGGTGATCCTGCACTTGATGCAGAAGCATTTCGTAAATGGCAATTCATTAGATTACCTGAAGAATTAGGTGGTGGAAAAAATGATACTTCTGCTCTTAGATCATACAGCATGATCTGTCTTCATCTTTGGTGTTTATGGAAATATTGGCCTGATGATGGAAGAAAGAGAGGTGAGTGTCCATGTCATGGTAGTATGTACGATCCAACAACTGGAACAGCTTTTGTTGGTCCTGCATCAGTACAAGCTCCTCCATCAAACACATTAGCTAAACTAACTCTTGAAATTGATTCAGATGGATTTGTATTTATTTTACCACCAAAGTTTGACGTAAATGAAAATGGAGTAATTGGATATGGCCGTTTCGCTTGAAAGAAGAACTGGTGTAGTAGCCTTCTTGTATTGGCTTTGGGATGGGGTAGATAGAACAATCTTTACTGCAATCAAATTTTCGTTCCCTTCTAGATTTGTAAGTCCGTTTGGATTCTTAGGGATGCTTACATTTGTTGTCTTTATCATTCTTGGAGTTTCAGGAGCTCTACTCATGTTTTACTATCAACCTATATTGGATAGAGCATGGGATAGTGTTCAATTCATTAATGATGATGTTCCATTTGGTTTTCATATAAGAAATATTCACTATCATGGTTCCAATGCAATGGTACTACTAGCTGTTCTTCACATGTATTATCAATTCTTTAGTGGAAGATACAAAATTAGAAATGAAGTTTTATGGATGACTGGTGTCATTCTTGGTACTGTTACTATTCTTGAAGCATTTACTGGATATGATGTTATATTTAGTGAAAGAGCAGAACTTGCAATTAGTATTGCTGCATCTCTGACTACTTCAATTCCTGTAGTTGGACCGACAATTCGTGATGCGGCGTTAGGTAGTGGGTTCTCAGACTTTGTATTGCGATTCTATGCACAACATGTGTTCTTGTTGCCGATAGTAATGTTGGGATTAATGGCAGTTCATTTCCCAAGATTCTTGGTATTTGATGTACCTATGGTTATGGCTATTTCTGGTGCTATTCTCATTACTGGTGGTGTTTTCCCAATTGATATGGGATTCAAGTTTGAGCCGACAGTCCCACCAGGTGTAACAGTTCCTGAATGGTATCTTACAGGAATTTATGCATTCATGAGGACCCAATATGACAAGTTTGTAACTGGATTGTTATGGCCTTTACTGTTTATTATCGCGCTGGTGCTAGTTCCATTCATTGATAGATACAAGAAATTTTCATGGAGAGATAGACCACTAGTTACAGCATTTGGTATTACTAGTCTTGCTCAAATAATGGTTACCACCTATTGGGGATTTTACATTTCACCTGACGTCTCAATTCCATTAGTAGAGCGTTTGGTAATTGATCCAATCTTCTTTTACTCTACAATGATATTGTTGGTTCCATTAGGATTTGGATTTACATATATGATGATTAAACTTGCAAATGAAGCAGAAAGAAAATCAAAACTTGCAAAAAATACTGGTCCGCAGAAAGTCTCTACAATCAATCTTTCTGAAAAATGGATTAACTGGTTACTAATTGCCTTGTTAGCATTCCAAGTGTTCCTAAATATTGCAGCATATAATGCAGCTTTGACAGGAATGAAGAACATGTCATTATTCTTTGTTGGAATAATCTTGTTAGTATTTGCAGCATTCTTCCATCTTTACAGATATGCTTTAAGTGAGGAAAAAAATGCCCCTCCCCCACCACCAGTTCCTGTACAAGAAGAACAACCAAGATTAACTGAACATGAAGTATCTACTGAATCAAGTAAACTTCCAGAAGGAGATACTAAACCAGAAGAAAAACCAAAAGAATTATCTCAAGAAGTTCCTACACCAAAAACTCAAGCAGATTTGGGAGTTGGTGCTGATAACAACCAAAATCTTGGTTCTGGAGATCTTAACAAATCATGATTTCAAAAATTCTAAACAAACTTTATAATAACTTGGTAGGTTGCAAAAAATTATGAGTACATCTACATCAAGCCATGCATACGGTATAGGTGTTATTGCATTAATTGTTGGCATGTCTGCCTCTGTAGTTTTTTACACTTCATTTTATCTTCCAGAATCTTTAGAAAAACCATCTGTTTCTGAACATATCTTACATCCTGAAAAAGATTTTATTATTGAAATTGTTCCAGGTGCAGTAATTGAAGGAAATGAAAACTATGTTCCAAACCAAGCCAATGTGTTATTGAATATTAATAACAAAGTAATTTGGCAAAATAATGATGATACTGCACACACTGTAACTCCAGATCATCGTCACTCTGATGGATATAGTGGAGACTTTGGATCTATTGGTGTCTTAAAACCTGGTGATTCTTATGAATTCTTATTTACAGAACCTCAGGAGGTTCCTTACCACTGTAATCCCCATCCATGGATGACTGGAAACATTATTGTAGAACTAAGTAGATTCTAGATAGAATATTTCGCAAAAATTATTTGACTTTCAATTTCTTTATGCTGTTCAATAATTGATGCTCTAAATTTTATTTCATGTTCTTGTTTTGGTTCAAATTTAATTAGTGCAGTAAACTCTGCCTTGTTTTCAAGCATTACATCTTTGTTGATAAATAATCTTGAAACATTTTGTGATATGTTTTTTCCATTATATGACTTGTAGACTATGTGCTCATTTGAATCTAAAATCTGTGTATTTATCACTACCCCATCATATCTTCCTGGATATGAAACAGAAATCATTCCTTTGATTTCAGAATTTGGATGAATATCAGTAGAGTTTAATTTGAATTCTATATCTTTCACGAAAACATCACACCCAAATCAGAATAAATAATTTTGTTAAGCGGGCCCAAAGGGCTTCGATCCCTTGACCATTGGATTAGAAGTCCAACACTCTATCCATGCTGAGCTATAGGCCCAAAAACCTAGCAATTAATTACCATTTTAAGGGTTTACAGCCACTTTTTTTGGTAATTTTCTCTTTCCATTTTGAAGAGAAACTGTTGTGCATACCCTGCATATGGGCCAAAATAATTTACAATTTTTTCATGAAGAATATCATATTGTTTTTTTGTAATTGTTTTTGTTTCAAGTTGAAATTCATTGAAAAAATATTTTTCTAAAATTTTAATCATCCATCTATCTAATGGAAATGCATCTAGTTTGTTTAGAGAGAATAACATTATGCAATCTGCAACTTTATTTCCAACACCTGGAATAGAACAAATGGTTTCTTTAGTTTCAAAATAACTAGTTTTTTTTAAATTTTCAAAATCTATTTGTTTCAAAAAAACCATATTTGCAGCCTCTTTGATGAATTTAGCTCGATATCCTACACTACATTTTCTAATTTCATTAATTGATGCTTTAGCGAGTCTCTCTGGTTTGGGAAATAAAAAAAACTTTTGATTTTCGAACTCTGTCTTTGTTCCAAATTTCTGTGATAATTTTTCCAAACTAATTTTGATTTTTTGAATATTAGAATTTGAAGAAACAATAAATGAAATTAAACATTGAAAAGGATCCTGTTTAAGAACTCTTAAACCAAAATATTTTTTTACAGCATTTTTAACTATCTTATCTTTTGAAATTGATTTAATTATATTATCTATGTCATCAGTTTTTCTAAAAAAATCTGTTTTTAGATTTTGATAAGATTTAATAATTCCATTCTTATCTATACGAAGAATATCTTGACCATTAATCCCATTCCAGTAGTCTCCATTTTTTTTCCAAAGAAATACTTGACCGCTGTTTATTGAATTTTCAACATTTATTACATATTTTTTTTGCATTTCATACAGTTATTGTTTCATTAACTGCAGGTGCATATGTTTCTAAACCGAATTTCTCATGAATCTCCTTAGCAAACATATCACATGATTCAGAATCTCCATGAACAGTCCAGACTTTGGGGTTTCCCTTGATTTTTTTGATCATATCAAATAATTCTTTTTTATCTGCATGCCCAGAAAATTCAAATTGTTTTACTTGTGCTGTAACGTCAAGATCCTTACCTCTAGTTGAAACCTTTCCTGTATCTAGTAATTTTTTCCCCGGTGTACCTTCCCCTTGATATGAAACTAGAGCTATTCCATTTTTACTATTAAACGATAACTCTTGCAAATAAAATACTGCATTACCTCCTACTAACATTCCAGCTGGTGATATGACTACACAAGGTTCACCCATTGCACGTTTTCTTTCAGAATGTTCTCTTATTGCAGTTGCACTTTTGATTGCATCTGAAAATATTTTTGGATCTCTTAGATATTCTGGATGTCTGAACATTATCTCATTTACTTTTAATGCCATACCATCCATTATGATTTTATGTTTAAAGTTTGCACTTCTTAAAACACAAGCAATTTCTTGAGAACGTTCAACTGAAAATGATGGAATAAATAATATTCCTTTTCTATCCATTACTTCATTTGCAAATTCAATTAATTCAGATTCTGATTCTTTTCTGGGTTTTTGTTCTGTCTTGGCATAAGTACTTTCAGTAATCAGTAAATCGATTTCACCTATATCCAAATCCATCTCTCGTAGCATTCTAGAACCATTTGTTTTGATATCGCCAGTATAGAAAAGTCGTTTTTTCTCTGATTCTACCAAAACAGTACTTCCACCAATTACATGCCCTGACTCCCTTAGCTCAAAAGTTGCATTTCCCTTTGTAATTTTTTGTTTAAATCCGATTTCTTTGGCATTTTTCATCATATTGTTTAGTTCAGGCAGGTCAAATGGATGTGAATTCTTTTCAATTTTTAGCATATCCTCAATCAATAACTTTGAGAGATCAAATGTAGGTGGTGTAGCATAGACATCAGTATTTCCACTTACAAAAAGTGATGGGACATTCCCTGAATGATCAAGGTGTGCATGAGTGATTATGATTGCATCTATGTCCTTAGGTTTTACATGAAGTGGATATTGTGGGGGTGTTCCTCTTCTTCCAAACATTACTCCATAATCAAGTAAAAAATTAGTTCCATTACAATTAACTAAAAAACCTGATCTACCAACTTCATTTGCAGCTCCTAAAACTTTAACATCCAAGAATTATGATGAATTTTCATCGACGTTAAAACCTTCTTAGAGTTAATTTTATCATTATGCCTATTATAGAATCTACAAAAGCTTTAATTAGTGCAAGCTAAGATCCGATCCTCATGGGAAGAAGTTTCGCAGATTGGTTAGCACAGCAAGATCAAGCCGTAGTCGCAAAGACACGTGCAGGTGACGAAGCAAACAAACCACTCTTAAATCAACTCAACTGGATTTGGGTAAACAATCTTATGAATAAGAAAGCAGACCTTAATCCTTCTTCTGCAGAATTACTTGACTGGGTTACTTCTGGTCAAATAGACGCAATGAGAAAATAAACGTGCAAAACACGTTATCTTTTTGTTTTTTAAATTTTTTAATCTGAATTCTGTGCATGTTTTTTACTCGATCAATTACATAACAGGGTTATGAATTTCAATCATGGTTTAAATAGTCACCAAGTACTGTTAATTTTGTTATGCCAATAGCAATACTTCCAGACATTGACGAACAAAGATGTATCGGATGTGCACTATGTGTAGAAATCTGTACAACTCTTGGTCCAGATGTCCTTAGAGTAAAACCAGTTGAAGGCTGGAAGAGAGGTAAAGCATTTGTATTTTATCCAGAAAGATGTATTTCAGATGGTGCATGCATCGGTGTATGCCCAACAAAATCAATCTTTTGGATGAGACCAATGAATTACACTGCTGGACAACCAGTACCTCTTCACAAAAACGGTATCTTCATCAAAGGTTGGGCAGAAGACGCAGCATTATAAGCTGAATCTTTTAGCACATTCTTTTTTCTTATTTTTAATTAACTAAAAGATTTTTTCTTGATTTCTTTTGGTAATATTTTTACAAAATGTTTCAAGAATTTGTCCTTTTTATCATAATGAATTTCTGAAAACTTATTGTTACTAAAGAAATAATTCCATGTCTTTTCAAATGTAGGGAATTCTTTTGCTTCAAAATCTATTCTAGATGTTTCATGATGTGCAGCTGGAAAGATATCTGAAATCTCAATTGGAATTAATCCTAACTGTGGATTGTATTGACATATTTGTATTGAATCAAAATCCTTGAACTTTCTTTTTAGATCAATGTATTGATGAGATAAATATCCTGGTTTTGAGCTTGATTCTTCAATAATAACTAGTTTTTTTTTCTTTGATTTGAATTTTCTAACCATATCGTGATATGCTTGCACCTCTGGACGAAACTGATCTTCTTTATCGTATAGAAAAATAGCTTTTTCTTTGAATTTTGGTGTAGCAACACCAAGAAATTCATGATTATCTGTCATTACTTCAATCATTTCAAATAATTTGGGATGAGCTCTTGCCTTTTTCATTACATATTCCCATAATCTTCCTTCATGAATCGACTGCTTTACCTTGTCTACTTCAAGCTTAATAGCATAAAGATTGTGAATTGCTAATTGATTAATTTTCTCAGTTATCTCAAGTTGGCGCAACTCATCAGGAGTGTAATTAGAGCATATTTTACAATGACATGGAAATACAGTAATATCTGACAAATATCGTGTGCCGTCCTCCGTTATGTATCTCTGATGTTTAGCATAAAGCATGTATGATGCTGAATCAAATGTATCACATCCTAAAGCCACTGCAAATGGTATTGTTAATGGATGTCCAGCTCCAAAAAGATGTAGAGGAATAGAATGTGGCATTTGTTTTTTTGCAGCCACAATCATCTGTGCTAATAATCTATATTCATATGATTCCATGAACTCAACTGGACTTCCTAAAGCTAACATCTGAAAACCCATATCTACTAATTTTTTTGTTGACTTTGCAACAAGTTCAAAATGCTCTCCTCCTTGAATTGGACCAATCCAAATCTGACCATTGTTTTCACTATTATCTAGTGTCTGTTTTGAAACTTTTAGAGTGTGTTTGACATATGATTCAGCTTTTTTTAATGGCAATCCAAATCCTGTTGGCTTGTCAAGCGGAATTGCAAAATCAGTTAGAATTCCTTTTTCAAAATTTGCCATATCTGGTGGTAAAACATCAACATCTCCATACTCTAAAACCTGATAACCTCCAGAATCTGTCATGATTGCACCATCAAAATTTATAATATTATGAATTCCTTTTTTTACAGCTTCGTCACCGTAACTATTTTTGGTAATGTATGCATTTGTAATAACTAAATCAAATCCAATCTCTTGAATTTTTTTTGATGGGATTGTTTGTTTTACAGGATGAATAACAGGAACATATGCTGGTGTCTCAATTTTTCCATGATTGGTATATAGAGTACCTATTCTTCCTGCTAAATCGGTTTTAGAAATTTCAAACAAGTAATTATCCGACTTTAAAGGCATTATTTAATCAATCAACAAAAAATTTTTTTAAATCATTATTTCTTGTCACTAAATCAAGCCAATCTACTTCTTCATTCCCTTCATTGCTGGAAATTATAGTCATGGTTTTTTTAACTACTTTATCAATGCTTTTTCCACTAGTGTCAATTTGAAATACTTTTTCTTGGAATTTACTTATTGCATCATGTGCAATAATTCCTAGTATTTCACTACCTGTATTCTCCATACTTTTTTTATCAGTGTATTTTCTTTCTTTGTAGACCGAGATCAAATCATAGGGGTTTCTTCTCAAAATAATAATTATCTTTATTTTATTTTTATCTAAAACATACGGTGCTAAATGACCCACAACTACATTTTTCTCTGAAATTTTTTGCTCAAGGATTTTTTTAAGCTTTAAAGTATCCACATCATTTGTATCTCCATTTTTTTCAAATAATCCTGCTTCTTTTGCTATATTATTGATATCAATTATGGATAGTTCAAGATTTTCAGCAATTTTTTGTGCTATGGTATGTTTACCAACTCCTGGATTTCCAGTAATTACTATTGACATGATATAAAATCATGATAAACTCCATTAAACGATTTCTGCAATACTAATAAGTAGAATTAGATTTTTGACTATATTGCAAATTGGTTTATTAGGTAAAGCAAATGTTGGAAAATCGACATTTTTTTCTGCTGCTACTGAAACTCCTGTAGCATCAGGTAATTTTCCTTTTACGACAATTGAACCAAATATCGGTGTGGCTTATGTTAAAGCAGATTGTGCTTGCAAACATTTTGGCATTAAACATGAAAATGAATTATGTGTGAATGGCACTCGTTTTATTCCAGTTAAACTCATTGATGTTGCAGGATTAGTTCCAGGTGCACATGAAGGAAAAGGATTAGGAAATCAATTTCTTGATGATGCAAGACAAGCTGAAGTTTTGATTCATGTAGTTGATATTGCTGGAAGTACTGATCTTCAAGGACAACCAGTCCCAGTTGGAACCCATGATCCAATAGAAGATGTAGTATTTGTTCAGGATGAATTTGATCAATGGTTTGTAGATATTCTCAAAAGAGAATGGGATAAGATTACGCGTGAAATAGATCAAAAAAGAGCAAAACTTACTGATGGTATTGCAAAACGATTCACTGGATTAGGTATTAAAGATTATCAAGTACAACAAGTATTGCAGCAACTAGGCCTTGTTTCTAAAAATCCAAAAGAATGGGAAGATTCTGATATCCAAACCTTTGTTAAAGAATTAAGAAAAAATACAAAACCAATGATTATTGCTGCAAATAAAGCAGATCTTTGTCAAGATCTTGGTGTTCTTAAAAAAATTTCAGATCTTGTAATTCCTTGTAGTGCTGAAACTGAATTACTTTTACGAAAAGCATCAAAAGCAGGAATTGTAAATTATTCTTCTGGGGATGAGGGTTTTGAAATTATCAACGAAAAAGAAATTTTGCCTCCACAACAAAAAGCATTAGATTTGGTAAAGTCAGTGTTTTCTAAAATCCCATCTACTGGAATTCAAAAAATTCTAAACACTGCTGTTTTTGATTCTTTAAAATTCATCGTTGTATATCCTGTGGAAGATGAAACTAAACTAACTAACAAAGACGGCATCATTTTACCTGACACAAAACTACTTCCACAAGATTCTACTGCAAAAGAGTTGGCAGGTTTAATTCATGCAGATATTGCCAAGGGATTTTTACATGCAATTGATTGTAAAACTAAACAAAGAATCAGTGGTGATCAGATACTAAAAAATGGTGATGTGATTAAAATTGTATCTACACTAAGTAGGGGATAATATGCTAGGTTTGGGAATTGAAAGTACAGCTCATACATTTTCTTGTGCTATAGTTGAAAAAAAAGGAAAGAAAGGAAGTATTCTTTCTGATGTCAGAAAAATTTATCGTCCCACAGAAGGAGAAGGAATTCATCCAAGAGAAGCATCACGCCATCATATTGAGAATAGTTCTTCAGTGCTATCTGAATGTCTTAAAGAGGCAAATACCACAATCAAAGATTTGGATATTATTTCTTATGCTGCAGGTCCAGGATTAGGTCCATGTTTACGTGTTGGTGCAGTTGTTGCGCGTTCTTTAGCTTCATTTTATAAAATTCCAATTTATCCTGTTAATCATGCAATTGGTCACATTGAATTAGGAAAATTACTTACTGGAGCAAAAAATCCTTTGGTACTTTTGGTATCTGGAGGACATACCATGCTTCTGGCATTTCTTAATAAACAGTGGAGGGTTTTTGGAGAAACATTAGATATTACATTGGGTCAATTACTTGATCAATTTGGAAGATCTATTGGATTTGCTTCTCCATGTGGCAAAAATATTGAAGAATTAGCATCCACATCTTCAAACTATGTCATGTTGCCATATTCTGTAAAAGGAAATGATGTCTCCTTTTCGGGTTTATTATCTGCAACAAAATCTATTGTAAAGAAAAGTAAAGTTGATGCATGCTATTCACTTCAAGAAACTGCTTTTGCAATGATTAGTGAAGTTGTAGAGCGTGCATTATCGTTTACACGCAAAAAAGAATTGATGATAGTAGGTGGTGTTGCAGCTAACAAAAGATTATCCGAAATGCTTCAAGATGTGTGTAAACGACATGGATGTAAATTCTTCATAGTACCATTACGATATGCAGGAGATTGTGGAAGCCAAATCTGTTGGACTGGACTTTTAGAATCCCAAGTCAAACAAGGAACTTTACTAACAGACACTTTAGTTACTCAATCTTGGAGATTAGATTCAGTTAAAATAGATTATTGATTTTTGTTATTATTGATTGTCTCATCAATACTTTTAAGCCAATTTTTTGTATTGAAAACTCCAAACTTGTAACTTTGCTCCTCATTACTTGTTTTTGCAGTGAAACATACTTTTTTTATTAGTAATCCTTCTTTCCATGTTTTAGTCACATCATCTAATGAAACATCCAGTATGGTATCGCCAAAATGTTTAGAGAAATCCATCATTCTTGCTCTAGTTTTATCAAATGCCAATCTTTTATTCGTTAATGTTAGAATTCCTGAACCTAAATTATCTTCACTACAATCTTCTTGTTTTATTTTCTTTTCTCCTTTTTCCATGATTACTTTTTATTGAATTCCTTTGGATATAATGTTAATGAAATTAATAAAAAAAGGAGCAGAGGCTGACATATATCAAACTATGTGGCAAAATTCTAAATCAATTCTTAAAATTAGAAAAACAAAAAATTATCGTAATTCTTCTCTTGATTCAAAAATTCGTAAACAAAGAACAATTAAAGAATCTCAAATGCTATCTCAAGTTAAGTCATTTGGAATTCCAACACCGCTTGTTTATTTTGTAAATTTGGAAAAAACCTTGATTATTATGCAAGAAATTCCTGGAAAGCCAGTTCATGATTTACCTGATTCAAAAATTATTGAATTATCAAAAGAAATTGGAAAATTAGTTGGGATGCTGCATAAAAATGGAATAATGCATGGAGATTTAACAACATCAAATTTTATCCTATTCAAAAATACTATTTTTGTAATTGATTTTGGATTATCTCAAAATACAATAAAACCTGAAGATCACGCAGTTGATTTACGATTAATTAAAGAAATCCTTAACAGTGCACATGTGAGAATCATGGAACCTGCTTGGAAAAATTTCCTAAATGGTTACAAATCTATCGTTGGGTATGTAAATTACATTAAAATCATAAAACTAGTTTCTGATATAGAAAGTCGTGGTAGGTATGCAACAGTCATTTGATCTATTTTTTGTATCCTCAAATAATCACAAATATCAAGAGGCAAAAAAAATTTTGGATTCATTTGGAATAAAACTTGGTTTTTTCAAATCTAATTTAGAAGAGATTCAATCAAATTCACTTAAAGATATTGCATCAAAAAAAGCAAAAGATGCATTTTCTAAATGCAAAAAACCTGTAATAATTGAAGATGATGGCTTGTTCATTAGTTCACTTGATGGATTTCCAGGTCCATACTCATCATATGTTTTTAAAACAATTGGAAATAAAGGAATTCTTGATCTCTTAAAAAATAATAGAAACGCAAAATTTATTTCAATTATTGGTTATTGTGATAACAAAATCTTACGTTCTTTTGATGCAAGACTTGGTGGAACTATTTCAAAATATCAAAAAGGAAAAGGTTGGGGATATGATCCGATCTTTGTACCAAAAAATTCAAAAAAAACATTTGCAGAATTGAATAACAAAAATGAACTATCACATAGGTACAAAGCATTAAAGAAATTTTCTAATTGGTATTTGCATAAGTAGGAATAAAACGATCAATAAATCGTTCATTATTTTGTAAAATTGATATTCTTGAAATAACACTTTCATCCATTATTGAAAATATTTTACTTTGTTTTGCTATTTGTTCACTAAATTTTTTTATTTCTTCCATCTCTAACATGTTTTCGTGTTCTAATCTATTCGTTGAACGACCTATATGCATGTAAGATTTTATTTCAATAAAATGTGGACTAGCTTTTCTAAACATTTCAGCAAATGCTGGAATTGATTCTTTTTGGTCATTGTAATCTCTGATCAAAGTAATTCTTAATACTGTCCTTGTTTTCAAATCTTTTAACATACTAAGTGTTCTATTCCACCTTTCCCACGAATCATCATATCTTGGCTTGTTTATTCTCATAAATGATTCATAATCTGCAGCATTTGTTGATAGATACAGTTGTGTTGGCAATGCATCTTCATCTTGTAATTTTTGAATCATGTCTGGTTCTTGTCCATTTGTTACAAGAAAAATTGATTTTGTTGCTTCAAATGATTTTAGATATTTAATTAGTTCTGGAAGTTTGGGATACATTGTAGGCTCTCCAGAAAGCGAAATAGCATAATGTGCAGGTAATAATGATTCATCTAATCTTTGTTTATCGTTTCTTGAATCACCATAAAATCCATTAATCAATTTTTGTCGTTCAGCCATTAACTTTGTTAAAATTTGTTCAGGCTCTGCAACTTGTTCTGGCTTCATTTGCATTGAATCATAAAATTCCATAGGTCTCCAGCAATATACACATCTATTTTCACAATACATGCCAGCAGGAGAAAATTCCATACACCTATGAGTAGATATTCCATAAAACTTGTGTTTGTAACAACTGCCTTCATGCTTGAATGATTTTTTTGTCCAATGACAAAGTCCTACAGTTGAGTGATCTGCTATGCCATACTTTGCTTTTTTTAATTGTGCAGATATTACGGGGTTGATCTGAAGTAATTGTTCTTCCTCTTCAACAGTTTCTCCCGAGCAACTCATTAGTTCAGATCGTGTTTTACTTTACTTAAATTGATCGAGTTTTTTGTTATACTTGGAAATTTTTCTCAAACATATTACAATTTTGAGTCGATTCCAGAGTGAGGTTTATTTACTGGATCCCCAAGGTAATTTTAGCATTGAAAAAAATACATAGTTTATCCTTCTTAGTGTTATTATTAACCACATTAACTAGTATGCCTATCACTTCTACTTTTGCCGCTGAGGACTTGGATAATGATGGTGTTGAAGATTTAGTGGACGCATGTCCAAATTTACATGAAGATTATGAGGGCTCTATTGATGGTTGCCCATCAAACTTTGTTCCATGGTATGATGAAGATTATGATGGAATAGAAGATCATGTTGATCAATGTCCACAATTAAAAGAAAAATACAATAAATTCCAAGACACTGATGGTTGTCCTGACATAGCTCCTGATGGTGGAGCGGGTGGATTAGCTGATACTGATGGTGATAGTTTTACTGACTTGGTAGATTTGTGTCCAAATCAACCAGAAACATTCAACGGAATTTTAGACACTGATGGTTGTCCTGATGATTTTGGTTTTGGTGATAGAGATAGAGATGGAGTTCCAGACAATGTAGATGCATGTCCACTTAGTCCTGAAACTTATAATAAATTCCAAGACACTGATGGTTGTCCAGATTCTGTAACTGATTCATATGTAATTGATTCTGATAATGATGGCATTCAAGATATAGTTGATTTATGTCCAACTCAACCAGAAGTGTTTAATGGTTATTTAGACACTGATGGTTGTCCTGATGTTTCATTGGATTCATCATTTAATGATATGGATGGTGATGGATTGGCAGACCCATTTGATATTTGTCCTAATGAACCTGAAACTTACAATAGATTTTCTGATTATGATGGTTGTCCAGACTCATTTCCATCACTTACTGGTACATTAAATGATATAGATGGTGATCAGGTAATGGATGCTTTTGATGCATGTCCACTAGAACCTGAAAGATACAATGGATTTGAAGATGAAGACGGTTGTCCCGATATTCCTCCTTACTCTAGTGACATTGATTCAGATCTTGATGGAATTTTAAACAGCATTGATCAATGTCCACAAATAAAAGAAACTTACAATAAATTCTTAGATGAAGACGGTTGTCCAGATTCTGTAGCAGATAATAAAAACATCTCTGATTCTGATGGTGATGGGATAAATGATTATGTAGACTTGTGTCCAACCCAACCAGAAACATTCAATGGTATTTTTGACAGAGACGGTTGTCCTGACTCTCGTTCATCAACAGATAGAGACTTGGATGGAATCACTGATGATTTAGATCAATGTCCACTTGCTAAAGAAACTTACAATGGATTCCAAGACACTGATGGTTGTCCAGATAGTGTTGCTGGATTTTCATCATTAGACTTTGATGGTGATGGTATTACTGATATGATTGATAAATGTCCCTTAGAACCAGAAGTACATAATGGCTATTTTGATGAAGATGGTTGTCCAGATGTTATGGTTTTGGATTCTGACGGTGATGGAATTAGAGATATCTTAGATCAATGTCCTACAACTGCCGAAACTTGGAATAGATATATTGATGAAGACGGTTGCCCTGATGACCCAGCAGAAACTGATTCAGACTTTGATGGTATTCTTGATTCTGTAGATCTATGCCCTCTTATCAGAGAACGTTATAATGGATTTGAAGATGAAGACGGTTGTCCAGATTTTCCTGATTATCTTACTAGTATAGATTCAGACTTTGATGGAATTGCTGATAAATTTGATCAATGTCCACTAGTTCCAGAAACTTATAATAAATTCTTAGATTCTGACGGTTGTCCAGATTCTGTATCTGATAATAAAGGAATTCCAGATACAGATAATGATGGAATTGATGATTACAGAGATCATTGTCCAAATCAACCAGAGACATATAATGGAATTCTTGATTTAGACGGT
>JADHUF010000024.1 GCA_016784625.1 Candidatus Nitrosopumilus sp. | reverse complement strand
CATCAACTGTTCCTCCGCTTTTGAGATTTACAGTTCTTGGATCTCCTTTGCTTTTAACTTCAGCTTCAACATTAACTCCGCTTCGCATTTTTTTTGCGTCTGAAATTGGTATGAATTCTGACATGTATTTTTGAAGCAAATTTGCACAATTATAAGTTTTGTTAAAAATTCTTCAAAACAATGGATCATTTTTCTAATTTATCCAATTAGCAATTGAAAAATATTGGTTATCCTTCAATCTCATTGCAGAGGTATCGAAGCCCGGTCAACCGAGAGGGACTCAAGATCCTCAAAATAGGAAATCCCTTCTCTTAGGAGTTCGTGGGTTCAAATCCCACCCTCTGCATTAATTTTTAATTAAGAAATACAATATTTCAAAAATTTTTAATAATTAAGCAACTAGTGCTTTAACTTTTGTAACTGAATGATTTGCAATTTGTTTATGCATTTCAGCTAGTTCTTTGTCCTTGAATGATAGATTGCATCTAAAACACTTCCAAACCATTTCGGACATGGTTAAATATACGCATAAATTGCTTATAAGGATATTGAATAATTGATCCTTTTTGTTACAATCTGTGATCATTGTTTTAAAAAACATGTAATTTTCTCATTTTTCTAGATCATAATGCAGTTTTTTCATGACTATAACATAGATCCAAGGATTTAGAAACAAAAAAAGTTGCATAATCTTAGAAAGATGATGGATATTTTTGAAATTTTTGTAGAATACTCGTATTTTGGAATTTTTCTAGTTCTGATTGGAGTAAATGCTGCACCAATTTTAATGCCTCCTAGCTGGATTGTCTTGACATCATTTCATCTTCTTGATCCTAGCTTGAATGTTGTTATTCTTGCAATGGTAGGGGCAACTGGAGCTACTATAGGACGATTTTTTCTAAAAAAGATTAGTGGATTATTTAGGAAATTTGTTGCAGAAGAGCAAAAATCTAATCTTGACATAATTGGAGATTATCTAAATCATAAAAAATACGGTTATGTGATAGCATCATTTCTGTTTGGAGCTACTCCTCTACCAAGTAACATGTTGTTTATCACATATGGATTGATGCGTGCAAAAAGTGTAGGTATCTATATCGGATTTTGGTTTGGTAGAGTCATTTCATACATCATTATGATTTATTTTGGAAATGCAGTTTTAACACCTTTTCTGGAAATATTTGAAGACCGTCTTACTGGAATTTTATTAATTGATGGAGTTGGAATTGGGGTAGTCGTTCTTTTTGCATCAATAAACTGGACAATTTTAATTACTCAGAAAAAAATAAAGTTTGTTAAACCAAAACTGTGGAGATTTTAAATGAAAGTTATTGATTCTCTTAAAGAAGAAGTAAAAAATAGGATGGGTGGTGATTCTGCTCATGATTTTGAGCATACTATGAGGGTATACAAAAATGCCCAAAAGATTTGTAAAGCAGAAAAAGCAAATGAAAAACTAATTCTTAGTGCTACATTGTTACATGATATAGTGTCATATCCAAAATCTGACAAACGCTCAAAAACCTCTTCAATAGAAAGTGCCAAAAAATCAAAACAAATTCTAAAAAAATATGATTTTTCTAAAGAAGAAATCAATATAATTTCAGATGCAATTCGTGATCACAGTTTTTCACAAAATAAAACTCCTAAAACCATTGAAGGGAAAATACTTCAGGATGCTGATAGATTAGATGCATTAGGAGCAATTGGAATTGCTAGGGTTTTTGCTACGGGAGGCTCACTAAAGCGACCATTTTACAACATAGATGATCCTTTTTGTAAAAAAAGAACCCCCGATGATAAAACCTGGACAGTTGATCATTTCTTTAGAAAATTACTCAAACTAGAGTCATTAATGAACACAAAATCTGGAAAAATAGAGGCAAAGAAGCGAACTAGAGTACTAAAAGAATTTCTGAATCAACTAAAACAAGAAATTTAATTCTGATCGTAATAATTAGAATTAGAGATCAAAATCTTTCCCAAATTTGGGAAATTTTATCCAATATTATATACAATTCGTTTCCTCCTATTATCATAACATGGTAAAATTTGATTTAGCTCAAAAAAGGTTTTGTAAATGACACAAAGTGAAACATCTACAATAAACACTGAAAAAATCTCTTCTTCTAATACTATACATCAATTAGAAGACGAGTTAACGGGAAATGAACATGCTATAAAAGAATTAAAACAACTGCAACTTCTTTTAGATCATTATGCCACAGAACTTCATAATCAAACCAAAGTTGCTGAGCATTTAAGAAAAATAGGAGAACTTACATCCAGTTTAACTCATAATTTGAGAAATCCACTTGGAGTTATCTTGACTACTGTGCAAATAATTGAAGCTACAGGAAAAGAAACTTTGGATGCAAAAACATTATCTCGACTTGAACAAATAACCCATTCTGCTACTAACATGTCACATCAAATAGAAGATGTTCTGAATTTTGTTAGAAATAAACCTCTTGATTTAGAGGCAACTACATTATCTAATATTTTACAATCCACATTAAAAAACATAGAAATTCCTGAGAGAGTTAATGTTCATCTGCCTGATAATGATGTTTCAGTAGAATGTGATGTTACAAAATTACAGGCTGTTTTTATGAATTTAATTTCTAATTCAATTCAGGCAATTGAGAATGAAGGTGATATTTTCATTAGAGTGAATGCTGACTCTGATCTTATAACAATTAATTTTGAAGACTCAGGACCTGAAATTCCTTCTGATGTATTACCAAAAATCTTTGATTCACTCTTCACTACAAAGTCTTCAGGTACAGGATTGGGGTTACCTTATTGTAAGAAAACTATAGAACAACATAAAGGAACTATATCTGTCTCAAATAACCCAACTGTTTTTACAATTAAACTTCCTGTAACTCAATTAAAAAATTAAATTTTAACCATAATCGATATATCTGTTATATCGCGTTTCAACTTCTTTGTTTTCTCCTAATTTTATTTTTTTATATTCCTCATTTTTTCTAAATTCAATATATTTGCAAATTTCTACAAATTTTTCTTCTTTTGGATACGAATCAAAGATTGGTTCAATCATTTTTAGATATTCTAGAGTTTTTTCTCGATATTCTTCTTTTGTGGGTTTTTTGATTCCATTCATTCTAAACCAAACTACTGCCCAACTTGAGCCTACGATATGTGGCAATAAATCAAATGCTCTTTGAATTTCAAAACGTTCGTCGTTTCTCATGATTCTTGAAGAAATTTAGAAGCTGATTTTGCAAAATATGTTACTATCATGTCGGCTCCTGCTCTTTTAATTGAATAAAGAATTTCCTCTGTGATATCTTTTTCATTTACGTAACCTAGTTGTGAAGCAGCTTTTACTAATGCATATTCACCAGAAACACTGTATGCTGCAACAGGAATATTGAATTTTCTTCTTGTTTCTGCTATTAAATCCAAATAAGATAATGCTGGTTTTATCATTACAATATCTACACCTTCATCAATGTCTGTCTTAACTTCCCTCATTGCTTCTCTAGCATTTGTATATGGAACTTGGTATGTTTTCCTATCTCCGAATTTTGGTGCACATTCTGCAGCATCTCTAAATGGTGCATAAAAGTTTGAGCGATGTTTAGCTGAATGTGACATTATAGAAACATCTGTGAATCCTTCTTCATCAAGTGCTTTTCTTATTGTAGCAACTTGACCATCCATCATTGCTGATGGTGAAACAGTATCAACTCCTGCTTTTGCTTGACTAATAGCAATCTTTGCAAGTGTATCTAGACTAGTGTCATTATCAATTTTATTTTCATGAACAATTCCACAATGCCCTGTAGATGTAAATTGACATAAACAAACATCTGCCATTATTACAATTTTATCTCCAAAATTTTGTCTGATTTGAGTAATTGCTTTTTGGACAATCCCATTATCATCAAATGCAGAAGATCCTACTTCATCTTTTTGAGTTGGAATACCAAAGAGCATGATTGCTGGAATTCCTAAATCACTAATGGTTCCTACCTCATCATTAATGTCATCTAGTGGGAGTCTTTCAATTTCTGACATTGATTCAACCTTGACTCTGGCCTTAAGATCTTCTTGAACAAATACTGGACAAATGAAATCTTTTGAAGAAAGGGTAGTTTCTTGAACTAACTCTCTCATTTTATCTGATATTCTTAATCTGCGAAGACGTCTGGAAGGAAATGACATATTAGAAATTCTAATTGGGTAAAATATAATCCTAGTCTGCCTGGTTTTGTTTTTTATAGTTAAACAGTTTACTTGCCAACTCCAATACATCTGGCTTGCCTTGTTCTGATGCTTTTCTGATATTGTTCATTGGAGTTGAAACAATGCTTTCAACAACTGCTTTTGTTAATTCATCAATAATCTTGATCTTTTCTTCATCTTGTTCTCCTAACATTTGAAGTGCTTTTTGTAATTCTTTTTCTCTTAGTGAGTCTATGTTCTTGAATACATCTTTTACAAGTGGTTCTGCATCTAATCTTTTCATTGAGGCTTCTAATACAGATACTTCCTCGTTAATTATATTTTCAATGGTTTTTACCTTGTTTAATCTAGCATTCATATTTTTTTCCACCATCTCTGCAATTTGGTCTAAATTCATTAATTTCACACCTCCAATAGTTGCAACTTTCTCATCTACTGTTCTTGGATTTGATAAATCTAAAATCATCATTCCTTTATTCTTCTCTTTCATGGCATCTGTAATTCTTTCATGCGTTACCAGAAAATATGGTGCTGTTGTTGCTACAAATATCACATCATAATTTTCAAATCCAGAAAGAACTTTTTCAAATTTGATTGGTTTTCCTCCCATTGTTTCACAAAATGTTTGTGATCTTCCAATTGTTCTACTTGTGACATCAAAGGCATATCCTCTTTTTTGTAATGATTTTGCAACAAGAGTAGATACTTCACCAGTCCCAATTAACAAAGTTTTCTTTAATTTTAGTTCATCAATATTTTCTTCTGCGAGTTTTACTGCCATGGAACCCACTGAAATTCCACCTTTACCAATTCCACTAGAGTTTCTAATTCTAGTCCCGATTCTAATTGCTTTATCAAATAAAGTGTTAAGGTGCTGTCCAGATGCTTTTATTTTTCTAGCAGATGTAATGGAATTTTTTATCTGACCTAAAATTTGTTCTTCTCCTAATACCATAGAGTCTAAACCTGATGTTAGTTTTAACAAATGATGTATTGCTTCTTGATTTTCTTCAAATTCCAAGTTTTCATTAAATATCTCTTCTTCAAGACCTGCAAGTGATGCCCATGTTTTCTTGATTTTATCTAGATCATATGTTTTTGATTTGCCAAATAACTCAATTCTATTACATGTTTGAATAATTACACATTCGTCTAGTCCTGAATGATTTTTGAATTGCTTGTATGCATTTTCTATATCTTTTATTGTAAATTGCTCAAGAATATGGATTGGAGAGTTACGAAAAGTTACACGTGCATTGATTATATTTTGATTCATTTCCAATTTCTCAGTATTGTAATGGCTCTCTTTTCAGCTTTTTTCAACTGGCCGTCTTTTATTAACTGATCAATCTCATTGTCAGACATGATACTATGAAGACATTTACTTCTTTGAATTTGAGTGGAAATAGCTTCTTTTGCTATCTTCCTTGCGATCTTTTGAATTTTAATTCTAACAATGTCTTCTTTTGTGATGATTTTTTTGAATATTTTTTCTGATTGAATTCTAATCTTCTTTGACATTGCTGGACTGCGACCTCCTGTAAAAATTGCAATTTGAATCATATTTTCAAAATCAATTATTGCAGGATTTGAAAAGTCACTATCTTCTGGATTATCTGAACTATATGCAATAATCTTGTTTCTTTTTGCACTGTTGATAATTTTTTGATTAAGATTTTTGTCGTTAGTAGTTGTAATGATCATATTTGGTTTAAATTTTGAAATAAATTTTGTATCTGAAACTTTCTGTTTTTTTAATTTAATTTTTTTAATTTTTACTAATTTATTAATTTGGGAGTTAACTGAGTCACTAATTACTTGAATCTCACAGCCTTGTTTTAGCAAGGAATTAATTCTTTTTTGTGCCTCATTTCCTCCACCAATAACAATCACTGACTTGCCTTGAAGATTTAGATCAACTATCATCGATCAAAAGGAATTAAGTTTCTATTTATGTATTAAAAATTAACGCGTAAAATACCAGCTACATTTTTAATTGAATGTACAAGTTATTGACTTGTTGTCTTCTATAGATGAATCTGATAAAGAATTACTAAATGAAATTCAATGGACATTTCCACTTGTAACACGACCTTTTGATGCTATTGCTAAAAAATTTGATTCTACTCCTGAAACTATCAAAGAACGCCTAAACCAACTTAAGAAAATTGGAGTTCTACGACAACTAAGTGCAATTTTTGATACCCGAAAACTTGGTTATACAAGTTCTCTAGTTGCAATGGAGATTGAAGATGATCAATTAGAAAATGTTGCAAATCAAATTAATCGTCATCCTGGTGTTAGTCATAATTATGAACGTGATCATCAGTTTAATCTTTGGTTCACATTAGCTGGTCCTCCTGGTGCAGATTTGGAAAAAGAACTTGAAAAGTTCAATGTACTAAAAGGAATTAAAAAAGTTAGAATGCTTCCAACTTTACAACTATTCAAGATTGGTGTAAAGCTTGACATGGTTGAAGGAAAAAAGCATGAGGTTGCTCCAACAGAGGAGAAAAAAGAAATTAAAAATGTAAACTTTGAACCTACTGAACAAGATAAGGACTTTATCCGTGAATTACAAAAAGATATGGAAATTATTGATGAACCATTTGTAAAGGCTGCAAATAATCTTGGGATTACTGAAAATAAATTATTTGAAAAAATGAAACATTATGAAGATATTGGTGTAATGCGAAGATTTGCTGCTATCTTGAGGCATAGGCAAGTTGGGTTCACTGCAAATGGTATGATAGTATGGAAAGTTCCTAAGGATAGAATCTTAGAAGTTGGAGAAACATTAGGATCATTTCCTCAAGTTAGTCATTGTTATGAGAGACCTACATATGCTGATTGGCCATACAATGTTTTTTCAATGATTCACTGTAAAACTCATGATGAGGCTCATGAAATGGCAAAGACAATACAAGAACAAATTCATGTTGATGATTATAATATTCTCTTTAGTTCCCGTGAATTCAAAAAAACACGAGTTGAATATTTTGTAGAACATTCTTTCACTTTAGAAGAGACAATTCCTATTTCCTAAATCTCATTTTCATCATGTCCTACGACATGGATTGTGCAAAAATATTGATCATTCATGCTACAGTAGTATAGCGAATTCTCACCACATTCCTTACATGGAGGCTTTTCATCTAACTCTGATAGTTTTGTATGATACATCTTACTTCTACTGTTGATGCTTGAATTCTTGTAAATTCTTGTCAGATTTGTATAATATTCCAGTTCTCCAGGATTCAACGGTAGATCATTTTTAATTTTTTTTATAATTTTCTCCCATTTATCATACTTGCCAATTTTAGCAAGCTTCATTCTTTCGATAACTTCTAGTGTTTTTTTTGAGTCTATTGGTATGTTCATCTATGGATTAACTTGCTTGAGGTGTTGCTTTTAATTCATAGGAAGGCCAAGTATTATACAATTCTTCAACTTCCTTCATATCTGAATCTGAAATGTATTTTCCATCTGCCATTTCAGCATAATTGATAATCTCTTCTTCACTGATCATTGTTGGAAGTACTGATGCAAATCCTTTTTTTGTCATCATAAACTTCATTGCAAATTCTGTTATGTTTAGTCCATTTCTTTCGGCAATTGGTCTTAACTGTTCAACTTTTTTTAATGATTCGAGAATCCATTCATGTTTTCTTACTGATCTATGATCATTTTCATCAAACTTTGTATTCGCATTTACTTTTCCTGTTAAAATTCCTGATGCTTCTGGCACTCTAACTAGAATCCCAACATTTTTTTCCTCAGCTTTTTTCATTAATTCTTTTCCTGGTGTCTGTTCTAAGATATTGTAAACTGTTTGGACTGCGCTAACATTTGGTTTATCTAATGCTTCAAGACCTTCTTGTGTCCATCCAATAGCTGGACCTAGAGCAACTTGATATGTCTTGATAGATTCATCTGCAATAAAACTATCAAGTACATTGAATATTGAATCATCTTTAATGTCTTTTAGTTTTGGATTATGCAAACCATACATGTCGAGATGATCTGTTTGTAATCTCTCTAAGCTATTTCTTAATGACATTCTTGTAAAATCTTCATCAAATTTCTGTGGAAGTTCTTTATGTCCAATTTGTTCAACTTCTCTGAAATCATAACCGTATTTTGTAGAAATAACAATCTCGTCTCTCATATCTTTGAAAACTTCACCAATTAGCTTCTCGCTTTTTCCTTTACCATACAAGTCACCTGTTTCAAAGAAATTAATTCCTACATCATATGCTTTTTTGAGCATTCTTTTTGCCTCATCTTCTTCAATTTTTTTGCCCCACCAATCAAGAGCAATAGCCCATGCCCCAAATCCTATTTCTGATATTTTGATATCTGTTTTTCCTAGTTTATTGTAATTCATTTTTCTGCTTTTCGATCTGAAATTTCACAATTTATGTTTATCCGAGATTTGCATTATTGATATTTTGATATGAAATGATATTTTTCAATAATTTATCCTAAACTTGAAATTAATGGAACTAGGTCTTTTTTGACACATACAATCATTGGAATATCATTTTTGACATATGTGGATACTTGAGTCTCTCTTAATTCCATGATTAGATCTTGGAAATCCCTGATATCATCTACTTCAAATGCTAACATGAAATCTTCATCATGAATTCCAAAAGAGTATGTCGTGTTAAGTATGACTTGAGGGTATTTTTTGCTTACTTCTATATGCTCATCCATTATTTCTTGACGTTTTTCTTTTGGTATTAGATACCATTCTCTTGTTTTAGTAAATGGGTATACTATCACATGTTTTTTTGGATCAGTCCCTGTGACAAAACCATGTGCTTTTTGTTCTTGAACATAAAGTGATGGTCTAGTACATGAAAGATATGTTCTAGAAGGTATGATGTATTTTCCAAATACTGTTTTGTATAATTTCTCAATAACTATTTGAATTTCTTCAACTGTTTTTGCAGAAAACCATAACAGAAAGTCAGTATCATCTCTTAACCCTAAATTTGAATATGATCTAAACATTATTCCTGAATTTTTAATTACATTTTCAACTTCTTTTGCAGATTCTTCTTTTGCCAAGTCTGCCATCCATCTCCATTTGGGGTCTACTTTGAAAAATGAGAAATTAAAATAATGTTGATCATTGTCTTCTGACATGTTTTTCCCAATCTTGAAACCCTATTTAAACAAAAACTAGATTCTCTATTATAATACTTCGATAATTTTTTGCCTAGATTTATGACCTGATTTTATCTGAATTAATACAGTTGATACTCCAAAATGCTTTGCTAGTTTTTTGATGATTTCTTTATTGGATTCTCCTTTGATGGGCTTTGATTTTATTCCAATGTTGATTTGATCGTCATGAACTTTTAGAAATTCTTTAGAAAATTCTACTTGAACTTTGTAAATCAATAGTTTTTTAAAAAATTTTTCTGTTTAAATTTGATTATGCTGCTTGTTCTATGGCCCACTCATAACCCTCTGCTTCTAATTTGTCTGCAAGGGTTGCATCACCTGTCTGTAATACTTTTCCTCCTGCAAACACATGAACAAAGTCTAGCTTATCTAAGAATTTTAGAATTCTAGCATAGTGAGTGATTATAATTGTAGTTGCCTCTTTTCCAGATACTTTACTAATTGCTTGTGCTACTGCTTGAACTGCATCAATATCTAAACCTGAATCTGGTTCATCTAAAATTGAAATTTTTGGTCTTAATACTGCCATTTGTAATACTTCTGCACGTTTCTTTTCTCCTCCAGAAAATCCTTCATTAAGGTATCTTGAAAGAAATTCTTCTTTTAATCCAACTTTTTCCAAGTTTTCTTTTAGATATTTTTGAAACTCTCTTACTGTGATGAAGACTTCTCTGTCATCTCCTTCTAGTGCTTTGCTTAAAGAATTGTAAGCTGTTCTAAGAAAATGTGAAAATCCTACACCCGAAACTTCTGTTGGATATTGAAATCCTAAAAACAATCCTTTCTTTGCTCTTTCATCTGCAGTTAAACCTAAAATGCTTTCACCATCAATCAAAATATCTCCTTTTGTTACTTGATATTTTGGGTGTCCAAGTAATGTGTAAGATAATGTACTTTTCCCTGAACCATTTGGTCCCATAATGGCATGTACTTCTCCAGGTCCTGTCTTAAGATTGACTCCTTTGAGAATCTCTTTGCCTTCTCTTGATACATGAAGGTCTTTGATTTCTAATACTGCCATGTCGCGTTTTATTCTGTTTCTCTATATAATGCCGACGAAATTTAGCTGATCCTAACGGACATTTTTGATAATAAAATGAAAAGGGGGGGGGATAATTATTTGGTCAGAGATGGTCTCAAAGTAATTTTGAGTTTGTAACAAGTTAGAATCTCTTTACATCTATTTCTGATAGTAACTTCTGTGACGCCTGCAATACTTGAAACGTCTCTTTGAAGTACGTTTTGTCCAAGCAGGACTGATGCAACATACAGATATGCTGCTGCAATTCCGTTGGGAGCTTTCCCATCTGAAATGCTACTATCTTTGGTTTTTTCTGCAATTTCTAAGGCTAGTCTTTCGACTCTTACCTCAGTTTGTGTCATGTTTGCAATCTTTGAGATGTATTTGTCCATGGTTACAACTGGGGCAGTTAATTGTCCCATTTCCATTACCATGGTTCTATAGTATCTTGCTGCAAGTTTTGTTTTTGATTTAACATCTGCTGCCGGACATATTCCTCGACAAATTTCTTCTAATGATCTTATCACATCACATTGTTTGCATGCCATGTAAATTGTAGCAGCTGTAATGCTAACTACTGATTTTCCCTTCACATCAACATGTCCATCCATGTTTCTGTATATCATAGAAGCAGTTTCCAACACGTTTCTTGAAAGATTAAGACTTGCACATGTTTCACCCATTTTTGTTAAAACACTTGCTAATCTTCTTTCTTTTGGTGAAGAAACGCGTATTCTCTGTTGCCATTTTCTGAGATTATGCATTTGACTTGCTACATTGTGGTTGATTGTTTTTCCACTAAAGTCCTTTGCACTAATTGAAATCTCAGTTGCTATTCCCAAGTCATGTTGAGAATAAGTTGTTTGTCCGGTTGCTCTTGCTAGCTTCATCTTGTCTTCGAGATTCGAGCTTATTGTTTCTGGACCAAAATCTGATATCTGATCATCGACTACAACGCCGCAACCAGAACAGATTATTTCACCATTCTGCATGTCATCAACTAATGTTGATTTACATTCAGGACAGTTTTGTTTTTCTAGTATGTTCATTTATTTTTTCTCCTAAATTTTTTTGGTGTACTAGCAGGAGATTCTTCAGATGCGAAAACACTTTTGCCAATGTATTTTTTGATATTGTTTGTTAACGGAGTTGCAGATGCAAATGGTCTTCTAACTGGACCAATCAATTCCATTACTTTTGCAACTCTAGTTCCTTTGTCGTCACAGAGTATCTGTCCTTCAACTAATTTGTTAGTTAGCTGAATGATTACCCTGCCGCTACCGGCTAGGTGCATTATTTCGCCTACCTCCTGCAATTAAAAACACTAATGTGATATTCTTATCATAGACTTCTGTCAACTTTACTTTAGTTAAGAGCTAGATTTGATTTTATTTTGACTGTTTGGACCTTTTTGCAATTAATTTTTCCGAAATTTTGTTAAGAACTTTTGTTTTGGAGGATTCTTTTGGTAAAATAACATATCCTGATCTAACAAATGGTCTTTTAGGAAATCTTACTTTGTCATCTGATTCTGTAATTTCAAATCCTGCAGTTTTTGTTGCATCCATTAATTCTTTTAGTGAAGGATCAAAAACACATTTTTCTAATCCTAATCTTCGACCTTTTGATTTTTTTAAATTCTTGTTGAAATAATCCAACCAGATTACGATGTGTTCGTAATCTTTCATTTTATTCCGTTAGTAAAATTGCGTTAGCTATTCCGGTTTGTCCTGGTCTAGAAACTATTCTGCATTTACCTTCTTGTGTTTCTAATACTGCACCTTTTGTAATAATGCCACGTCGTTTGTAATCGTTATTTGTAGCATTCTCTAAAACTTTGAGAATTTTTACTTTCTTAACTTTAGCATCTCCTGTAGCTAGATTAACAAAATCAATTGATTTCAAAGCTGTCTTTCTATTGTCTCCACGTATTCGTCTTGTTATTGTTACTTGAGTTTCATTTATTGCTTCATTTGGATATCTATCTGTTTCATATTTTCGTCTAGTTCTAAGTGGATGTCTTCTTCCACCAGTTATTTTACTGGTTGCTAGATTCTCTACTGATTTTCTCACAAAGATTTGTCTGAATTACTCTAATTTATACAAAACGCAAAAAATTAGCCTTGATAAAAAAATCTACTTAGTTTAATTCTGTAACAATTTGTGGAGTAGGATTTGTATGGCTCATACTTGCTGTTTTTCTCACTTTGGAAAATAGTCTTTGTTTTAGATCTTCCACATCTCCTTGAATTCCAAAATATTTTTGGAATTTTTCTGTTGTTGTGTAAATTTTTAATCTTCCAACATTTTGATGATGGATAAAATCTAATTGTCGTAGTTCTTTTAGATGTGCATAAACGCCAGAACCTCTTGTTTCTACAAGTTGTTTTGATGATATTGGTTGACTATATGCAATGTAAGATAATGTCTTTAGTGCTGCATTTGGAAGAATTGGTTTTGAAGCATATCTTTTCACAGTAGAACTGAATTCTGGCTTTAGCTGAAATACATATGATCCATCTGGGAGTATGATTACTTCGAGTGCTTTGAATGCAGACTTTGTCTTTTTCATAATGCTGTCGAGTAATTCTAATGTCTTTGTCCTGGATTCTGTGCCTGAGGCTCTGATTACGTCTTCTATTCTGAGAGGTCTGCCTGCTGAGTAAAGTGCTGCTTCAATTCTTGCAGTTGCTTCATCCATGTTCACTATTTTAGCCAATTATCTATCTCACCTCTGAAATATAGTTAAAGAAATCTTTTCTTCATTATTGATCAGTTTGTTAATTCTTCTTTTATTATCGTAATTTTGATGTCTTCTTCAACTTGCTCAAGGTCTACTTTTTGGTCTCTGGCCAAAAATAATATCGCAAAGAAGCACCTAATTGAATCAGTTTGATCTAGATCTGTAATGACATCTTGAAGTAATCCAAACCCAGCTGATGAAATTTTCTTCATTACCAAGTCCTCATATTTTCCAATGATGCTTTCTAATGAAATAAAATATTCTTGGAAATCAGGTGCTTCAATTGGCTCAATCTCTAGTTTTCTGTTTCTTCTTGATTGTGGATTTGCAATTGTACCAATAAGATTTTGAAGTAATCCCAATAAATCATCTAATGAAACTGGATATGTAGATTCATGCCTAAATGGAATGTCAATTAATTCAATGTCAATGTCTGTTCTTTGACTCATTGATTTTTTCTCCATTGCTGCTCTTTGTAATGCAAAAATACTTTCTACTTTCATTCTATAGATTAACGATGATGATAATGCTGCCATTCCTGCAACTTTGAGATCTTTTTGACCTGATTTTTCTAAAATTTTTATTAATAAATCCAAAATCTGAATCAGGTCAATTTCCCAAACGTCTTTTTTGGCAACAGATGATGGGCTAAATAGAATATTTACTGGTTCTTGAGAAATGCCTTTGGAAGTTTGTGATTCGCTCACATGATAACTTTTGTCATATTCCATAATATCTAAGGGCTCTATTTTTTTCTCACTTCCAGTCAACTCTTATATTGTTATGACAAACAATTAGTCTATGAAATCTGCTCGAATTACAGGCCCCAATGAGCCTCTTGCAGTATTTGAGTCTGAGACTCCTAAACCTCAAGGAAGCCAGGTTTTAGTCAAAGTAAGATCTGTTGGTGTCTGTCATAGTGATTTACACTTGTGGGAAGGTGGATATGATTTAGGTGATGGAGAATTTATGAAAGTTACAGATAGAGGTGTAAAATATCCTGTAACTCCAGGGCATGAGATTGTGGGAACTGTTGAAGAAATTGGTGACGGGGTTTCTGGAATATCAAAAGGAGATGAAGTTTTAGTTTTCCCTTGGATAGGTTGTGGGGAATGCCCTGCATGTAAAGTAGGAAATGAAAATTTGTGTGATGCCCCTAGATCAATGGGTGTTTTTCAAGATGGTGGCTATTCTGATTATGCTTTAATTCCTGATTTTAAATATTTGGCAAAACTTGACGGGGTTGATCCAGATTCTGCAACATCTCTTGCTTGTTCTGGACTTACTGCATACAATGCTGTTAAAAAAGCAAATGTGAATTCTCCTGAATATTTGGTTATAATTGGGGCTGGTGGATTAGGATTAATGGCGATACAACTTGCAAAGGCAACAACAAAAGCCAAAATTATTTGCATTGATACAGATGACAAAAAATTTGATACTGCAAAAAAGATGGGTGCAGATTTTGTTGTAAACACTAGTGTAGTTGGATCTGTATCTTCTGGAACTGGTAGTCCAATAGAAAAAATAATTTCTATTTGTAATGGTAAAGGGGCAGATAGTGTTATTGACTTTGTAAATGCCCCACAAACTGTAAAAACAGCATTGGGAGTTTTACGAAAAAGGGGAAATCTGATACTTGTTGGACTTTTTGGTGGGTCTCTTGAAATATCTCTTGTAACAATTCCACTCAAATCAATTACTATTCAAGGTGCTTATACTGGAAATTACAATGACATGGTTGAATTGATTGAATTAGCAAAAAAAGGTGTAATAAAACCAGTTATATCAAAAAGATATCCTCTTGATGAGGCAAATACTGCTTTGGAAGATCTCAAAGCACGAAAAATCATTGGTCGTGCTGTGATAAATCCATAGTTTAGTCCATTACAAAATCTTATAAAATAAAAACATTGGATATTGGTATTGGGGTCAAGAGTAAATTGCGAGATTGCAGTTACACATCTAAAAAGTAAACAGTTCATTACTGCTTATCATCTATTAATAGATCAAGCTGAATCTCTCAAAAAATCAGAACATGTTGAATCAGCTTTATTGTATATGTTAGCTGCTGAGTGTAAAAACAGACAAAAAAAAGATTCTGAAAATGAAATCAAAGAAGCAGGTGATTTGTTTTAAAATATTCTAATTTAAAAAATTCCAAGAATGTTAGAGGTGCATTACTTTGTGCTTCAAAATGTTTCTTAATTTTGGGCGAATTTGATAAAGCAAAAACTACATATCAAAAGGCAAAAACAATTATCTCCTCAACAGTTCAAGCTACAAGACCTATTGTAATAATTGATGACAGTAAAGCAATTGCATTGAAATTACAAACTTATGTTGAAAAATTAGGTTATTC
>JADHUF010000023.1 GCA_016784625.1 Candidatus Nitrosopumilus sp. | reverse complement strand
AATCCAACCAATATCTGCAGGCCAAAATAATACGTCATTTTGATGAGTATCAATAAGATATGCAGCCTGATGTCCAGCAAAAACTGAGAACCCACCATGGGCATGAATTACACCTTTAGGTTTGCCTGTTGTGCCTGAGGTATACAAAATAAACAATGGATCTTCTGAATCTAAAATCTCTGTCTCACAATTATCATTTTGAGAAGATGTCAATTTATCATAGAAAATTATTTTTTCTGATTCAACATAGCTGTCAACTCCTTTGTATGAGACCACAATTGTTTTTTCAATACTAGTATCATTAATTGCAATTTCTGCATCATGTTTTTGAGATATGGGTTTTCCTTTTCTATAAAATCCATCAGATACAAAAAGAACTTTTGCATTACAATCCTGTAATCGTATGTGCAATGATTCATAACTATATCCAGAAAAGATCACAGTTTGTACTGCACCTATTTTTGAAGCTGCAAGTATTGCAACTATCGCTTCTTGAATCATTGGTAAGTAAATTGCAATGACATCTCCTTTTTTTACTCCAAGGGATTTAAGACCATTTGCAAGTTTTGATACTTTGGAATCTAATTCTGAATATGAAATTTTTGATGTTTGTCCATCTTCAGAGATAAAATGATATGCTATGTTTTCAGGATTTTGTTTTGCAAATTTTTCAACAGATGATTTATAGATATTTGTTTTACCATTTACAAACCATTTTGACCATGCAATGCCTTTAGAAACATCTAATGTTTTAGTATAAGGAGCATCCCAAATAATTCCAATATCTTTATCAACTGATTCCCAAAACCATTCTAAATTATCTTTGGCCTTTTGAGTTAATTCATCTAATGATGATATGCCATGTTTTTGCATGAATTGAAATATGTTTGATTCTTGGATTTGTTTTTCAGTTGGAATAAATTCAAAATTAGACATGATGTAATTTTTAGAAACTCCAAGAGTGTAAAAAGATTTTTTAGTTTATGAAATATCTATACCAAGACGTCTTGCACATGCAATTGCTGCTTTTCCATCATCTTCTGTAATTCCTGCTTTGATGAATTTTTCAGTCCACTCAGTTCCAGAATTCATGGTGTTTTCATGATAGTATTCACGTAAAATCACCCCAATTTGTACATCTAATCGATCTCTAGTAGCATTATTCATGCCTGCTTGAAGAATAGTAGCATCAGAAGTTGCAAGTATTTTGATGAATTCAATGTCTTCTAGAGATAGATCAGTCATGAATTATCCTACCTGTTTTTTTAGTAAATCTAAAGTTAGGGCAGGATCTGCTTTTCCTTTTGTTTTTTGCATTACTTTGCCAACTAGATAATTAATTGTCTGTGGATTTGATTTTGCTTGCTCTACTGCTTCAGGTTCCTCAGAAATAACTACTTTAATTATTTTTAATAATTCAGACTCGTCAGATACATTTCCAAGATCTAACTCTGAAATTATTTGAGACAGTTCCTTTCCTGTCTTTAGAATTTCATGTAATGCATTTTTTGCAGAATTTCTTGCAATTTTTCCTGATTGAATAGAATCAGCTAAATCTTTTAGATGTGATGAAGTAATTTTTGATTCTTCACGTTTTTCTCGAGTATCAACTAGACCCATCAAATCAGTTGTAATAATATTTGCAACCTCTTTAGCATTAAATTCAGTATGTGATTCTTCAAACAAATCTGAATAAAATTTGTCAGAAGACAACACAGTTGCAACTTGTACAGGAATATCAAATTGTGAAACATATCTTTCTTTTTTAGAGTTTACACTTTCAGGCATTTTTAATTTTAATTGTTTTTGAATATCAGAATCAATTCGAATCCAAGGAATATCACCTTCTAGGAAATAACGATAATCTAAATCCTCTTCTTTAGAACGTGATGAAACAGTTATTTTTCTTTTATCATCCCAATGACGAGTTTCTTGAGCAATTTCTATATCTCTAGAATGCAAACTCTCTTGTCTTGTAATTTCAAAGTGTGTTGCTTTTTCTAGATCATGAAAAGAACCAATATTTTTTACTTCGACTTTCTTTCCTCCTTCAATTGAAACATTAGCATCTGCCCTCATTGCGCCCTCCAGACCAGGATCAGAGACACCAAGATTTTCAAGTAAATCAGATAAAATATTTAGAAATTCTCTAACTTGTTTTGGATTCTCAAAGTCAGGTTCTGTGACAATTTCAACTAAAGGGGTACCTGCACGATTGTAATCTACTAGAGTTATCTGATTTTTAGAGGAACTTCCCTCATAAATCAACCTACCTGGGTCTTCTTCAAGCTGAATTCTAGTAATTCGAATCTTTTTGTCTCCAATCATTACAGAACCAGAGCCGCCAATACTGGTATCGCCATAGATGTTTAATTGTGTAATTTGGAAATTTTTTGGTAAATCAGGATAAAAATAATTTTTCCTAAAAAATGCAATTTTTTCAGGAGTACTACAATTAAGTGCCATTGCAATCATTGTTGCTTTTTTTACTGCTTCTTGATTTAATTGAGGTAAACTTCCTGGCAATCCCATACAGATAGGGCAAATATTTTCATTGATTTGAAATTCTCTATAGTTTGCTTTACATGAACAAAATAACTTACTTTCCAAGTTTGTTAATTGACAGTGAATTTCTAGGCCAATTTTAGTCATATTGGAACCTCCGGTAATTTGACAGTTTGTTCTAGTGCATATGCTGCTTGTAGTAATAATTTATCATTCATAGAATCTGCCAATAATTGCACTCCAATTGGCAATCCATTTGAAATTGCAAATGGAATTGAGATGGCAGGTTTTCCGGTGAGATTTGCAGTTACAGTATTGATATCAACTAGGAATAATGAAATTGGATCATTAATTTTTTCACCAAGTTTAAATGGTAAAATTGGAACAGTTGGTGCAATTAGTAAATCATATTTTTTAAAAGCCTCATTGATTTCTTTGGTAAGTTTACTTTTTACTTTCATTGCCTTTAGGAAATATTTTCCTGCATGTCCTGCAGATGGAACAAATCCTCCAATGATCATTCGTCTTGTAACTTCTGGACCAAAGTTTTTTCTTGCTTTTGCAATGTAAGAATTAAACTCGTATCCTTCAACTGAGAAATCATATCCATATCTTAGATTATCATATCTTGCAAGGTTACTTCCAGCTTCTGTTGCAGTAATTGTATAGTATGCTGCAACTGAATATTTTACCATGTCTAGTGATACTTCTTCGCATATTGCCCCCAGATTCTCTAATTTTGATATGGCATCTTTTGTCGCAGATAATACTGCAGAATCAATACCATCTCCAATCATCTCTTTTATGATGCCAATTCTCTTACCTTCAATACCAGAATCAATTCCTGAAAGATAGTCTTCATTTTTGTTATCTACAGTCGTGTTATCATTAACATCCAAGCCTGAAACAAGATTTAGCATAAAGGCTGCATCCTTTACAGTTCTAGTTAATGGGCCAATTTGCTCAATGCTGTTTGCATATGAAATCAAACCATACCTACTGATCAGCCCATAAGTTGGTTTGTACCCCACAGTAGAACAAAAACTTGCAGGGTTTCTAACAGAACCACCAGTGTCAGAACCTAATGATGCAACACACTCAAATGCACTTACAGAAACAGCACTACCACCAGAAGAGCCACCTGGAACATATTCAGTATTCCATGGATTTTTGCTAGGACCAAATGCACTAAATTCAGTGGTTAGTCCCATAGCAAATTCATCCAGATTTACTTTTCCAATAAATACAGCATCTTGTTCTTTTAATTTTGTAATTACAGTTGCATCATAGGGAGCAACAAAATCTTCAAGCATTTTTGATGCACATGTAGTTTTACTATCTTTGATGCACATATTGTCTTTAATTGAAATTGGCATTCCAAAACATGCACCAACTTTATCTCCTGATTTTATTTTTTTGTCAATCTCTCGTGCTTTATCCACTGCTTCTTCATTAACAGATAGAAAAGCATGTAGTTTGTCATCAACACTTTGTATTCTTTCTAGGGTTTTTCCCACAAAATCCTCAGCAGAAATATTCCCAGTTTTTACTTCTTGGACAAATTCAAGGGCAGAAATTTTAAGATTCATTAAGACATCTTTGGTGCACGAACATAGGTTCCTTTGTAGTTCTTTAATTTCTCAATTAGTTTTTCATTAAATGGAATGTGTTTATCTTTGCGTAAATTAGTAATTGGTATTTCTTGCATTGTAATTTCTTCAGATTCAACACCTGCTGAATCTAAAACATCAAAATAATCAATCATTGCATGTACTTTGTCTACATATTCTGTATGATCATCAACTTCAATTCGCATTAATTTTGCTACATGTTTAATTTCTTCTTCAGTAACCATTCACTTACACCTAGGGTGTTAATCTATCGACATCTCTTGGATAAAATGTTACATCTCGAATGTTTTCAGTTCCAGTAAGGGCCATAATCAATCGCTCAAGGCCAATTCCGCAACCAGCATGAGGAGGAACCCCATAATCAAATGCACCAAGATGATACTCAAATGCATCAGTTTTCATGCCTTTATTCTTCATTCTCTCAGCTAATTCATCACGTTTTTCAATTCTGGTACTACCTGAAGATAGTTCTAAATCTCCAAACATTAAATCAAAGGATTCAGAAATTTTTGGATTTGTTTTACTGTCTTTTACGTAAAATGGTTTTGGGCCTAATGGCCAATCAGTGATAAAGTAAAATCCATCTAGTCCAATTTTTTTGAGATTTGATGGATACAAATCGTCTCCCCATTCTGTTTTTGCACCTGCTTTTTGCATTTTTTCTATCAGATCATCATAAGAATATCTTGGAATAGTTTCAGGGATAGCAGGAACTGTAAATTCTGCATCAGGTGTATCTTTTACATAATCATTAACAGTTTTAATTACAATTTTGATGATATCTTCTATTCTATTCATAACATCATTGTAATCAACAAATGCTTCTTCCAAATCAATTGAGATTGCTTCTGCCAAGTGACGATTAGTTCTTGATGGTTCTGCTCTAAAAATTGGAGCAATCTCAAAGACTTTTTCAAAACTCATTGTTAATTGTTCTTTGTACAATTGCGGGCTTTGAGCCAAAAATGCTTCTTTGTTATAATAAAAGATTGCAAATAATGCAGCGCCACCTTCAGTAGCTGTTGCAATCATTTTTGGAGTATTAATCTCAGTAAATTTTTGTTCACTAAAGTAATCCCTAATTGATTTTAAAACCAGACTTCTAACATTGAAAATATCTTGTAATGTTTTTCTTCTAAGATCAATTGGTCTAACTTCAAGTCTTGTGTCAATATTTTTGACAGTTTTTGCAGTTGGTTCAAAAGGTGGGGTTTTTTCAACTTCTGAAAAAACTCGCAATTCTGTTGGAATTATTTCAAATCCACCTGGTGCTTTTTCAGAGGATTTTACATTTCCGGTAATGGCAATTGAGGAATGGGCTTTCAGTGAAGATAATTTTTCTCGAATTTCATCAAGGCAATCTCCCTTTTTTGCCACAACTGAGATATCGCCATTTTTGTCACGAATTGTAGCAAAACTAATGTTACCATGTCCCCTAATAGTCAAAACCCAACCCATAATGGTGACTTGTGTTCCATCCATAGAGGCAGTAATTTCATTAGAATAGTGAGATCTACGTAAATTCCCTAATTCAGTTTTTATCATAATTTACTTTAATCCATATTTCATGGTGTAATTAATTTTTACACGCGTATGAACTCCTATTTTTTGGAACTAGATTTACATTAAATTACTAGAATTTTTCATAAATATTCATGGCTCTAACTGATAAAGAAAAGATAGTGGCAATAATCTCAAATGGAATTGCTGTTTTTTCACTATTACAAGAAAGAGATAGTCTTCCCAAAAATACAACAATGTATGATTTTGTGCTAAAGGTAGTTCCTGAAGATATCAAATCAGAATTAAGCATAGAGTTGATAGATGAGGTATTCCAGTATGTTTCATCCGCACATAGTTCATAAAGTACAAAATGTTAGGTAGAGCATAATATGACATCAATTGCTACACTTGGTTCACACTGTGCACTTCAAGTTCTCAAAGGTGCAAAAGATGAAGGTCTAAAAACTATTCTAGTCTGTGAAAAAAAACGTGAAAAACTATATCGAAGATTTCCATTTATTGATGAATTAATTATGGTTGATTCTTTTAATGAAGTATTAGATCAAAAATGTCAATCAGTTTTAGAACAAAATAATGCAGTGTTAATTCCGCATGGAACATTAATTGCACAAATGAATTCTGAAGAAATTGAATCAATTAAAACTCCAGTCTTTGGTAACAAATGGATTCTAAGATGGGAATCAGACAGAGAGATGAAAGAAAAACTCATGAGAGAAGCAAATTTACCTATTCCAAATCCAGTATCAAATCCTAAAGACATCAAGAACTTGGTAATTGTAAAAAGACAAGGGGCTGCAGGTGGAAAAGGTTACTTTATGGCAGCAAATGAAGATGATTATAATACAAAAAGAACTCAATTGATTTCACAAGGAGTGATTTCAGAAGATGAAACACTCTACATTCAAGAATACGCAACAGGAGTACTAGCTTATTTACAATTCTTTTATTCTCCACTAAAAGAAGAACTAGAATTTTTTGGAGTTGATCAAAGACATGAATCAGATATTGAAGGTTTAGCTAGAATCCCATCAGAACAGCAACTCAAAAGTGACAAAGTTCCATCATTTAATGTAATTGGGAATAGTCCTCTAGTGTTAAGAGAATCATTATTAGATGAAGTGTATAACATGGGAGAAAATTTTGTTGAGGCATCTAAAAAATTAGTATCACCAGGTATGAATGGACCATTTTGCATAGAAGGGGTTTATGATGAGAATGCAAAATTCACATCATTTGAATTTTCAGCAAGAATTGTTGCAGGAACTAATATCTACATGGATGGATCTCCATACTATTCTCTGTTGTTTAACGAGTCTATGAGTATGGGTAAAAGAATTGCAAGAGAGATAAAAACAGCCTCAGAATCCAATCAATTAGAAAAGGTTACGACCTAAAATTCTACTTTGCAGTAACTTCCATTCCATGTTGGGATTTAATGATGTACTTGTCTCTTATCTTGACGCTGACCCAATCAATTATCAAAACTGTAATCAACACCACTAACATGAAGACTGCTGCTTTTCCATATTCAAAGAATTTGATATAATTAATAATGTAAAACCCAATTCCACCTGCACCAACTAATCCAAGTATGCTAGTTTGACGAATGTTATAATCAAACATGTAAAGTAATTGACTAAGTAAATGAGATGCAGATTCAGGAATTACAACATAACGAATTAGTTGCCATTTAGAAACACCAATTGAATTAACTGCATCCATAGGATCAGAGTCTATTGTTTCAATTGCTTCGTATTGTAATTTTGCAACAAATCCAACTGTGTACATAATAATTGCCAAGACTCCTGCAAATGGACCTAGCCCCACCATAATTACAAATAAGATTGCCCAGAGAATTGATGGGAACGTACGAATAGCAGCCAACAATGCACGAATTGGAGCATAAACGTATTTGCTGTTAAGATTTCTTGCAGCAAGCATACTTAGTGGTAATGCAATTGCAAATCCGATGATTGTTCCAATAAATGCCATCTGAATAGTTTCAAACATTGCCCAAAGAGCAGTTGGAACATATTTTGGTTCAACAAGAAGCATCTCTTCGACAACTATTGCAAGATTTGGTAATCCTTTAACAAAATCAATTGGATTTGCATCGACATTGTAAGATGCAATTACTACTAATCCAACAATAATTCCAATAACAATATTATTTTTTGGTGTCATCAGCATACATCTCCATGATATCTTCTGTATTCATATCTCCTGTTTGAAAATCAACTATAGTGTCACCTTCAACTCCAATCTCTAGAATTTTTTGTCCTTCCTTGATAACTGCAACTCGATTTGCATATTCTAATGCTAGTTGCATATCATGATGAACCATGATTGCAGTCAAATTCATACGTTTTTGAGCATCTGCAACTAAATCCATAATCTCATGAGCAGTCACATAATCTAATTCTGAAACAATTTCATCAGCTAACAATATTGTAGGCTTTTGCATTAATGCCCTAGCAATAGCTACTCTTCGTTTTTCACCACCACTTAGCATGTAGGCTTTTCTTTCTTCTTTTCCAGATAATCCAACCAGATTAAGAATTCTTTTTGCTTCTTTAATCTCATGTTCTGGAAATTTTTTGAATAATGATTGTATTTTAGTTAATCTTGGTAATGCACCAAGTAGAGTATTTTCAAGAACTGAGATATTTTTTACTAGTCCTAGACTTTGAGGAATATAACCAATTGTATGCATCATGTTTTTGAATTTTTTCTCATTCATGTTAGGAGAAACATAATCTATTTTGATTGTACCCTTACTAGGATTCATCATTCCATTCATTAATTTGAGTAAAGTAGATTTTCCAGAACCAGACTGTCCTATAATCGCATAATTTGTTCCCCTGTCAATTGAAATGTTAATTCCTTCTAATGCAAAATTTTTAGAATCATATGATGTCCATACATCACTCATCTGAATAATTTTTTTTGTAGAAATTAATGAAAATGGAGGATTTTGAGTCATCTGAATTTGTTTCATATCAGAAATGCTAGTTTTTATTTACTATAGTTGGATTTGTCAAGAATTAACTGATCAAGACCAGTTAATGCGTTGATAAAGTCCCCAAACTCACCAATATGCATAGTAGTAGTAGTTGGAACTAGAGCATCTGCACCATACAAATCTGTTAAAATAGAATTGTTTTCATCATAATTAAGTTGGATTAGGGAATCAACTAGTGCATTACGAGTTGAATCTGACATCTCAGAGCTTACCATAAACACATGTGATGGTACAGGTCCAATTGTTGTAACTGGACGTAATTTTGTTTGGTCTTCTAATTCAAGATATTTTTGTGGAGCAATATCTGAACCAAATGCCACATCTACATTACCATTAAGAAGTAATTGTAATGCTGCTTTGTAACCTCCTGCAAAAGTATAACTTTCAAAGTTATTTGCCAATGCAGATTCTAATGCAACGATATCATCGCCTTCAATGGTAACATGTCCTGCAGTTACCAAAGTTCCCATAGGTCTTACAAAACCTGATGAACCAGTAATACTAGTGAATGCTACTTTTTTACCAACAGTGTCTTCTAGTGAATGAATAGAATCATTTTCAGCTAGTGTCCAAACTGTAGCTTGATAATTTACTTTACCTGCAACAAGTTCTGCCAATACTGCTTCTGCACCTGTTCTTTGATTTGTAATCCATGCAGGTCCAGTATCCATAAATGCAGCATCAATATGACCAAATCTCATTCCTTCGATAATAGTCTCATAATTTGTTGGAACAACTACTTCGACATCAATACCTAGTTTATTCTCAAGGAATACCTCTAGTGCTTGTGCTTTTGGAGTTAATTCATCAGCCTTTTCAACTGGAATAAATCCTATAGTAATTGTATCAACATCAATAGATTGTTTTTCAGATGAAACGTGAATGATATCATTTTCAATTAGGAATTCAATTCCATTGAGAAAAGTAGTATCATCGATTTGATCATTAGCCCACCATCCAGCGTTTGTTTTAATCCAATCAGGAATCAAACTTTGTGCTTGAACATTTTGTGTTAATGGGATAGTTGTGATGCCAACTACTGCAGTTATTGCAACTAGTACCAAAATTGTTTGTCGTTTCATAATTAACTAAAAATCTTAGGAAGAGCTAAGTTATTTAAAGCAGGTTTTCATTCTAGATGTTCATTCCAAGTCTATAGAATAAGAATTAGCAGTAATCTATTTTTCTAAGGATTTGATTTTGAATTAGAGGTATTTGGATACAAATTCAAGCTAGGCTCTAGATTCTCCAAAATGATTTCAACTTTACCAATTCTACTACGATATTGCTTAATTTTTTTGCCTTCAGTTGAAATAACATATTGACTTACTTCCACAAGTGCAAGATCTTCTAAATTAGATAGTGTTTTGTAAACAGTAGAAAGTGAAATTTTTAATTCATCAGCAATTTGAGTTGCATCTTTTGATTCATTTTTGACTGAAAATAATACGGCTCGAGTACAAATGTTACTAATGGATTCTATAATTTTTTGAGTTATATCAAATTCTGATAGTTGAATGATGTTTGGTTTTGACATTAAAATCACTTAATTAGGAATTAGTGTAAGAGTTGGCTCAGGTTTTCTAATAGAGATATCAGCTTTGCTTATTCTACTACGGTAAACTTTGAATTTTCTGCCTTTATCAGATATCATCCATTTTTCAACTTTGATTAATGTAAGTTCTTCGAGGTCTGATAATTTTTTATATACAGAACTAAGAGGGATTTTTAGCTTGTCAGAAAGTTCTGCAGCTGTGTTTCCTTTTTTAATTATTGAAAATAAAATTGCACGTGATTCAGAATCCGCTAGTGATTCTATTACTTTTTGAGTAGTATCATATTTTTTTAATTGTGGCAAAGTTAGTCTTCTTGACATGTAAATACAAAAAATATTGTACGATTATTTAAACGACATGTTTTAGTTCTCATTCTAGAGAATTAGAATAATTAGTTATATGAAGGAGTAGTCTCTTTATGAGAATTAAAACGGTTCCAAAAGAATCCAAGAATTAGCCCTATTGATGCCCAAAAAGAAGTAACACCTAGAATAGACATGAATCTAAACTCATTTACCAAATCCATTGGAGCAGTTATTTCATCTGGATTATCTGGCATGACAAAGAAAACTAGAGAGATGAAAATTGCATATCCAAACAAACCTACAAGTTTTTTGTTGTTTTGGAATTTCTTTGATAATTTGTAAAAACCAACTACTCCAAATCCAGAAATTGCAATAAAAGAAAGATACAAGATTGCTCGTAATACTACAGTATCTGCATCCCCAACAGTTGGTGGATTTGCAGGATATTTGAGAAATGGAATCAAATACATGGCAAACCACATAATTCCAGATAAAACAATTGCTTTTGTGATATCATTATTTCCAGGTAATGAATTTCTAGATAATGCAAATACTATTCCAAATAATGCACCAACAGACGTTCCTAAAATAACTCCTGCAAGAATTTGTCCGCTCTTTTGCCACACTCTATACCCTTCATACTCTATCCAAAATTCAGGAGTGTCTTCTTCTTCACCTGATGCAAACAGATTTTGATTTTCAATTCCAATGGCTTGATCAAGATATGGTTCTACAATTGCAAAATTTACAGTTCCATGAATTGCACCAGCAAGTGCACCAGAAATTAAAACAATAATGATAAAATGCAGTGTTTTCATGAGGCTAAATTCCTAATGACAAGGGAATCCAGCTGCATGTCTCATATCGTGAGTGAGTTCATGGATGTAAAGATCTTCAAATGCTTGTTCACCATAAACTAGACTAAAGATATGTCCTTGATCAAACCCTACAACAAACAATCCTGCTGCAAAGACTAACGCCAATGCAATTATTGCAATTTTAGAAACACCAATCTTTGATGCATAGATTTGTCTTGATTCAGACATAAAATCTAGCAGGATTTGAATATATTTAAGCTCTTGGATATTTTTGATTTTAATAGAGATCACCAAATTAGATCTGATAAAAACATTGGATACTTTATACTAGAAACATATTTCGTCAGATTATGACAAAACTCTATCTTTTGGCAATACCTGTAGTAATAGGAATTCTAGCAGGTGTGTTTTTGGCATTTTATCCTGAATCAGAAAATGACTCTAAATTACTAACTGCTTCAAAATTAATCAATAATGGGTCTCCGATAATTGGTAATTCAGACGCACCAATTACGATTTTAGAATGGGGGGACTATCAATGTACTTTTTGTTACAAATTTCATCAAAATTCATTAGATATTATCAAAGAAGATTTCATAAAAACTGGTAAAGTAAAACTAGTCTTCAAAGACTTTACCCTAAATGGTCCAGATTCTGTGTTAGCAGCAGAAGCAGCATATTGTGCAGATGATCAAGGAAAATATTGGCAATATCATGATGAACTTTACAAGAACTGGGGAGGAGAAAGAACCGGATGGATCACGCGAGAATCACTTGATAGATTTGCAGTAACAGTTGAGTTAGATTTAGAGCAATTCAATAGATGTATTGATGAGCACAAATACCAAAACAAAGTCATTGCACTGTACGAATTTGGAAAAGAGGTTGGAATTGATGCAACTCCGTCATTTTTGGTCTTTAATGATCAAAAAATTATCAAAATTAGAGGGAATCAGCCTCTAGAAGTATTTCTGAAAACATTTGATGAATTATAATTTCAAAAATTAAAACCATTAAAATTAATATCCGCATGATCAGGAGAAATTACAAATGGTAAAGAAAATAGATGTAGAAAAACAAGATTCAGTCAAACTCTATAAAATCAGAAAGACCCTAGAAGAGTTATCTCAAAAATTAGGTAGAGGTACTGAGCTTATTACAGTATACATTCCAAAAGGAAAACAACTTCACGAAATTATTAGTTCGCTTCAACAAGAACAAGGAACAGCAGATAATATCAAATCAGACCTTACAAGATCACATGTAGTTGATTCGTTAGGGAAAGTAGTTCAAAGACTAAAAATGTACAAAAAAACACCAGAGCGAGGATTAGTAATGTTCTGTGGCGCACTTCCATCTGAAGAAGGCGGACCTTTAGGAAGTGAAGTAGTTACAGTATGGGAAGTAGACCCACCAAAAGATTTGAATCAATACTTGTACAGATGCGATGATCATTTCCATGTTGATATTCTAAAAGACATGTTAAAGGATGACAACTTAATTGGATTTTTAGCAATTGATGCAAAAGATGCAGGTTGGGGGTTATTGCATGGAGATAAAATTGAGGTGCTATCTCAAACAGGTTCTGGAGTAGCAGGAAAACATAGACAAGGAGGACAATCTGCAAAAAGATTTCAAAAACTCAGAGAGATGGAATTGAGTTATTTCTACAATAGAGTAGCACAAACTACAAGAGAATATTTTATCGATATTTATCCAGTAAAAGGATTAATCATTTCAGGTCCAGGCCCTACAAAAGAAGATTTCATTAATGGGAATTATTTAGAATACAGATTACAAAATAACATCATCTCCACAATTGATGCATCATATTCAGGATCAGAAGGAATCAGAGAAGCATTTGCAAAATCTGCAGACATTTTAGGTAATTTTAGAATGGTAGAAGAAAAAAAACTCATCGAAGATTTGTTTAGAGAGATTAATGGTAATACTGGAAAAGGCTCCTATGGATTACAAGAAGTAATCGATTATCTAAAAAATAATGTTGTTAAAATTTTAATCATTACTGATAATACAAACTTGAATAGAGTTGAAGGAAAGTGCAAGCGGTGTCAACACATTCAAGAAGAGATTTTAGAGAGACCGCTAGTTATTCCAAAAAAGACAGAGTATGCAAACACCCCATGTCCAGCATGCAAGGCAATGGAAGTAGAAGTCAATGAACAAGACATTGTAGATTATTTAGAATTACTTGCAGCAAAAACAGGAACGCAATTAGAAGTTGTTTCTGGAAGTGCAGAACATGGAAACATGCTGTCTAGTCTTGGAAAGGTTGGGGCAATTCTAAGATATAATCCAGGGCATTCTAAGTCAGAATAACACGTATCTTTTTTGCAAGTTCTGAGAGCTCACTATCAGTTGAGATTTGTCTCTTTGTCCATACAGTGCCTTTGCTATCATATCTAGGAATGATATGTATGTGGACATGTGGAATAATCTGTTTAGCTGCTCTTCCATTATTTTGACCAAGACTAAACGCATCAGCATTTGTTGCATCTAAAACTGCCTTTGCTATTTTTGGAACAATTGCAAATATTTTTCCAACATCTACAGGAGTCATGTCAGTTATTTTTTCATGATGTTCTCTAGGAAGAACTAAACTATGTCCAACATCAATGGGATATTTATCTAAAAATGCAACATGTGAATCATCCTCATATAGAAAATGTCCATCTTTTTTTCCATCTAGAATATCACAAAAAAGACAACCCATAAAGATCAGCAATTTGTGATTTTATTTATTGTTTTTATCGAATGGTTAATTAGGGCAAATTTGAGAGTTTGAATACATTATGGGACGAAAAGAGCGAAGAGACCGCGAACAAACACGTGAAAATTATGCTACAAAACATTCAGCAGAAAAAAGAAAACAGACTCTAATTGCAATTGGTGTTTTTGCTGTAATTGGAGTTATTGTAGGATATTCTGTATTTCTCTTTGCCAACATGACTGAAACTGCACCTGGAGGACCAGAAAATGCTGGTGCATTAGGCAGTGATCACACACATGCAGCAATTATTGTAAATATTTTTGGAGATGAATTTGATTTCTCAGCTCCAGATTATCAAATCAAATCACCTTGGACACATTTTGAAAGCAGAGATGGTTCTACTATTCACAAACATGCAACAGGAGTTACACTGCAGTACCTCTTTGATTCACTACAGTTAGGTCTTGATGACCAATGCTTTGTATTCAAAGATGGCAGAAGTTTCTGTACAAATGAAGACTATAAACTTCAATTCTTCATTAACAGAGAACAAGTATCAGACATTAGAGATTATGAAATTGTTGAAGACGACAGAGTTTTGGTAATATATGGTGGCCAGACACCTGAAGAAATAGAATCTGTATTGCTAAAACTAGACAATCAAGAATTAATCAAGTAATAATCTCAATAAAATCTAGATCATAGTCAAATAGTTTACAATAAAATATTATTGTGGATATAATTTAGAAAAAAAGAGATTGCAAAAAATGACAAAGAAAAAACCAAAGAAAAAAGAGGGCAGATTACAAAAAGGAGAGAAGAAAGGTAGGGAAAAACTTCGAATCAAGAAATACAAAAGTGAACAACAAGAAAATAAAAAGAAAAAAAGACCTAAAAAATATGAATCTAAGAATTAATGAATACCTTTGAGTTTGATACAGTCATCATCTCTGCCATTTTAATTGGAATGTTCTCTTTTTTTGAAATATTTAGCATTTCATTATGATGTTCTTCTTTCAAATGCTTTAGGAATTCTTTTTCTTCAATGTCATTACGTTTGTAATTACAAAATGGAAAGACACAGTTGAAATTCATGAATTGTCTTCAAGAATTATGGACTTAAGCCTATTGAAATTTAGAATCTAGACTTAAATTAAAGCAATCAGAAAATTACATGTTATGGAAATTTCTAGTAGAAATGTTGTAGAAGGAACTGCTCGAGCACCACATAGAGCAATGTACAAAGCTATGGGATTAACTGATGATGATTTATCAAAACAATTCATTGGGGTGTGCCATACAGGAAATGAGGCAACGCCTTGTAACATTCATCTTCCAAAATTAGCTCTAAAGGCTAAAGAAGGAGTTTCAGATGCAGGTGCAACACCAAGAGAATTTTCAACAATTGCAGTAAGTGATGGAATTGCAATGGGTCATGAAGGAATGAAGTCATCATTAATTTCTAGAGAAGTTATTGCAGATTCAATTGAATTAATGGTCAGAGCACATCAATACGATGCACTAGTAGGAATTGCAGGATGTGATAAAAGCCTACCAGGAACTATGATGGCAATGGCCAGACTGAATATTCCATCAGTGTTTGTGTATGGTGGAACTATCATGCCAGGAATGCTTGATGGAAAAGAGCTAACAGTAGTGGATGTGTATGAAGCAGTAGGAGCATATGATGCAGGCCAATTAACATTAGAAGCTCTAAAAAATATTGAAAATACAGCATGTCCAAATGCAGGTTCTTGTGGAGGAATGTTTACTGCAAATACAATGGCATCAATATCAGAGGCAATAGGTCTTGCATTACCTGGTAGTGCCAGTCCACCAGCTGAAGACGATAGACGTGAAAAGATGGTCTACGATACCGGAGTTGCATGTGCTAAATTATTAGAGATGAACATAAGACCTAAAGAGATTTTATCATTTGAAGCATTTGAAAATGCAATTGTAATGTTAAAT
>JADHUF010000022.1 GCA_016784625.1 Candidatus Nitrosopumilus sp. | reverse complement strand
ATCCTGAAGAAGATGTATTGCCATTTGTAGCTCCTGGAACTTCGCTTGCGGATATGATCTTACCTTCTTAGTGGTTGATTATGTGGGCAATTCTTTCTATTTTAGTTGAAAACAAACCTGGAATCTTGTTTAAGGTAACGCATCTTTTTAGATCCCGCAATTTCAATATTGATAGTATCTCAGTAGGTGTGACTGAGAATCCTGATTATTCAAAAATGACCATTACAACTTATGGTGATGAAAAACAGATTGACCAGATAGTTAAGCAACTTGATAAAATGATTGACACTGTCAAAGTTGAGCGTTTAGATGAGCACAAAACCGTATATCGAGAACTCAGTCTTTTTAAGATTAAACTAAGTAATGCTAGTGATAGTATGGAAGTCAACAAATTGGCAAATGCATATGGCGGCAAAGTACATGATGTGAAAAAAGACTCTATCATGGTGGAATTGACTGCTACACCTGATCAAATCAAAGCATTTGAGGAATTAGCAAAACCATTTGGAATACTTGATGTTGCACGAACGGGTGTTGCTGCTTTGCAAAGGAGTGGGGCATGAAAATTAGAATATTTGATACGACATTAAGGGATGGAGAGCAAACAATCGGGGTTTCTTTATCCCCAGATCAAAAATTATCTATTGCTAAAAAACTTGACGAACTTGGGGTTGATGCAATTGAAGCTGGATTTCCAGTAATTTCTGAAGGTGAACTTAAAGCTGTTAAGATGATAACTGCTGAAGGATTATCTTGTGAGATTGCAGGGTTGACAAGAACTATTAAAACTGATATTGACGCAGCAGTTGATGCGGGATTAAATTACATCCACACATTCATTGCAACTTCTGATATCCATTTGGAGTATAAACTCAAAATGACTCGAGATCAGGCACTTGAAAAAGCAATTGAGGCAGTCGAGTATGGCAAATCCCGTGGTTTGCAAGTAGAATTCTCAGCTGAAGACGCAACAAGAACTGATAGGGAATTTTTGAAAAAAGTATTTGGAGATGTTGCAAAAGCAGGTGCTGACAGAGTCAACATTCCTGATACCGTAGGGTATTCTACTCCTGAATATATGGCTGAATTGACTCGCGATACAGTTGAAGCTACAAAACTTCCGGTAAGTGTTCACTGTCATAATGATTTTGGATTGGCAGTTGCAAATTCATTAGCCGGAGTTCATGCCGGAGCTTCTTGTGCACATGTGACAATTAATGGAATTGGAGAGCGAGCAGGAAATGCGTCCTTGGAAGAATTTTCAATGGCATTGAAATGTCTTCCATTCGAGCAAAAATACGAAACTAACATTAAATCTGAATTAATTTATGAAACATCTAGATTCATCTCAAAGACTGTGGGAATTATAGTTCAACCAAACAAGGCAATAGTTGGAACTAATGCATTTGGCCATGAATCGGGAATTCATACACACGGTGTATTGAGCAATCCGCTCACATACGAGCCAATTAGTCCTGAATTAGTCGGAAGAAAGAGATGGCTCCAAGTTGGAAAACATGCAGGAGTTCATGGGATGAATGCAATGTTATCTGATTACGGAGTAACGCCAACTGAAGAACAATCAAAACAAATCTTAGATGAAGTCAAAGTGATAGGTGATCAAGGAAAACAACTCACTGACGTAGAGTTATTGTCAATTGCAAGTAACGTCATGGGGGAAAAAGATCTCAAAAAAATTGTTCAATTAACTGGATTCTCAGTATCTACAGGAATTGGAACAATGCCTTATGCATTTGTAAAATTAAACATTGATGGTGTAGACCATGTCGGAACTGATTACGGAGTGGGGCCAGTAGATGCTGCACTTAATGCAATTCAAAAGATTACTGGAAAGCTTTCTGAAATCAAAATAAAAGATTATGGATTAGCTTCTATTTCTGGTGGTTCTGGTGCCTTATGTGAAGTCACAGTCAAAGTTGAAGATGCGTTTGGAAACAAAGTTTCGGCAAAATCAGTTGGCGAGGATATTGTAACCACCTCCGTTAAAGCAGTAATTGATGCAATCAATCGAATTATGCTCAAAAAAATGCTCCAAGAAAAGCAGGTTAATTGATATGAAAAATTCACACATGCTTAATTAAATAATTTAACCACTATTCCCTAAATTTTAAACGTATGATGAATTGTTGAAAATTATGAAAAAACTTGCATCTATTTCATGGGTTATGCTGCTAGCATCTGTTTCAATCACTCTTCTAATTTGGATTGGCTATTCATACAATTTAACACAATCTCAGAATCAGTCTTTTACTGATGATGCTAATCTTATGACTATTCTGATTTCTGATGAACTTCAACAATATGAGCAAGTTTTAGTTGGTGCAAAGGGACTTTTTGCTGCATCAGAAAATGTAGAATTTGATGAATGGCGTACTTTTATTGCCATGAATGATCTCTCAACTAGGTATCCTGGCCTGCAAGGAGTTGGATATGCTCAACACACCATGCATGATGATAGGGAGAAACTAGTTTCTCAATTAAAAAATTACGGAATTGACAATTTTGAAATTATCCCCTCTGGAGATCGAGATGAATACTATCCTATATTGTTCTTAGAACCATCGGATGTTAGAAATCAAAAAGCTATTGGATATGATATTTATTTTGAGCAAACAAGGCGGGATGCAGTAAATCTAGTTAAAGAAACTGGAACTACTGCCATTACTGGAAAAATAATTCTAGTTCAAGAAATTGAAGACAATATCCAAAATGGCTTTTTAATGCTTGTTCCAATTTATTCTAATACTGATTCAGATAGTTTACAAGGATTGGTTTACACTGTCTTTAGGATTGATGACTTTGTTCAAGGAACTGTTGATTTGACAACGTTTGAAGATCTTCGATTAAAAATTTATGATGACCAAGTTTCTGACGAAAATTTGTTTTTCAATTCTGATGATATATCCCAACACACACTTGATGACATTGATTTTTCTACAACAATTCCAATTCCAATTCACAACCGAAATTGGGTGTTTGTTTATGAAGGAGTTGAAAATCCGCCTGAACAAATCGGCATGTTGCTTTTATTTTTCATTCCTATGGTTGGTTTTTCAATGAGTTTGTTATTGTTCTATGTTTTCAGAGTCCTTGCAAAAAATTTGAGATTAACTCAAGATGCAGCAAATAGTGAAAAAATCACCACGATTGGAACTATGGCATCACGTATGTCTCATGATTTAAAAAATCCGCTAACTGTTATCAAAAGCAATCTTGAATTATTACGAATGAATTTAGGTCCTAACATTGATGAAAAAACAAAACATTATGCTAATCGCATCGAAAATTCAATAGATTCCGTATTTTCTATCATTGATGATGTTTTAGAGTTTGCAAAAAGCTCAAAAATGCATAAGGAAAAAATCTCAATTAATTCTCTGCTTAAAATTGTACTCTCAAATATTGAGATTCCAAAAGATATTCAAATTAATTTACCTAAAAATGAAATGTCCCTAAATTGCGATTCAAGTAAAATGAAATCTGTTTTTTCAAATTTAATCACTAATTCTATACAATCAATTGAACATGAAGGAATTATTACTATTTCAACTGAGGCTGATCCTGAGAATGTGGTAATTTCCATAGTTGACTCTGGACCTGGTATTCCCAGTGATAAGATCTCTCAAATTTTTGATCCATTATTCACTACAAAGTCTACTGGAACTGGATTGGGTTTGGGAATTTGTAAGAATATTGTCGAACAACATGGCGGAAAAATCTCTGTGCATAACAATCCTACAACGTTTACCATTAAACTCCCAAAAAACGACATCGTGAAAAAACCTGTTGATGAAAACACTGAAACTAATTCTGTGTTGAGAAGAATGATCAATGACATTAAAAAAATCATGCCTTGATCAAATCATTTTCCACCATGTGTGGATTTTACAGCAAAACTAATGATTTAAAATCACCCTGTTTCAAATCACCTCATGTACAAAATTTCTTTAATTACTGGCGACGGGATAGGTCCTGAATTATCTGAATCTGCAATTTCTGTTTTAACTGCTATTCATGATAAACTTGATTTGAAATTTGATATTGCAAAATTATCTGCTGGTGACAAGGCATTGTCTGAAGATGGAAAAGCACTTCCTGATGAAACAGTCAACTCGATAAAACAATCTGATGCATGTCTGAAAGCACCAGTTGGTGAGAGTGCAGCAGATGTAATTGTGGTGTTGAGGCGAATGCTTGATTTGTACGCAAACATCAGGCCTGCAAAATCTTATCCCCACATGCCTGCATTGCGTGATGATATTGATATGGTGATAGTTAGAGAAAATACAGAGGATCTTTACACTGGAAAAGAATTTAGCTTGGGTGATTCTGCAGTAGCCTTGAGAATTATTTCGGAATTTGCATCAAAAAGAATAGCAAAATACGCATTTGAAACTGCCCGACAGCGTAACTCTATGAAAAAAGTAACATGTGTCCATAAATCAAATGTCATGAGGATAACTGATGGGTTATTTGCAAAAGCATGCACTGATGTATCTGAAGATTATCCTGATGTTGCATTTGAACAAATGTATGTTGATGCATGTGCGATGAATTTAATTCGACAACCCCAAAAGTTTGATGTTGTTGTGACTACTAACTTGTTTGGAGATATCTTATCTGACGAGTCCTCGCAAGTGGTTGGGGGATTGGGTATGGCCCCAGCTGCTAATATTGGAGATAATTTTGCATTGTTTGAACCGGTTCATGGTGCTGCATTTGATATTGCAGGACAAAATATTGCAAATCCATCATCCTTTTTGTTGTCAATCAAGATGATGCTTGATTGGTTGGGTAACAAACACAATGATTCTAAATGTATTGAAGTTGGGGCAAAATTAGAGTCTACCATTTTTAATTTGGTAAAAACTGGTGTCAAGACCAAAGATATTGGTGGGGATAAGAGTACTACTGAATTTACAAAACAGATTACAGACAATCTCTAAAAAGGCAATCCCCCCTCTTTGTGTGTAGAAACCTGCGTTTGACTAACGTGAGACGATGGTATGATTTGTTGGAATTTTGTTATTAGATAAATTACAAACTTAATTCAATGAGACAACAACATTTTCATGTAAAATTTCTAAAGGGATATGGTTTTTCAATTTCTGTAAAAAATTCAAAGTTAATTTTAAAGAATTGCTACGATCCATTTTCAAAACCAACGATTGAGGAATGGTTTGTAAAAGATATGCCATATCAAAGAATAATTCTACAAGGAAAAGGGTACATCTCAACTGAAAGTTTGTCATTACTATCTGAGAATAATCGTACTGTTGTGTTACTTGATAATCGTGGAAAACAAATAACTCTTTGTCATGGATTAAGAGATTCACTAACTGCTACAAAGTACAAAATTGCACAGTACGATACATTTCGAGATAAATCAAATAGAAGTTACTTAACACAACAAATTCTAAAAGCAAAAATACAATCACAAATTAGATTCCTAAAGTCCACTAGTCATCAGGAGATTCTTGCAAATATCTGCAAACTTGAAAAATCCGGGATAAGTGAAGCTGTAAGTTCTAGGTATTACTTTGATAATTACACCAAACTAATCGATGTACGATTTGGATTCAAGAAAAGAAATTCAGTTAGAATTGAAAAGAAAAATGCTACGGATGTGATTAATGCACTTCTAAACTACGGATATGCAGTTTTAGCAGGACAAATATCTTCATACATCAATGGTATAGGTCTTGATACATACTATGGATTTATGCACAAAAATCATACTTCATTCCAATCTTTAGTATATGATATGATGGAACCATTTCGATGGTTAGTAGATTATTCTGTCTGGAAAATATCTGATGCAAAGTCAAGTAGAATATCCAAAAAACAGTATGCATACACTAGAGATGGAATAGTCGTGCTAGAGTATGATTTGATTAGAAAGTTTCTAGAATTGTTAGAGAGAACATTTCAAAAAGAGAGACAATATGATTACAGACATGGAAAAAAGACTAGAAATGGATTAAAATCCGTTAAAGAAATTACTGTCGCTAAAATTATGGTTCAAAATCTTGCCGAATATTGTACAGGGAAACAAAAAGAGTTTAGAATTCAAGGATAATCTAATTACAACTCTTGTAAATTTTATTAATACATATACCCAAAAAAAATATTTGAAGGCATTTGTCTTCTAATTCATCCAAAACATATACAAATAAACTGTAATTTTAATAATTTAAGAAATTGTCACGGTTATCCACAGTTAAGGAAATTTTTGAGTTATTTGTTCATAGAAGAAAATTTCATATGTTTCCAATTATCATTTTACTAATTGCACTAATTGGAGTAACAGCTCTTGCACAATCAGGACTAGTGGCATTTATCTATCCGATTTAAAATGCAAACCAGTTCTTCTAGATTCAAGTCCCTAGCTGTTACGGCAGGACTGTCATTTTGGTTTTTCATTATAACATCATCAACTGGAATATTTTCAATTGAGATTTTAATTATATTTGTGGTAGCAGTTCTAAGTGTCACACAAATATTTGCAAAAAAAATCTTAAAGGGATTAGATATTTTTGCAATAATTAATACAAAAATATTTTTAGGGATTTTGTTTGCTACAGTAATTTCTATTTATGGAATTTTGTTTAGATTATTACGAATTGATTTATTACGATTAAAAAACCAAGATGGCACATACTGGTTGGATGTAGAACAAACAAAACCTCACAGAATTAGGAAACAGTACTGATGTATAATTTAGGAATATCTTGCTACTATCATGATTCAGCAGCAGCTCTACTCAAAGATGGACATGTGATAGCAGCAGTAGAAGAAGAAAGATTCTCAAGAAAAAAATTTGATGATGATTTTCCACACAAAGCCATCCAATGGTGTCTTGATGAGGCAGGAATCACACCAGATAAAATAGATTCAGTTGCATTTTATGATAAACCTGTTTTAAAATTTGAACGATTGTTAGATAATTACATTGCAGTTGCTCCACGTGGACTGTACAGCTTTTTGGATGTAATCCCAAAATGGATTCACAAAAGGTTATGGATTAAAAATGATATTAAAAAAGCACTAAAGGGATTCAAAGGAGAGATAATATTTCCTGAACATCACCTATCACACGCAGCACATGCATTTTACACCTCACCATTTGAGGAATCAGCAATTCTTACAATTGATGGAGTAGGTGAATGGAGTACTACCTCATATGGGTATGCTAGCAATGATTCTGTGAAAATTACAAATGATATTCGATGGCCACATTCACTAGGACTATTTTATTCAGCATTTACCTATTTTCTAGGATTCAAAGTTAACGAGGGGGAATACAAGTTGATGGGATTGTCATCTTATGGTAAACCAAAGTATTATGATTTGATAATGGAGAATTTAATTGATGTAAAAAATGATGGGAGTATTCATCTTAACATGGAATACTTTGCATTTACATATGACAAAGTAATGACTAGTAAAAAATTCTCAAAACTGTTTGGTATAGAACCAAAAACAAGAGATGAAAAAACTTTACAAATTCATTTTGATATTGGAGCTAGTGCACAAAAAGTATTAGAAGATGTAATTTTAAAAATGGTTCATCATATTTATGATAAAACAAAGATGAAAAATCTATGTATCGGTGGAGGCGTTGCACTAAATGGAGTATCTAATTACAAAATACTATCTGAAGGTCCATTTGAGAATGTTCATATTCCGCCATCTCCAGGGGATGCAGGTAGTGCAGTAGGGGCTGCGCAGTACTTGTATTATATTTATCATAAAAATCCAAAAGATACATCTGACAATACACAATTAATTCAAGAAAATGTGTATGTGGGTCCATCATATACAGATAAAGAAATTAAAGTATTTTTAGATTCTAAAAATGTCTCATACAAATCCTTTGATGATACAGAATTATTACAAAAAACGGCACAACTCATTGCAGATGGAAATGTGGTTGGATGGTATCAGGGGAAAATGGAGTGGGGTCCACGTGCCCTTGGGAATCGAAGTATTCTAGCAGATCCCAGACGTGCAAACATGAAAGATATTCTTAATGCCAAAATCAAACATCGTGAATCTTTTAGACCATTTGCACCCTCAATTATGGAAGAATTTACATCAGAATATTTTGAGATTGACATTCCAAGTCCATACATGTTAATGGTAGTCCCAGTCAAAAAACCTGAGGTCATCCCAGCAGTAACTCATGTTGATGGTACTGGTAGATTACAGACAGTTTCAAAAGAGAGCAATAAGTTGTATTATGATTTGATTAATGAGTTTTATAAAATAACAGGAGTCCCTGTAATAATTAATACATCCATGAATGTGATGGGTGAGCCCATAGTGAACACTCCTGAGCAAGCTCATTCTATGATTGTTAAAACGGACATGGATTGTATTGTGATGGGTAATAATTTGGTGGTAAAGTAATGTCTATTCAAATTTCATATAAAAAACAAATTACATTTTTTATTCTTTTAATATTGATATCCCTAGGTATTTTTGAAATTTCATTAAGAGTATATGATTACTATTTTCCAAATTGTAACTTTCTAAAGAGTGAAGTTTATGATGATGTTGATAATGAATTAAAATTAGATATTTGTAGAGACAATAATGCACTCAAATGGAACACAAGCCCTCTATATCTTATACCTAATCAGAATTTCAAAACGATAAATGTTAATTCTGATGGATTTCGAGGAAATGAATTAAAATTAGATCAGAGTTATAGAATATTCGTTATAGGAGGATCAACAACATTTGGTGTAGGTTCAACGTCAGATTCAACTACAATTCCTTATTTCTTACAAGAAAAATTAATTAAAGAAAATCCAAATAAAAATATTGAAGTAATTAATGCAGGAATTCCTCAAGCATATAGTTTTACAGAAATTAATTTAATTAAAAAAAATATATTGAATCAATCTCCAAACATGATAATAATTTATGATGGATGGAATGATTTAGAACAAAATTTTGAATCATATGAATTAGGAACTGATCCTCTACTACTTGATAAAATAGTTAGAGCTATTGGAAAAAGTGATTATGTTACTCCAAAAATATTGTTAACTCATTATTTTAATTTAAAACAAGATACAATGAGCATTTTAGAATTTAATAACAGTAACATGAAAGAGAAAGTTACTGCATGGAAAACTAACTGGGAGGGAATATGTAAATTAGGACTGGAATCGGATTTTAAGGTAATTATCACATTACAACCTTTAGTTGGAACTGGGAACAAAATTTTAAGTTTAGAGGAATCAACATATTTTAAAAAATTTGATGGACAATCTAAAATAGATAATTATAATTTATATCATAACGCATTAAATGAATTAGATTCTGAATGTTCTGCAACATTTAGTTTACAAAATGTTTTTGATTCTAATTCTGAAACCATATTTTATGATTTTGGTCATGTGGGTGATTTAGGGAATGAAATTATTGCAGATAATATCTATGAAAAAATACTTCCAATTATATTGAAAGATATTTCAAAATAATTTATCCGTATTGATCATTTTAAACATACAACAAGTCATTAGTTAATTTACATTAAAACTAACATGAGTTATAATAGAAAAAGATTTTTTCAAGTATTTTCCAGAACGGAAAAAATCAATGTTCAAGATCCATCAAGATGGATGGGTTGAACATATGAAAAATGGTTATTTTCGTACTAAATTAACTAATTTGTAAACAATTTGTTTATCTCTAAGATTCAATGGGCATAGGTTCTTCATCTTCTAGTGATGATTCTATTACTGATTCAATGTAATCAGTAAAACTACAACCCAATTCATTGCATTTTTCAAATAGCCTATCATGGATATCATCATCTATACGGGCGTGAATTACCTTGTTTTTGGTCATAATGTCTCACATATTCCGTATACGACTTGTATACAGGAAATGTTGTGTCCGTACACTCGAGGCATAGTTTCAACTGTTATCATTTCTATAATACCGTATACAATATTATGATTAAAAAATACTAGATGTTACGTTCGTAGATGCTATTCTTCACAGTTAGGACAATCAACATCTATGTTGTGCTGTCTTTTCTTGACTAACATCTCAAATACATATCCACATTCTGTACAAACAAATTTTCTTTTGTAATATTTTTTAAATTTGTAATAAAATGCTTGTAATGTATTGACAAATTTTGACTGTAAAACTAGGTCTTCCGTATCCTCATCTATGTCATAATACATTATTTGCCAATGTTTCTTTGTTTTTGGTTTGTGAGTGATAAATCTACCTCGATGTTTGTATGTTTTTGATACACTTATGATATATTTCATGATACTTTGATGATACTTTAGAGTAGAATGAATAGATAAGGTTTGATCAAACTATTATAATTCGAATAAAATTAATCTCGTTCTGTAATTGGGAAATCTATTTCTCTAAAAGAGGCTAATTCAGGCAAATTATTATTCTTTGAAAAATTATAGATTGCTTTTAACAAGTTGTTTAATGGTAACGTGTGGTCTTTGAGAGGTTTTAAAAATTCTTTTGGCATTGTTCGAAGCATTACATTAAGGGCATAAGATAATAATTGAATTGCCAAAGCATTGGCAGATTCCTTTTCTTGCTTTGACATTTTTTGTCCTTTCATATCATCAATGTCTACTAAACTTTGAATAACATTATGAAATTCTTGGCTATTAGTTATTTGACTTCTATATTTTGGTCTAAGATTTTTCAAAAAGAAATTTAATAATTGTAAATCATCTTTGGCACGTGCAACACCTTTTTTGTAGGCTTTATGGTGTACTGATTTACTAAAAATCGTTGGATTTTGTATAATTCCTAAGTTAAGAGGGGTAACCTTGATAGGCATGAGATAAGTCGCTTCTAACCATTCCTTTACCTCATCTTGTTTTATTTGAAGTCGTTTTACCAACGTAATAACTACTATTTTGACCCTACTTAAGCACTACTTTGAAATCCTCTTACATGGTAAAACAAACCAATGAAACCGAAACCGTAATTGATTTCGGTGAAAAAAGAGTTCCACGCCAAAACTACTCTAGGGTCATAACACTAGACAAGACCCTATTGCAGAATTGTGGTTGTGACGTATCACCTGATTCTGAAATAAAAGCTAAAGTGGAACTAGTCAAAAGCCTTGATGAAAACTACATCAAGGTTACTCCATTCTGTGATGATACCACAGAGATTGAATCAAATGATTCAGGAGAAAAAGAAAATTGAGTGAAAACTCATTCCCACCATTTTTGAAGTGGGGAGACTACAAAGGTCGAGAGAATAATCCCGACACTATATCTGTCGAAATTATCGACCCAGAACCATTCCCAACAATGTACGATTGGAACGTTCTAGCTAAGGTCGATATGATAGATAAGAACATTCCTTTGAAAGGAAAATCTACCAACAAGATTCTCTATCGAGCATACAACAAACTCCTAAGAGAAAACAAAGTAAGAGCAGGAACTTTCCTGAAAATAAAAACTTGGTTGAGAAAGTCAACCAAGAATCCAGAAAACGATTTAAGGGATTTTGAGATTGTTCTCTAATCCCTTTTTTCTTTTTTCTAGAAAAGAGATGATGATTAATGGTATCGATAGAGCTAAATAAAATTAATGCTATACTAGAGCAACTCAAAGGACTACACATCAAAGAAGCTATATCATTACGAAAAAGGCTAAACAAAGAGAAAGAAAAGATTGCAGTTCCAATTCCTGAACCTGAATTTGTAGCTCCTGATATGAATAATGCAAACAAAAGACGTTCTAGTTTCATGAAAGGTGTTTGGAATTATCTAAAATTATTACGAGATACATATCCCGAACTAAGAGAACAGTTTACATCAAGACAAATGTTTTCTCAGTTCTTTGCTCGTAGACGTGGCGAAGATGTAGACATCAATGACGTATTTTGGCAGAATCCAAGTTGATTGCAGAATCTTTACCCAAAAGACCACTACTCAAACATCTCAAAAAAAGGGTTCAATTTAGACGAAAAGCAGTATCATACAGGCGTAAAATCTACGCATTAGATACTGAAACCACGCAAAAAGGTGAACTCTTAGTTCTTGCAGATAATGAGGGAAACTATATCGGTTTAGGGAAATCTAAGATCAACCAAGTTCTAAAGTTTCTGTTTTCCAAAAGGTATGAGGGTTCTTGGTGTTTCTTTTGGAATTTACACTTTGATGCAAGAATCATTCTAAGATTAATCCTTACAGAACTAACCGACAAAGCACTAAACAAATTCTACTATACAGGTAGATGTAAGATTCTAGGATATTCTATTCACTACATTGAGAAAAGAAAACTATCAATCAAAAAAGGCAAACATTCTGTAAACTTTTTTGATATTGCACAGTTCTATTCCGAATCATCATTAAAACAGTCTTACAAAAATAACATCAAAAAACCATTACCTGCACACTATGAAGTAATGAAAGAATCAAGAAGTGAGTTTAGCAAAGACTACTACAACCGACACAAAAGACAAATGAGAACTTATTGTATTGATGATTGTATTCTCACTCAGGAACTAGCAGTTCATTGGGTGGATATGTTTTACAAGGCTTTTGGATTCTATTCCTCTCATTGGATAAGTAGTGGCTACTTGGCAGAAAAGATTTTGATTAATCATGGTGTGATGATTCCAAAGTTTGATGATACACCCTTAGTGGTTCAAGAACTAGCATGGAACTGTTACGTTGGTGGTAGAATAGAACTTGTTACTAGGGGTTTTACTGATAAAGCCTACATCTACGACATTAATTCTGCTTATCCTTATGCACTAACAAAAATTCCTGAATTTACTAAAGGTGATTGGATTCAATCAAAAACTATTCTACCAAACGCCCTACTAGGATTTTTCAAAATCAAATGCAACATTCCACAAACCAAACACATCACACCATTTTTCTTCAAAGTTAGAAACAAGATTATTTTTCCCAATGGTGAATTTATCACGTATGCAACACTTGAAGAACTAAAGTCATGTGAAGATTCATCATGGTTTGAGGTCTTGGAATCTTGGCAGTATGTGGATAGTAATCCATTTTATCCATTCAAGCGAGTAATAGAGGAATTTTATGAGAAAAGACAGGAACTAAAACGACAAGGCGACCCCTTAGAACTTCCTATCAAAATTATTCTAAACTCAATTTATGGAAAGACAACGCAAACAACAGAAAACAAAATTGGAAATCTGTTTAATCCAATTATTGGTTCTAGCATTACAGGAATTACACGTTCCATGCTGTATAGTGCAATAATGGAACATGAAATTGAAAATGACATAGTCATGTTGTATACGGATTCAATCACTACTACAAAGAAACTTGAATTAGATTCAAAGAAACTAGGGGAATTTTCTTGTGACTTTGAGGGGTCTATCTACGCTTTACAAAGTGGTTTCTATGCCAAGAATGATAAGTTTGAGAAATCTCGTGGCATTGGTCAACTTGGCGATGAAACAATCATTCACAAGGATACTAAATTAGATTCCAAAGGAAGATTGGTTTACGAGTTTGAAAAGACTAGGGTAGGAACTATCAAGATGAACATCAAGAACAAGACACTTGAAAAGATTGGTTCGTTTTCCAAAGTAAAAAAGAACTTGAAGCTTAATGGTGATAGAGGTCGTCAATGGTGGGGTAAACTTACTAACGTTCGATTAAAAGAACGGAATATTTCAACGCCCTTTTCGTTTCCTATTGTTGACCCTACGAAAATATGATTATAGTCAAACGCAGGTTTCTACACACAAAGAGGGGGGATTGCCTTTTTACAGACAATCTCTAAAAAGGCAAAGCCCTCCTTTTACGAATGAAATTATGACGCTTGTCGTAAGACTTTTGGAATGTCTCTTTTTAAATTATTTAGAAAATTGTTACATCTTGATATGCTGAACTCTGTTATTTGAAAAATGAGATATTTACATTCAACTCGTTCTTTATAGTGTTTAATCTCGCTAATTAATTCCACGCATTTCAGAGAATTTTGATATGTTGTAAAATGTTATAGACATGGTCTCATGTGAAGGCTCCGTACAGTATCTTAATCCCAATATGTTCATCTTGTTGATTATTCTGCTTGCCAATAAAACATCACATTTTAAAAATTTGATAATCTCTCTAGTCATTTCACCATCTTTGTATCTTGCATCCTCATTTCCCTTTAATTTCATGAGATGATGGATGACCTCTTCTACCATGCTATCTGTTATTGTTTCAGAGTCAATTTTATCTGCCCTATGTGGCATTGTTTTCATCGCTATCTCTGTAATTTTATTATCTATGTTGAAGATTTGTTTCCAATGCTGTACTCTGTATTTGCTCTCTTGCTCTTTGTCTAATTCTTCCATGATTTCACTTCTCTGAAATTCTAATCTTTGAAGTTGTTTTGTCATCCATGATTCGACATCATATTCTTTCCAATTTTCTGAATCAAGCGACTCCAGATATTTGATATCCTCGTTCACTGTATTTCTATGTACGTTGAGCATATCTGCAATCTTTCTGGCAGAATATCCATACATGACATGTAATTTGTGAACTTTGTCTCGTCGTTCTTTCTGTTTTATTTTTGGATACGGTCCCCCTCTTTTTTCTTGTACTGAATTCATTTAAAGACCTCTGATCTCTTTACCTTCTTTATACCTTCCAGATCTACTTTGCCTCAAAAATCAATTATCTAAAAATTGGCACAGTTTGGCATAGTTGAAGAAAGATCCGAACTCATTACTCACAAGACATTACAATGTAAAATTCTAAAAACCCCTGGAATTCTTTTGATGGTTTGAAATGATGTCTTAAAACAACGAGATACAAGGAAAACACGCTAAACCAAGGACGTACTCCTAACATGAAGTGTTTTCCAGACCGATCGTTCTACGACGCAGAACAACGGTTTCTCGTCACAGATATAACGTGAAAATCATATTTAACAATGATCCTCATTCCCGTCTAGTGATAATTGAATGCTATGATATTCTTTGGATGTATTCCTCATGAATTTTTTTTTGGTTTTGCACTATCCACAAAAATGCCTCGTAATTTGCATTCATGAATTATTTTAAAATTTTTTGTTAAAGCCCAAAAAGTGTAAAATTTTCAACTTTTAGATGTCTAACTTTACAGTATTGAGCCTGGATTAATTGCCGAATTTGGGAAATTTGGGTGTTCTTTAAAAATAATTCCTTATGGCATAATATTATTAGAATAATTTTGTTTATGATTGCAGCAATCATTTTAAGTTCGCTGGTTTTCTCTATCGGTTATTCTGATAATTTCGTACCTTCTAATCTCCCTGCTTCTGAAAATGGAGATAATGTAATTCAAAGTAATGGCAAGACAAGTTCTTTTAGACATCTTGATTCTATCTCCGAATTAGGAGACCCGTCTGGATGGGTAGGTACAATTTTTGTAAATGCTCCTGAAGGCGAGTATGCTTTATGGACATTGCATCCTTCTGGTGGGCATGGTGGATGCGATGGTTTATCTGGATTTGGAATCCCGATAATTATTGCAGACTAGATAATTTTTATTAACGTATGTCTTGATCAAATATCATGGCTGATTGCTGTATTTGTAAACTTGTTCCTGGAACTCTGAAAATCACTGATGGCAATCCAAAATACAAGGGAAAACCTATCTGTGCAGAATGTCAGGGATATCGTAAATTACTCAAAGAAACTAAGTAGCTTCTGATTTTGTTTTGTTTTTTGTAGCCCATTCTTCATACATCTTGATTAGCTCATCGACATCTTTGCCTTCCTCAGAATATGTCACAATGACTCCAAACGTACCTTTAGTGTCGTGGCCTCTTGCAAAGTATCCCCAAAATGAGTCAGGCAATTTGGCAAAACTGCTAGAATCGTGTGATACTCCAATCAGATTATTCCCAATCACTTCCACTACTTTTTTGGCATCGATTTGCTCGATCATTATTAATTAACGCCTTTTCTTCTATGTAATTTTTCTCCATTTAATACAGTGTTATTTTCAAAATCTTTTAATTTTTTATTCATTTCATCTTTCTCATCTTTGCCCAATTCTCTGACAATTGTGTCTACGGCATCTGCAAAATTTTCACATTTGTTGCATAGCCATAGTGGAGGCTTGTCTTTGGCAAAGACTATTGGCAATCTTCTCTCGTTACATTGTTTGCAGAATAGTGTCATAATTTACAATATCCCTTATGGACTAAGCCTATCTGGATCTCGTGGATACAAAACCACTTCACGAACATTGTCAATTCCAATTAGTGTCGTCATCAATCTGTCTAATCCCATGCCCCATCCAGAATGTGGTGGCATTCCCCAATCAAACGTTTTGAGGTGGTCTGCAAATTGAGCCGGATCCAGTCCTTGCTCTTTTAATCTATTTTTTAGCATTTCTGGATTGTGAAGTCTA
>JADHUF010000021.1 GCA_016784625.1 Candidatus Nitrosopumilus sp. | reverse complement strand
AACCTCTATTGTAAATTGGAGTACCAGAAAGACCAATTCTATACAAAACAGAAGGAAGTGCTGCAAGTTTTTTGACTGCCTTGTATTTCTGAGTAGTTTTAGACCTCAAGTTATGCACCTCATCACAAACGATAGTCTTTATTCCAAGTTTTGCTAAATCAGTATCTCTCTTGAAAAGTAATTCATAATTAATTACGTAAATGTCAGTCTTTGGAAGTTCTTGGGATTTTCCAGTTCGAATAAGTGTAACACTTGGGGTTTCAGATCCCAATATTCTTCCATTTCTACTCTTTTTCTTTAGAAATTTTTCAATCTCTCGTTCCCAATTATGTAATGTAACTAATGGTGCAACAACAAGTACAGGGAATGTTTGTTTTTCAGTAGCCACATAAGATAATGTTTCCACAGTTTTTCCAAGCCCCATCTCATCAGCTAGTAATGCATTACCAGAAGATTTCAATAAAAAATCTAATCCTTCTTTTTGGAAATTTAGAAGCTTACCTCTAAATTGATTACCAGCTTTTGCACGCTTTAGTTTGTGTTTAACTGGAGGCAATGTAGGTTTTGGTGCAAAAGTCTTTACAATTTTTCTTTGCCATGCATATTTTGATAAAATTTCAAGTGGATATCTATCCATGATTAATTTAATTTGCTTGATATTTTCAGTACTATCAGGAATAATAACCTCGTTTACATTTTCGCCATACCATGCTTCAGGAACTAGTCTTGAGATCATGTTTACTGCTCTGGCGCCAACAATTTTCCAACTCCAGATTTTAGAATATTTATCAAGAACATATTCCAATGTGCCAATGGTTTCTAGTGATGTCTCCATAATTTGTCGATAGAAAGTTTTTTTGCCTTATGAATCTTTCATGTTTTAGAGATCATTGATAAACAAATCAAAAATCTACAAGAGTTAAAATATGATAAGTTTCTGTATTATGGGAAAAAATATCTACAGGAGATCGCTAGGCTCAAAAGTGAATTAATTAACAATACAAAATAACAAATATTGAACAAAAAAATGGGGTTTAGGCATGGTTGAAGAAGGATTTTCCTGGATTTATCTGATTTTTTTCTTGATCCCATTAGCAAGAATACTTCCTCGCATAGTGAAAAAATGGAAAAACAGAAACAGTCCACCAACTGAAAACCAATTTAATCAAAATGAGACTGGAACAGAGCAAAAACAAGAATCATTTCAGAGACAAGAATCATTTCAAAAACCACAAAATAAGGAGACACAAGTTTTAGGAGAGTTAAATCAAGGAGTTAGAGATTTCAACAAAATTCAAAGAAATCTCAACATGGAGAATCAAGAACTAGAAAATATTTTAAAAGATTTAGAAGACAAAGGATTAATGAAAGTGATAAAGAAAAAAGGAATTGCAGGAGTTAAAGTAGAACTTTATCCAACAGATGAAGGATTTAAAAAATACTATTCATAAAAAGAACATCTAGATTTTTTTAATTACAGCATACGTTTAAAATTCATTACATTTTAGAAAAATTGTGGAGTTTACACAAAACCAAGAACCAATTGTAGAAAAACCAATCATAATTGCAGCAATGCAAGATATGGGAAACGTTGGAAGTATTGTAGTGAATTTCATTAATGATTCTTTAAGAACAAAAACATTCAGAATTGCAAAAACACAATATCCAACATATGTAGTGGACAAAGGAGGATATATTGATCTTCCAGATGAGAGTTGGGAATACAAGTATACTGATGACTTTATAATATTCGGTGGAGGGAAAGGACAGCCTCAAAGTAATAGTGAGGTAAACGCATTATGTCAAGACGTAATTGATGTTGCAAAAAAATATTCTGTAAAATTTATCTACACATTTGGAGGTTTTCATACTAACAAAATTTTAGATAAAAATCCTAAAACATACATCACTACAACATCTATAGAGTTAACAAAACAGATGGAGGGACTAAATGTAGAAACAACCCCTCAAAAATCAATAATTACAGGATTTAACGGATTGATTCTAGGATTTGCAAAAAAAAATGGAATTCATGGAATAGGTATGTATGGAGAACTAAATCAGCCTGAAATCCCACAATATAGGGCAGCAATTAGCATCATCAAAACACTTGAGAAATTAACCTACAGAAAGTTAGGAGATACAAATCAATTAGAAATTATGGCTCAAGAGATTGAAAGAAAATTCAAGAATTAAGATTAATGTGATTTTCCAGTGGGATGAGGTTCAGTATTTTCATCATGACAATCACAAGCGCATAAATGGGTTTTATGATTATTCATACAATCAATACACTCAAAATGCTTCCTTGTCTCACATGCAGCACAAATCATCTTACTAACCATAAACAATAGATGAATTTGAATTTTTTCTCATTTAAAAGGAATATTAGTACTCGACCTCACTACGTCCAAGAAGATTTTCAGTTAAATCAACATATCCTTGTGGATCAAGTTCCTTTGCAAACCCCTTGTCCATATTTATTAGATAAATTGAATGCAAGTGAGCATTTAGAATATCATCATATTCAATTGGGGGATTTTTGTAATATCGATCACATAAATTTTTGACTTTATCTATATCCTCTTTCTTCCTTGCATTTGGCGGCAATAAGAAAAGTTTTGAGAGTGGTAAAATTCCAATTACAGGGGTTGCCAAAGAAAACTTTGTACAATGTTTGCTATATCTTGAAATTTTACTCATTATTCTTGCAGCATAATAATCAACAGTATCCATTGCATGATCAGGAGGAGTAAATCCAGTCTCTATTTCAATAATAGTATCTCCACCACCTTTTTTTGCATAAATATCACACACTAGAATTTCTGAAATTTTTTTTTCAACTTCTACTGTGTATCCTCTTGAGATTAGATTACTTGCACAAATTAATTCTAAAATAGAATGATTGATTTTTACCAGATTCTTTTGATACATTTCAATTAATTGCTGGCAAACATAATTTAGTTTGGATACATCATTTTCTTTGAGATTTTTTGATAATTTACCAGTCATCTCATAGACATCATTACGAAATTTTTCTAAATCCATGATTCACGATTAGATGAATCTAGGAGTTTAAGAATTAGTTGGGATTTTAGATAAAGTTCCCAGTCTCAAAATGAACAAAATTACTCAAATAAAATTGAAAAATGGCTAGTTTTTATTCATACTTTGTCTTAACAACAAAAATTCAAAGAAGATTTGTGTTCAAAAATAAGGCAATAATAGTCGGATTATTTTCGTGTTTAATGCTATTTTCATTCATTCCAACATCAGAGGCAGAATTATGGGAGTTGATTGTCGAGTTATACGTACAAGGAGACATCCACTCAGGAGAAACAATAGTAGTTACAGGCAAAGTAGTAGATCATGCATACAAGCCAATAAGCGAAGCAGAAATTTTCATTAGAGCAGGGTCAGATACAACATTGGCATTTACTGATGAGAACGGGGTTTTTACTGGGGAATTCAAAGACTTTCAGAGAATTCCAGGAACATACACAGTTAATGTGATTGCATCATTAGATGGGATGACAGGATTATCAAGTACTCAATTTCAAGTAAATGGGGACGTCTCCAAAGTCTCAATAATAGAAGAAAAATTAGCCACAGATGAAGCAAGAAAGTATCTATATGCAAATGAAAGTGATTTTGAGAAAGACCCAATTGGACAAACTTTATTCAAATATTATCAAGGATTATTTGAAGAATTAATCTTAGAAGAAGCAGAATACAGAGAACTCACAAAAGAGCAAGTATATCTAGAACAGCAAAGAATTATTGCAGAAAATCTAAAAAGCCAAGCTATTGAAGAAGCAAATCTAAGCTCAGGAGTATACGAAGGATATCAGTATGATGATTACATTGACAGCCTTGATCCAAACGTGAGGGACATAATTGCAAGCCAACTCAACTTTACAAAAAATACATTTGAAGATGCACAAAATCTTAGAGATGAAATAATTGCTAATGGTGGAACATATGAAGAGGCAAGACAAGCATATCTGGACATGATTTCAATTCCAAAAGAATTTCTTGAACAATTTAATCAAGAATTATTAGATGAAGAATTAGAAGAAAATTCTAAGAATCAATGAACGATTGATAAGTTCTACGTGTGCCTTATATTCAAAATTAGATAGTATAATTTCATGCAAATAGATATTCCATTATCATGTCCATCATGTGACGGAAAAATGTATTCTGTAAGTTATGAAACAACATTTTCAGTTCTAAAAAAAAGAAGTTGGCAAGTATGTAAAGAATGCAATTTTGAAAGAAGTTCTGAAGATTTCAAAAAATCCATCTGCTGTGTGTAACAGCATTTTTTATTTTTCTAAACAATTTTTAAGCCATTTTAGGCATAAAAAGTGAATTGAAGGTATATCACAAATCAACATGCATCACATGTAAGAAAGTAATTACTGTAATTGCAAGAATGAATGCAGATGTTGAAAAACGTGATTTTTTCAAAGACCCATTTTCAGAGGTTGAACTAAAAAAGATAATCAAAATGACTGGAAAAAAACCAATAGAGTTACTCAGAAAAAGAGACAAAATGTACAAAGAACTAGATTTGGAGAACAGCAAAAAGTCTGATTCTCAAATAGTCAAACTCATGATAAAGTATCCAGGACTAATTCTACGTCCTATTGTCATTACAAAAAACAAGGCGTTTATCGGAAAGATTGATGCAAAGAAAATTAAATAATTTATGTGGAATGTTCTTGTTTGAATATCCTAATTGCTTCCAAGTGAGAACAATTTGCTTTTAACCTCTTTCCATGATGAAATTTGTAGAAATTTTTGAACCCAGGGCACTCACATGTATCAGAGGTTACAAAATAAGACTTTTCAGGATCAGATGAAGATTTAATCTGAAATAAATCATCTTCTACCTTTACCACGCCACCACTTTCTACAAGTTTCTTTGCTTTTCTGATAGTGTTTGCACTCACAATATGATGGATAAGTAATAATGTTATAAACTAATTTTATCACTTGAGATTATTGGGTATGAAAAGATATGTTGCCACAAGGTTGGTAACAATGTTTGGTGTTTTGATGATTACACTATTAATCACAATATCACTTGTCGGCTCTAACATGGATACCATATTAAAACAAGGAATTGTCTTTCAAGTAAGATCAGAAATAACTGAAAATCCAGCAATATCTGAGAGTTTTTCATCAGTTGAAGAATTCGAAGGATTCATTCAGACTCAAACAGACCAAAGAATCAAAATTTTGGGATTAGATGAACCGTGGTATTCGCCTCAAAGAATAGGCCTTACAATGTACAAAATATTGTTTCTTGATTTTGGGCATGCAACCTTTCTTATTAGTGATTCTGGGTCCTCAGATGTAAAGGACATCATCTTTGAAAAACTTCCAAGAACAGTTCTACTTTTTACAACAGCTACAATAATTATTTCAATTATAGGGATATTTCTTGGAGCATTATCTAGTAGTAAAGTTGGCTCCATTATTGATAGGATTACATCAAGTTTTGCAATAATTAGTTCTAGTTTTCCCGTATGGTGGATAGGAATGCTAATGATATTCCTGTTTGCATTTACTTGGCAGATATTTCCAGCTAGAGCAACTCCAGACATACCATCATCAGATCCTGGGTACATTGGTGCATTGCTGTATCATATGACATTGCCATTAATTACAATTGTAATGATTGGTTTTGGTTCATGGGCTTACTTGGTAAGAAATTTCATGGTGGGAATCATGCAAGAAGATTTCATCATGGCAAAAAAGACAATCGGAATAAATCAAAAAAAGATCATCTACACTCATGCTCTAAAAAATGCAGCACCACCAATTGTAACAATTTTGGCACTGAGTTTATCAGGATCACTTGGAGGTGCAATTATTACAGAAGCAGTATTTGATTGGCCAGGAATGGGACGACTATACTTTGAAGCAATCACAGTTATGGATCTTCCAGTGATTATTGGCGCAACATACATCCTTACAGTGTTTTTCCTTGTTAGCATATTCATTGCAGATATGCTTTATGGGTACTTTGATCCGAGAGTGAGAACAGGTCAATGAGTAGTTTATCTCCTCAAGAAATAAAGCAAGAATTTCTTAAAAGTAAGATTGGAATTGCAGGAATTACAATTCTTGCAATACTTATTGCAATATCAGTTATTGCAATAGTTGCCATACCAGTTGAAACATTTCAAGAATGGAATAATCCAAGTAGTTGGATTGCATACCCAAAAGTTGCAATTCCAATTTGGGTGAATCTCTTCATGACAGAAAAAATTCCAGAACATAAAATTTTAGAGACCCCAAATATTCAAACAAATTCATCAGGAGAAGTTTTACTTACATCACATCAATTTGGATTAAATTTTGATTATGATGATTTCCCAAATGATTTCATTTACGAGTTTACATCAGAATATACTGGTTCGCCCTTATTACAAATGACTGTAATTAGACCTGATGGAATCAAACTTGAATTATTATCAACATCACTTCCATTTTCCAATTCAAAAACTATTCACAGTGAAAGAATTTTTTCAACAGATGAAGTAATAAAGAAAAATTTGATATTACAATCAGAACTATTTGCATTTACTTTTAACAGATCATCAGCAGAAGACATTGTTTTTTCAAAAACACAAACAAATGAACCACTAAAAGGAAATTATATTTTTTTAGTTGATTTGTATTCAGTAAAGTCAGAAGTCAATATTCCAGAATCAAAACTAATCATAGGAGGAAAGGCTTTTGGCATAATGGGAACTGATGAACTAAGACGAGATTTAGCAATAGGTTTGTTATGGGGAACCCCACTTGCATTATTCATTGGTCTTGTGGTAGCAATTGCATCAGTGGTCATGGGGTTAGTTTATGGAGTTTATGCAGGATACAAAGGTAAAAAAACGGATGAGACAATGATGAGATTCAATGATGTAATCTATGCATTACCTGCACTTCCATTTCTCATCATACTCTCAGTAACTATTAGCAACAGCATATTTTTGATGGTAGGGTTTTTGATGATTTTTGGGTGGGTAGGAATTGCAAAAGTATCAAGAAGTATGTCACTTCAAATCAAGACTAGAGGGTATGTGGATGCTGCAAACATGATGGGTCAAAAAGATTCCAAGATAATATTCAAGCACATATTACCACAATTATTGCCTTATGCATTTGCAAGCATTGCAATATCAGTTCCAGCTGCAATAACTACAGAAGCTGGTCTTAGTTTTCTTGGATTAGGAGATCCATCATTTCCAACATGGGGGCAGATCTTACATGATGCAAACATATTCGGAGCAGCCGCAAGAGGATTATGGTGGTGGATTATGCCACCAGGAGTAATGATTGCAATAACGGGTCTTGCATTTGTCTTTATTGGAAATGCACTTGATGCAATAGTTAATCCAAAGTTAAAAAGATAATCTAAAGATCAAATTTTCGAATTAATTCAATGTTACCATCATTCAATTTTATTGAATAGCAGAACGAATTTTCATCATTGAATGCTGCCAACTTGTTAGCAAATACTTTTTTGCTGTGACCATCTTGTGATGCTTTATCTGATTCATCAAAGCAAATTGGCATTTGTTTCATGTTTAGATTATTTTTTAGAAGAAAAGCAATAAATTTTTGATAATTTTCAGTATCAAACCAATCTATATTTTTTTCTTTACTTGCTCCAATCCATATCTCAATAGAGTTTTGATATAGAACTTTTTTTCTTAATTCTTCTAATGCCATCATTATTTCCGATTAAAAATCAGCTCGTTGCATCTTTGATCCACATCGTGGACAAGTACCACCGTTATGTTTGCTGTTACAAACAAGACAAACATATTTCACTTTACTAGAGCCTCCTTGGGAACCCATTCCAAAAAATCCGCCACCACCTGTTTCAGAATCTCCACCATAACCACGCATACGATTCATGTAGCGTCTTCTCAGTAATAATGGAAATGCAATAAAAATTGCCAACGCAGCACCTAAACCATATGGGAATGGAAGAACCATTTGTAATCCAATACTAATTGCAAGTGACGCAAATAAGAAAACAAGATATGTTTTGTAATTAAACAATTCATTAAAAGTATCTTAAAAAAAGGTTATAAAGTTTTGTCAATTTTTTCAGATATTTTGTACGATTGAAAGCGGGATAGGATTCCCACTACTATCCCATGCAAAAATAGAATCATCATCATAAGGAGATTTTACAATTAATGATGCCAACCCAAAAAAATTATGCAAATCAGTAACAGATGGTTCTGCAGAACCACTTGGATGAGAATGAACAATTCCAAGATAGTTCATATCAAATGGTAAAAACGAATGAGGAAATCCAGCAAATGTAGGACCAGTCTCAGTGAAAGGAGGAATTACAAGTCCATCTATTTTGATTGCTCCATTTTTGGATTTTCCTTTTAGTATCAAGATACATTCGTTTGGATGATTCATTTGGCAATAAGATAGAATGCTATCAAGTACATCTTGTTGTAACAATACTTTACGCTCAAATTTTTTTTTCTTGAAAATCATATAATGCCTTCAGTTTCGAACTAATTTAATTTTAAGATGATATTATACTATATTTTGTGTTAGAGAACTCTCTTAATTTTTCTTCAATTTCAGATACAAGTTGTGGAACCTTTGAATAAATTTCATCTACTTCACCACTAAAAGTTTCAGATTTGAGTTGTAAATCTTCTTTTAATGAAGTGTTTTTGATTAGTTCTTGTTCCAAAGATACAAGTTCATCAGAATTAAGAGAATTTAGATCATTTTTCATCTTTTCATATTTTTCTAAATATTCTGAAATCCGGTTTACAAATCCCTCAAGTGCTTCCTCAATTTCTGTAATATAAGACAAAGATTTGTCAATATCTTTTACAGAAATAGAGTTTGAAGAAATTCCTTTTCTAACATTTTCTAAAATCATAATAATAGAATCTTTATTTTTAGGAATAATTGCATCAATAGGATTTGCAACTAGAGTACTCAAGATATTTTTTTGTTCTTTATCTAAAGAAGAACCATACTCATATCTACTCAAAGGACGAGAAATTTTTGTAAATTGTGTGTCAATTTCATTTTTTATTTTTGATTTTTGGGCACTAAACATGTCCAATTTATTTTTTAAATCAAGATATTTTTTGTAGTCATCTGAAGATTTTATCTCTTCAATAGAGGTCTGTATTGATGTGATTTTTTCATCAAGGGATTGAATATTTTGATGGATATCATCAATTTTTTGATTTTTTTCTAGTTGTGTTTCTTCCAAAGTTTTAATTTGATTTAAAGAATCAATTATTTCATCAGAGGATATTTTTGCAGAATCATAATTTTTTAATAGTTTATGAATCTCTGAGTGATTCTTATTCATCACTTCAAGATTTTCTTTTAACTGAGCAGCATATTTTTTAGCAAAAATATGGATTACTCTAGTTTGTCTCCCTAAAACATCACCTACTTTTTTAAGAATCAGATTTAATGAATGGTCTAGTTTTTTTGCATCATCAATTGATGAGATATCAGGTAAATGTACAACATCTTTTTTGATACTATCAATTACCTGTTTTTTTCCTCTAACTACAATAATTGCAAGATGTTTATCAATATCATCAACATTGAGATTGTCTTTTTCAAGAACCTTTCCTATTTTTAATAAATCATCTATCAAAGGTTCAGTGTTTTTTCTCAGATGTTTAATTTCAGAGGTGGTTTGTGACGTTCGTAATTGATTAAGATCAGCCACAATTTTGGGTATATCAGGTAATTTGACATCTTTTTGTCTAGGAATTTCATTTATTGGTCGTTCTTCTGGCTTTTTTTTACCCCATCCAAATACCATTTGATATTATTGTTTTATGGGGATTAAAAATGGTTGTACAACTAAAATTTAAAATCCATTAGATTTCAGGTCATGGTATGAGAAAAACTGCTAAAAGAACATTTCATACAGGTTTGGTAAAAAAAACAATTACAATTAAAGTATCAAAAGAGAAGGTATGGAAAAAAATTAGCAATATCGTAGGATTATCAACTTGGTTAGTAGATGTAAAAAAGACAGTGTATCTCTCTAAAAAGAAAAGAGGTGTTGGAGCAGTTAGACTAATTACATTTGCAGACGGAAATAAAATTGAAGAGCATATTGTCGCTTGGAAAAATGGGGAACATTTTACATACATTGCAACTGAGGGGTTACCACTAAGGGCATATGTTGCTACAATTTCAATAAAAGTGAAATCAAAAAAGGTGATTCAACTCACATGGCAATCTTATCTTAACAGTGAGAAAATGTCTGAAAAGCAATTCTTAGAATTTCTTGTATTTATGGGATCATTTTACGAGGCATCACTTGAAAATCTCAAAATACTACTTGAAAAATAATAAGATTTTCAAGTCAAAATGTAAATACGATTAATTAAGGAAAAAAATATGAGTGACATGAGATTCATCATAATTGGTATTGTGTTAATCTTTGTAGGATTCATCATTCTTGGAGGATTTGGACATGATTATCAAGCAGCAACTCTAGAATCAAATGAATTTGGAACTTGTTATGATTATTCTAACGAAAGTGTACCAGTTGAAATTGACTGTTCAATTAAGGTATTTGATCAAACATTATTCTTTGCATTAATTATTGGATTTATTGGGGCAGGAATGATTGCCTTAGTGAAAGGAGTAAGAGGGGACTGGGATAATAAAGTAAAACCTGAAGACATGGTAGGTCCAGGTAGACAAGAAACTGATGATTCAGATAAGGACTAAAAAAATACTATAATTTTTTAGATTTTAATTTCTTGTAATCTTCAGGATTATCTTCTTCCAATCTTTGAAAACATACTTCTTCATATGGCATTTTTTAACAATGTATTATTGACAAATTTGCATTTAAGCGTAAGGAATGATTTGTACTTGACTAGGCATCAGATTCAATGATATTTTTCATTGTAACTACCATCTCACCAATTTCAGACACTCTTTGATCAAACTGCTCATCAGTTAGCTCATCAGGTTTGTTTAAAGTAATTACAACTTCAGAAGAATCTCCATTAGAGATAACCCTCATTGGAACATTCCAAGAGGATTCCTCATCAACATACTGATGGTCTAAAATTCCAAGAGATTTATTTTCATTGAATTTGAGTTGCGCCTTACCATGAGGACCAGTAAAAGACCACCAACCATTATCATTCATTTTTGCATCAGGCATCATCTTTGGTGGAACTTGTAAAATCGCATCAAAGGCATCCCCAGTCTTCTTTTTTACAATAATGGAGACAGTTCTAGATCTAACCACAATAAAAAAAACTCAAACAATGATTAAAAAAGATATGGTATCAATCATAGGTATCAATACATAGTCTATTTGTTGAGAAACTCTTTAATTTTCTTTAGATTTGTAACATTTGATTCATGGAACATTACCATTGATTCTGATAGTGAGCTTGGTAAAATGGTTTTTAGATTATCAACTAATTCATCCCCACTAGTGATCATATTATCAATGAGTTTTTCGATCTCATTTTTATCATCAGCCATTTGAGGTAGATAGGAACTAATCTTAATTAAGTGATACAAAATGTTAACTAATTAAAAAATTAGGAATAAAAAGAGTTTAGAATCTAAATCTAATTATCTTTTTTTATGAGAGTTGCAGTGGAACGAACTTTGTCTAGTTTCTGAATATTCCAAGAAACAATCTCTCGTATTTTTTCAAAATTGTCTGCTTGCAATTTTACCAACATATCATGAGTCCCAATTGTCTCAAAGACATCTTTGACTTGTTCAAGTTCTTTGAGCTTCTCAATTATTTCTACTTCTGCACCCAAATCACAATTTAACATCACATAAGCATCAGTCATGAATTTAACAAATGTCTATGATTATTTAAATCTGGAGAATTTTATGCAGTTTACCAGGTCACATGAACCAAGTCTTTGAGATTTCGTCTTGGTTTTGGGAATTTTGTTTGTTCTGGGTATCCAATGCATAGTATAGATGATGGAACTAGGTCTGTTTCAATTATATCCATTACTTTTTGTTCATCAAACATACCAATCCAGATTGAGCTTAATCCTAAGGCTTGAGCTGCAAGCTGAGAATATCCTGCAGCTAAGGTTGCATCCTGTATGGCAAATTTTTTTAGAACATAATCAGGAAAATTAAATTTCACTCTAGAAGGATTTTTACAAAAAACCAGCACAACAGGAGCATTAACGTATGGTTGTCCGTTACATGCTTCAACGAGTAGTTTTTTCTTTTCTAGACTCATAACATAAAAAATTTCAAATCCTTGATAGTTTCCAGCAGTAGGTGCAGTATCAGCTGCTGCAATAATTTTATCTATCTTTGTAGTTTCAACGGGTTTGTCTGAAAATTTTCTTGTAGAACGTCTCTTTGCCATCACAGCAAACAAATCAGTATCTACAACCTCAGAGGGCCCAGACTGTAAAATAAAATCAAGCAGTTGATTTCTCACATTAGAATCAGAGGAATCAGGGACAGGGATATCTAGAGGTTCATAACCTAGAGGATAAATTTTCTCTCCTTTGTTTTCTGAATCCACAAGTAATTTACAAGATATAACGTATTAAAGAATTCAAAATAGATTATTCAGGATTAAAACCATCACAGCCAGAAGTACATGGTTTGTTCATTACACCCTCACATTTTCCTAATTCATTGTGCATTATTCGATGATGCCCACAGATTTTACATTTTTCTCTAAAATGTGCAATTAGATCAGCAGTTGAAATTCCCGATTCACGTATCTTTGATTCTGTTTCTTGAGTCATAATTGGATTTATTGATAATTGTAATTTTTTCGTTTTATTATGTTAATGCTTTTAATTTTACTAGAGATTGTAAATTAAAAGATCAACGCCGGGAAAGGGATTCGAGCCCCTGCACGCTTGCGCGTAGCCGTTTTCGAGACGGCCGCCTTACCACTTGGCTACCCCGGCATCTAGTCTTTTATTTTCTCCATAATAAAGCAAATTAGAATATCAAGAATGCAACATTACACCAACATCAAAAACAATATCTTTGAATTTCTTTTTGATTTGTTCTTTGATTTTATTTTATTATGAAAAATATCGATCAAAAATAAAGGAAAAACACAAAATAGCATAAAAATACAACAAACTCCTATGGGACTAAATCTAAAGGACTTGGTAGTAAGAGAGAAAACAAGTCTAGAAGCATTTTCAACTAAGATAATTGCAATTGATGCATACAATGCGATATACCAATTTTTAGCAAGCATTAGAGGCCCAGATGGATTACAGCTAGCAGATTCAGAAGGTCGAATTACAAGTCATCTAAGTGGTCTTTTGTATAGAAATGTCAACTTTCTATCTTTAGGGATAAAACCAGTGTATGTCTTTGATGGAAAACCACCATCACTAAAAACAGCAGAAATTGAACGTAGAAAACAGATCAAAAAAGATGCTACAGTCAAATATGAAAAAGCAATTGCAGAAGGAAATATGGAAGATGCAAGAAAATATGCTCAACAAACAACTAGTATGAGAGATGGAATGGTAAAAGAGTCAAAACAACTTTTAACATATTTTGGGATTCCATACATTGAAGCTGCATCAGAAGGAGAAGCAACTGCCGCACACCTAACAAACACAGGCCAAGCATATGCTTCTGCAAGTCAAGATTTTGATTCCATTTTATGTGGTGCAAAAAGACTAGTAAGAAATTTTACAAATAGTGGAAGAAGAAAAATACCAAATAAAAATACCTACATCGATATTGTCCCAGAGATAATTGAAACACAAAAAACACTAGATGGATTGGGATTAACTAGAGAAGAACTTGTAGATATTGGAATTTTAATTGGTACTGATTTTAATCCAAATGGATTTGAAAGAATAGGTCCAAAAACTGCACTTAAAATGATAAAACAACATTCAAGATTAGAAGACATTCCACAAATCCAAGAGCAATTACAAGAGATAGATTTTCAACAGATAAGAAAAATATTTTTGGACCCAGATGTAACTGATGTAGATGAAATTATTTTTGAGAAAGTAGATTATGATGCAATTACAAATTATTTAGTAAAAGAGCGAAGTTTTTCAGAAGATAGAATACAGTCAACTCTGAATAGACTAAAAAAAGCACTAGAGAAAAAGAGTCAGAATCTAGATCAATGGTTTTGAAAAGATTTCAATTTAATAACTAGTCAATCTAATTTTAAAAATGCATCAAACTGAAGCAAGAAAAATTCTCAAAGATGCTCCTGTAATGTGGAGAAGAATAAATTCAATTGGAATAATTCTTGACTGTAATTCCACATATGCTGCAAATCTAGGATATGTAAAATCAGAGATTTTAGGTAAGTCAATTTTTGAGCATGTGCCTAAAGAAGCATGGGAAACCATGAATGACTCTCTAAAAACATGGTTTGAAACAGGAAAAGTAACGAATAGAAAGATCACATTCAAAAGACAGGATGGAAGTACTTTTTCAGGATTATTACAAGCAACAAGTCTTTATGATGAAAATAAAAATATGCTTGGAAGCAATACTGTAATCTTGGATTTAACACAAATGACTGATGAAAAAATAACAGAATATAATAAATTTTTCAGTGAAGCAAATAATAGACTAGATGAAATTAAAGAAAAAGAGTATGACCAATTAGATGAAAACTCAAAATCAGAATACGATGGATTAAAACAAATGTTTGATATGCTTTTACGTGTTGATTTAAAAGAATTAAAAAAAGATAGTTAATTATTTAGATTTTTCTTGAATTGAGGTTTGGAGTTCATCAAATGCACTTTGAACTTCAGATACTGCAGCACCATCTTCTAGAGTACTAACATCACCAATTTTCTCATTATTCACAATTGCTTTTAGAAGTCTTCGCATAATTTTTCCACTACGTGTCTTTGGTAGTTTTGAAACAAAATAGATTTGTTTAGGAGTTGCAATGGCACCAATATCATTTCGTATTTTATTTGAAATTTCTTTTTCCAAATTATTAGAATTCATTGTAACTCCTTGTTTTAGTACAACAAACGCAATTATCACTTCACCTTTTATCTCATCTGGAATTCCACATACTGCAGATTCTGCGACATGACTATGAGATACAATACTACTTTCAAGTTCTGCAGTTCCAATTCTGTGACCTGCTACTTTGAGAATATCATCTGCTCGTCCAAGTAGCCAAAGATACCCATCCTCATCTTTTAGTGCATAATCACCTGGATAGTAACAGTTTTCATATTTTGACCAGTAAACAGACTCGTATTTTTCATCATCATTCCATAATGTCAAAAGCATTCCAGGCCAAGGATCTTTTATCACAAGATAGCCTTTTGTGTTGGGGGCAACATCAAGCCCATTTTCATCAACTACAGCTATATTTACGCCTGGAATTGGACGCGTTCCAGAGCCAGGCTTTAGAGGAATTGTCTCCAAACCAGGCAATGGAGAAATTAGCATTCCGCCAGTTTCAGTTTGCCACCATGTATCAATAATTGGGCATTTTTCCTTTCCAATAATTTTAAAATACCATTTCCAAACTTCGGGGTTAATTGGTTCCCCCACAGTACCAAGTAATCTTAATGAAGAAAGATCAAAAGAGTTTGGAATATCATCTCCAAATTTCATAAACATTCTAAGCGCAGTAGGAGTAGTATAGAAGATTGTAGCTTTGTATTTTTGTAAAATATCCCACATTCTTGATTCATCAGGATAATCAGGTGCACCCTCATACATTATTTCAGTTGCACCATGAAGTAATGGAGCATAAACAACATAGCTATGACCTGTAACCCAACCAATATCAGCAGTACAAAAAAACACATCAGAATCTTTAATGTCAAATGCCCATTTGAAAGTAGAATACAAATGTGTCATATACCCACCAGTTCCGTGTAAAACTCCTTTTGGTTTTCCAGTAGTACCTGATGTGTATAAAATGTAAAGAGGGTGATTACTATCTAATTTTTCTGCATCACAAGAATCAGATGCATCATTCATCAAGTCATTCCAAAGTTTATCTTTTAATGTCATTGAGATTTTATTTTTTGTTCTTTCAAGAACTATAACATGTTCTACAAAATTAAGATCTTTGATTGCTTCATCAATTACTTCTTTGAGCTTGACAATTTTTCCTCTTCGATATCCACCATCAGCTGTAATGATAACTTTAGATTTTGAATCATCAATTCTATCTTTAATCGATAATGCACTAAAACCTGAAAAGACTACGGTATGAGTGGCACCAATTCTTGCACATGCCAACATTGCAATTGGAAGTTCTGGCACCATAGGAAGATAGATAGTTACCCGATCTCCTTTTTGAACACCTAATGACTTTAGAACATTTGCAAATTTTTTTACTTGAATCAATAAATCACGATATGTGAGTATTCTAGATTCACCGTTTTCTCCCTCCCATAGAATGGCAGGTTTGGCAGATTTGTCATTTTGATGCACATCTAGGGCATTATATGAGGCATTAATTGTGCCCCCAACAAACCACTTTGCAAATGGAGGATGCCAATCCAAGGTCTTCTCCCAAGGGGAAAACCAAGAAAGATTCTTTGCTTGTTCATCCCAAAAAGATAAAAAATCAGAATTTGCTTTTTTTCTTATTTCAGAGTCATTGTTTCCAAGTCCAATATTATAAGTCTCAGACATCAAAAAGTGTATGAATTTAGATCTTTCTAAATGTTAAAGAAAAAAATAAAAAAATTATTGTACTTCCATTCTAGCAAGCCAGTCATTGTCATTGTCTTCTTTTGGAGTTTCTGCGGTCACCTGTTTGGGTGGTTCTGGAAAGTCAAATGAAACTTCAGGCATATCTGAATGTTCGGGTGTTGGAGTAGCCTCTACTTTAACTGGTTCTGAATTTATGGCTACAGGTTCTGTTGGTACTTCTGGAAGTATGGTCTGAACTACTTGTTGTGGTTCAGGAGTCTCAAGATATGAAACGGCGGATTCTTGGATGTTTTGTTGTGGAGGGGATTCGATTTCTTGCACTTCTAATTCAAGATCTGCAATTCTACTCTTTACATTTGATATTTCTGCTATTTCGTGAGAAACACGCTCAATTACCTCAGTTGTGCATGATTTCACAGAATCAAATGTTGCATCAGAGATTTCATTGCTCTTGCATTGTACTTTTGC
>JADHUF010000020.1 GCA_016784625.1 Candidatus Nitrosopumilus sp. | reverse complement strand
TGTAGCAGAATATTTAGCATTTGAATTAGGAATGCACGTTCTAGTAATTCTTACTGATATGACAAACTATGCAGAAGCATTAAGAGAGATTAGTGCAGCAAGAGAAGAAGTTCCTGGAAGAAAAGGATATCCTGGTTATCTTTACACTGACCTTTCAACAATTTATGAAAGAGCTGGTAAATTAAACGGAAGAAAAGGAAGTGTTACACAAGTTCCAATTTTATCAATGCCATCTGATGATATTACTCACCCAATACCTGACCTTACTGGTTACATTACAGAGGGACAAGTAGTAGTTGGTAGAGATTTGTTCAGACAAGGAATTTATCCACCAATCAATATTTTGATGAGTCTTAGTAGATTGATGAAAGACGGAATTGGTGAAGGAAGTACTAGAGCTGATCACAGTGAAGTTGCTAATCAAGTGTATGATGCATATTCTAGAGCACAAGAAGTAAGAGCATTGGCAGGTATTGTAGGTAAAGCAGGACTAACTGAAATTGATTTAAAATACATGGATGTTGGTGATGTTTTCGAAAAGGAATTTCTTACACAAGCAACTGATGAGAACAGAACTATCGAAGAAACACTTGGGCTCTTATGGAAAATTGTTTCTAAACTACCAAAGAATGAGATTACTAAAATTAAAGATAAATTTGTAGATCAGTATTACAAGGAAGAATAACAAAATGTCATTTGGACAAAATGTTGCTGCTACAAAAATTGAACTTTTAAAATTTAAAAAATCTAGTCAAGTTGCAACAATGGTTCAACAAATCTTAGATGATAAACGTAAAGTTCTCTTAAAAAATATTGAGGAGATGATTGAAAAGGCTTCTAAAACAAGAGGTGGTATTTGGGATCCACTACAAGACATTTACAAATCTGTTAATGAAGCATATCTTGCGTTAGGAACAGGAACTGTTGACTCTGTTGCTGAATCTACGCCACCTGTAATGGAAGTAGAAGTTAACATACGCAGAGTTGTTGATGTAAAAATTCAAGCACTATCTGTTACAGAAAAAGATACAAAATCAATGCCTTATGGATTTGCTGATACAAATTCATCAATTGATAGAGCAGCAAAACAAATCAAAGAATTACTACCAAAAATTTGTAAAGCAGCAGAATATGAAAACTCCATTTTTAGTCTCGCAAAAGCATTAGAAAAGACACAAAAATTGCTAAATGCTCTTGAAAATGTCATTATTCCTCAATATCAACAAAAAATCCGATTTATTCTTGCAACTCTTGAAGAAAGAGAAAGAGAAGAATTCGCAAAGTTAAAAAAAGTCAAAGCTAAGATGGAAAATAGGAAATAATGGCAAAAGAAGAAATTAAAAAATTACTTGAAGATTCTAAGAAGATATTAGATCAAGATCATGAAAATTTTGTTAAATCTATTAAAAATGATCTAACATCATTCAAAAAGAAAACACTTGATAAAATTTAGTGATCTAACATCATCATGATTTAAATATGGAATTATGAGGAATTCAGACAGATGAAACCTATTGTTTTATTGTTATCATTTGCAGCCATTGCATTCGTAGCTGCTGGTCTTACTGATGTAGCATATGCTGCTGAAGAAGGAGCTAGCGGAATGAGTGACGGTTCCAAATTAATTGGTGCTGGTATCGCATTCGGTGTTGCAGCAGGCGGTGCAGGTGTTGGTTTAGGTCAAGTTGGTGCAGCAGGTCTTGCAGTAATCAGTGAGAATCCAGCATTACAGTCTAAAGTATTCATCTTTGTAGGTATGGTAGAATCAATTGCTATCTATGGTATCGTCATGATGTTTATCATCTTAGGACAATAAGTACCAAAAACATATTTTTCAAATTTTAAAAATTAATTATATTTTAGTTGATTTACATCCAATACTCTTGCACAATATCTACACTTGAGTACCCTTCCTTCCTTGTCAATAACATCCATTATTGATTCTATGTGTTCAGTACTGTTTGTGATACAGTCTGGATTTGAGCAACGAAATATTCTATCAACCTCGTTTGGAAGAGACACTCTTCTTTTTTCAACTAGTTTGTAGTTTTTGATAATGTTAATTGTTGCCTGTGGAACAATAACTGCGAGTTTGTTTGTATCATCATCTTTTAGGAACTTGTTTTCTACTTTGATGATATCTTTTTTCTTGAATTTACCACTTGGAACATTCAAGGCTATGGTAATCAAACTTCCATCTTTACCATCAATTCTTAATGCATTGAGTACCTGAAGGCCTTTACCTTCATCAATATGGTCAATTACAGTGCCTTCTTTGATTCGTCGAACCATAAGTTCGGACTGTTCCATCAGAATACTTTGTATAGTCTCTTGTATATATTATTGAAAGAATGAATGAGTTCTATCAAAAAGATATCATATCAATTAAGGAATTTGATAAAGAAAAACTAGAAAAAATATTTACAGCAACAGACAAGATAATGCAACTAAATCCCACAGAACGAAGGGAGATTTGCAAAGGAAAAACTTTAGCTTATCTATTTTATGAGCCAAGTACTAGAACTCGTCTTAGTTTTGATTCTGCTATGGCATCAGTAGGTGGTAATTCATTGGGAATTTCTGATATTACTTCTTCTTCTACACAAAAAGGTGAGAGTCTTGCTGATACTGTACGAATGATGTCAATTTACTCTGATATTCTTGTTTTACGACATACTTTGGATGGCTCTAGTAGATTTGCAGCTGAAGTTTCCAAAAAACCTGTAATTAATGCTGGAAGTGGAACAGAAGAACATCCTACACAGGCAATTCAAGATTTGTTTACAATTAAAAAAGAAAAGAAAAAGATTGATGGTCTTAAGATTGGAATTGTTGGAGATCTAAAATATGGACGAACTGTTTATTCTCTTTTGTATGGATTAGGAAACTATGATGTTGATGTTCGTTTAATTTCTCCAGAGTCACTTAGAATAAGATCTGATTCAGTTTATGAAATAAAAAAACGATTATCCTATACAGAATCTACTGATATTGCAGAACATATTGATGATCTTGATGTTCTTTATGTAACAAGAATCCAAAAGGAGAGATTCCCTGATGAAGAAGAATATCTCAAAGTTAAAGGAAGTTATGTTGTAGGATTAGATTTGTTAAAACAGATGAAAGATGACTCTATAATTTTACACCCTCTTCCAAGAATAGATGAAATCTCAAATGATGTTGATAATACAAAAAATGCCAAATATTTTGAGCAAGCTGAATATGGAAAACATACACGTGCAGCTCTATTAGGCCTGACACTTAACGAGAATGGGTTTTAATTTATTTTAAAATCCGTATTCAATATATCTAGAGACAATTCAATATGACTAGTTGACACAAACAAAAATAATTCCAATATTTCCTTTAGATTTAGTTTTATTTCCTAGACAGGATCTTCCACTTCGAATCTTTGAGCCTCGTTACAAGCAATTAGTTGATGATTGTATGTTAGGTGATGGTCAATTTGGTGTGTGCTTGATTGATGAAACAAATTCTGTTAATGGTTGGAATTCTCCTAAATTAATTGGAACAATTGCTAAAATTACAAAATGTGAAGATATTGAGCTTGATGGATTACAACTACACATTGAAACCATAGGTAGAAATTCATTTAAAATTAAAAAAATTATTACACCATCAATTCCACAACCTGCAAATTATGATCCACTATCAGTTGAGGGACATCAGGAAATATCTGACATTCATGAAAAAATTGGAACTGAAGAAAAAATGTACATTCAAGCTGAAGTTGAAATGATTCCAGAAATTGATGAAAAGATCACATTAGAACAATGGAGAAGACTAGTTGAATTATGGAAAAAGAAAGTTGTCACACAAGCATTACCTCAAGTTGTTGAACCACATTCATTAGAACATGTTTTAGAACAATACTATCTTACTACTGACACGCCTACAACTGATTACATTTACTCATTATCTGCACTTGGTGCAAATAATCCAAATGATCTTCAACCCATTTTAGAGGCAACGACTATGGATGATTTGATTCAAAAAGTTGAGGAATTACTGACAGTAAAATAGCCCTAATAGAATGAAAATAATGTTGTTATTAAAAAAATTTGTGATATTTACAATAGTCCTATGTTTATTGTTTCCAGCACATAGTGTCTATGGACATGGATTAGGAATTGATACAATTTCCTCAATTGGTATCCAAGGAAAAGAAATTTCTATTTCAGTAGAGATGCCAATGTATTTTGAAAATGATCAAGAGCAAATCACAATCACTGCAACTGAAGATGAAACAAAAGAAAATGCAAAAAATGTCACATTTCTAATTGGTTTGTTTCATAACAATGAAATGATTTTTAGACACTATTTCTTTGCAGAAAATGGTGTTTTGCCTATTAAGATATCACCGCAACAAGGATTTGATAATTTTGTAATTAATGGAGAACAAGACTCTTTGCTTGGAGCATGGCATGGAACTGACTCTAATCCTGTAGAAATTACAGGCCCACTTTTTACTTCAGGTGGATTGTATACTTTTGAAATTGAGATAAGAACTATAGATGAACCAACTAATATCATAGAAAACTCTGGCACCTATAATGCAGATTTGAGCATTATTGAGACTAGCACTCACATTCAAAAAGATGCAGAAGACTTGGATGTAAAATTTCGTCTAAAATCATATTTTGATATAATTTCAAATTTTGAGTATGATCCTGAGGCTAAACAAGTAACATTTGAGATGCCATTTGACTGGAGTGAAAAACAAATGTCTCATGTATCAGTAGTACATGAAGAAGTTCATTTTCCAAAAGATTTTGCTGAATTTTTGTCCCCTAGTTATTCTGGGTATGTAAATGGAGTTGAACTATTCAAATCTTCAGTATCAATTGATGATTATACAGAAGATGATGAAAGAATTGTTCACTTTATTTTACTGCAAGATCATCTAAGATATTTAAAAAATGAAATGAAAAAATTAGATGAACCATTACCTGATAATATTGTGTTTACTCTATCTACAAGTGAAAAAATAGGTTTTCCTTTAGAGGCATATACAAAAAGTGAGGACTTTAAAGTAAATCTTTCATGGGATCCTTTAGAGATAGAACCAGGAATTAGTACAAACTTTATTTTTACTATTAGAGACGGTAGCACTAATGAACCATTAAGAAATTCTGATTATACATTCATAATAATTCAAAATGGAAAAGAAATTCATCGTGCATCTGGAATTGCACAAATTGGTGGTGAATTTGAAAAATTCACATTTACTGAAGATCAGACAGGCCCTATGATAGTAAAATTTGAAAATATTCGAAATACTGGACAAGAAACTGAGTTTGGATTTGTAGTAGCTCCTGAATTTGGAACTATCACATTGCTTATTTTAATAACTTCAATTATTGCTGTAATTTTTGTTACAAGACAAAATTCATTTAGATTTAGTATCTAAAGTGCAACAAGCTTTACTGTATCCATATTTTTGTTTGTTTGAAAATCTTTTGTTATTGTAGAGACTTTTTCTGCATCTCCATTGATTAAAAATAATTCCATACATTTTTCTTTTTCAATCTTACTGTGAAGATGTGTTGTAATTAGATCCTCAAAATTATGAGTAATCCCTGAAACAACATGATCAAACTCGTCATTGTGTACAACTAAAAGAATGGCATGAATATTTCCAGATAAATCTGCTTTTTGTTTTTCTTCAGAAACAAATGCTCTAATTCCTGCTCTAATAGCTTCAGACCTACCAGAAAATCCCATAGTTGATTGCAGCTTGTCTAATTCTGATAGAATTTCGTCATTTAGGGAGATTGAAACTATTGGCATACGCCTAATGTTATTAATTATCTTATAAGTTTAGCAATTAATGTTATTAAGATTTTATAGATTTATTAATAATATGCATTGAGTTGCTGCGTGAATATTCAGATCAAGCTTGCAATAATTGCAATAGTAGTAGTAATTCCATTAAGCTCCATTGTTGTATATGGAACTGATTCAAATCAACAATTTACAATAACAAATAGCACAAAATTACAAGTCATCTCATCATTTTATCCTCTCCATGAATTTTCACAAAATGTTGGACAAGAAAAAGTAGATGCTACTTTACTTGTTCCTGTTGGGGTTGAACCACATGATTGGGAACCAACAATAAAAGATGTACAAAAAATGCAACAGTCTGATCTAATAATCATTAATGGAATAGGTTTTGAAAATTGGGTTGATAGTTTAGATGAAAATAATTATCGTGGAATAATAGTTGATACAAGTGATAAGATTTCAGTCAAGTATCTTGATGAAGGAATTGTTGGCACTTCTGGAGATCCACACATTTGGTTAAATCCAGTTTATGCAAAAACACAAGTACAAAATATTGCACTAGCATTTTCTAATTCAGATCCTGAAAATGAAGAATTTTATTATACAAATGCAGAAAAATATATTGAAAAATTAAATCTACTTGATTTAAAAATTCAAAATAAATTATCTAATTGCAGTCATGATTTTTTATCTTTTCATAATGCATTTTCATATTTTGCAGATGAATATGATCTGAATCAACATACCATTATTTCATCGAATAATTCACATTTAGAAGCTACAGCAAAAACATTAGAAGATGTAATATCTACAGCAAAAGAATTAAACATTAAAATAATTTTTAGTGAAGAAAATGTTAATTCAAGAACATCTGAAATAATTGCAAATGAAATAGGTGGGAAGGTGTTAGTCTTATCTACATTAGAAGTTGTTTCTAATGGAAATTATATTTCTAAAATGACTGAAAATCTTAACAATTTAGAAGAGGCATTATGTTGAATGTAGTTGAAATTAGTAATCTTACAGTTCATTATCCAGATGTTAAAGCACTTGATGATGTGAGTTTTATAGTAAAACAAGGAGACTTTTTAGGCATAATTGGACCTAATGGTGCTGGCAAATCTACTCTTTTTGATTCAATGCTAGGACTAAATACAAAGTACAAAGGTGAAATCAAATTTTTTGGTGAAAATATTAGAAAATCAAAAAACTATCTTAAAGAAATTGGATATGTTCCACAAAAACCAATCTTTGAAAAAAATTTTCCAGCTACTGTTAGTGATGTTGTAAGAATGGGATTAAGAACTGAATCTGATGAAAATAAGATTGATGAAATTTTACAACAATTATGGATACATGAACTTCGTAATAGACGAATTGGTGAGTTATCTGGAGGACAACTACAACGAGTATTTATCGCAAAAGCTTTGGTGAATAATCCAAAAATTTTGATTCTAGATGAACCTGTAACAGGAATTGATCAACAAAGTATTGAATTATTTTACAGTATTCTTCGTGAATTAAATTCCAAACAAAAAATTACAATTATTTGGTCTTCTCATGATTTAGATGCAGTAAATCAACTAGCAAACCATGTAGCATGTCTAAATAGAACATTATTTTTCCATGGTGAATCTGAAAAATTCTTTTCTAATGATGAATTAGTTAAACAATATTCTGAGGCCTCGATGCAAGAACACATGCATCATCACTAATCATGTCTCTTGAAATCTTAACTTACAGTTTTATGCATAGAGCATTAATTTCTGGAATTGCAATTGCAATTCTATGTTCAGTTGTTGGGTTATTCCTAGTTTTGAGACGATATTCATTATTTGGTGATGCAATTGCACATTCATCATTTGGTGGAATTGCATTAGGCTTGTTAGCAGGTGTTTATCCACTATGGACAGCTTATGGTGTTTCAATAGTTAGTGCACTAATTATTACAAGAATTAAAGATAGATTCAACATATCTGGAGATGCATCAATTGCAGTACTTTTATCGTCAGGAATAGCAGTTGGGCTCGTAGTTATTGGATTTTCAGGAGGTTTTACAATTGATATCTTTAGTTTTCTGTTTGGAAGTATTCTACTTGTTAGTGTCGATGATACTATTCTAATTTTATCATTAACTGGAATTATTTTAATTGTAATTTTGTTACTATACAGACAAATTCTTTATTCCACATTCAATGAAGAACAAGCTAAAGTTAGTGGAATTCCAGTCGAAAAAATAAATTATTTAATTGTGTTTATGGCAGGAATAACTGTAGTTACATCAATTCAACTTGTAGGTGTTTTGTTAATTTCTGCCTTGTTTGTAATTCCTAATGTAACTGCAATTATGTATGGCAAAGGTTTCAAACAAACAGCAATTATTTCTATGAGTTTTTCTATATTTTCTGTCGTTGCAGGAATTCTAATTTCTTATGTCTTTGATATTACTCCTGCGGGAACTATAGTATTATTATCAATTGGTTTGCTTGCAGGAACTATGGGAATAAAATCTACTGGATTATTATCTAAGAATTAATTAGAGAATTTAATCTTCTTTTGTCTTGTATACTTTTTACATAAAATAATGATGTTGCAATAATTCCTAATGCAATTAGTGGTGATGCAATCTCTGTATACTTTAATCCAAAGCCATTTGTTTCTTGTATTTGTGATGCAATTACTGGAATTTCTATAATCTTTATTATTCCAATCTTGTTTGATTGTTGTTCAACAAACCATACATTATCATTTCCATCTGTTGTCATAAATTGAACAAATGATGTTTCAGTTGGAACTGGAACTTCAATCAAGTTATTGTTATCTGGATCATAAACTCCAATGTTATCTACTGTATGTTGTGCAAACCAAATATTTCCGTACTTGTCAAATGTCATTCCAAATGGTAATGCTTCTTCATCTGGAACTGAAATTCTCTCAAATGTTTCTAAAACTGGGTTAAATTTGGTTATAGCCAAGCCTGTATGTTCTGCAATCCACAAATTTCCGTCATTATCAAAAATCAAATCTTCTGGAGCCTCAAGTGGCACCTTACTTGAAATTTGAGTTATTTGATTATCTTTGGGATCAATGAATCCAATCTTACCTGCACCACTTGTAGAATACCATATCTTTCCATCTTTATCAATTGTTAATGCAAATGGTAATGATTGTTTATCTGGTAATACAATTTCTTCAAACACATCGAGTTCTGGTAAATATTTTACAATTCTATCTTTGTTGATAATTGTAACCCAAATATTTCCATCAAAATCTGCTTGAATAAATATTGGAGAATTCTCAGATATTACTGGATCTAGTTTTGGAATTGTTTTTGTTGTAATTTGTTTGGTAACTGTATCAATGAATCCAATTTGATTTCTTGGAGTATCTGTAAACCAAACTCTCCCTTTATTGTCTTGTGTTAGAAATATCGTAGATAATCCATTAAATGAATATGAAGAAAATTCTTGCTTATCTAGTGAAAATTGCCACAAACGAGGAGCTGATGCATCACTTATCCAGATAGAATCACCTCCATCATATAATGGAAAGAGAGGCTTTGCATCTTCAGGTAGCTCATACTCAATAATTTGAGTTTGGATGTTAGTTAGTCTTGGTTTTACAAGTAAATTCATGATTATTGATTCATTAGCATTTTCAGTTCTTAGAGTCTCAATCTCTACTTGCCATTCTCCAGAAAAACCAAATGTTAATTCACCTTGGTATTCAATTGGATCTGAGAACTTCTCAATCGACATTGGTACTTCAATTGGTGAAATACTCTTTGATGGATTTGATAATTTTACTTTAATTTGATCAGAATCATATAGTTGGTTACCATCAAAGTCACTTACTTTAACGCTAATTGTGTTTACTCCACTTGTAAATGGAGAAATTTTAATATCAAATTTTGCATTCTCAGTAAACTCTACAGTCTTAAATCCATAGACAATCTCTTGTGCATCAACTTTTTGTATCTCTCCTGCTGGTAATGTTCCATTTGTTAGTAAAGCAACTACTCCTAATAGTATAATTCCTAATGCTGCATCAACTTTGAGTGATCTCTTTAGCTTTTTGTGCACAGTAATCTTTCCTGATTGAAGATTTTTTTCTGCATTTTTTTGCACTCTAAACTGAAAAAATCCACCTAATCCAATCATTATTGCAGCAATAGCAATTTTTAGAATAATTAATTGACCAAAAACTGATTCAGTAATTAATCCAACATCGCTTTCTAAGAACCACATTAAAGTTGGTCCTGTTATAATTACAACTCCTATTGCAATAATAAATGCAATTGAAAATCTTGGAATTAACAATAAACTCATTTTTTCTCGTATTGGTTCTTTTAATTGTGAAAATGTTGGTAATAACGTGAAAACAAAATAGAATATTCCGCCTATCCATATTGCTGCAACTAAATTATGAATGTAATCTAAAACAAGTGCTGATGTTTCTCCACTAGCTGCACCATGCCCAATCATGCTTGAAGTTCCAATTAGTACAAGAGTTGCTATGAGTAGTGGTATCTGATTTTTCTTTGTTAGAATTTTTTTTCTATCCAATCCAAACCAAATTCCAAGCAAAATTATCGTAATACTCATTCTAATTATCCATGTAGTGCCAAAATTGGTTTGAATTGCATCTATGGGTGATGCTTCTAATCTAATAGTTTGTACTGCAATCATCAAAATATTAGAGATAAAAACAAGTCCCAATCCGATTCCTGTTATTGACATAAATTTTCCATGATGGAAAAATTCTATCTTATCTAATTCTTCTTTGATTAGTTGTTTGTTTTGGGTTCCCCATATTATTAGAGATGCAATTACAACTCCCAAAACTATTGTTTGGCCTACAAGTCCTGGAAATCTAGCTCCTGCTTCTGGTAGAAATATCAACTCTGATGGTTTTTCTTTTCCTAATAATGCAGGATCAACTATAGCATTACCTACTGCAAACAAAAATGCATCTGGAACTAAATGTCCATCTATTTTTGATAGAACTTTAGTTGAAACTGTGTATACTCCATCTTCTAATGGAGGAGTTGAAACAATAAGAGAACCTTCTCCTTCATAGTAACTTGTATCTTTATTATCAATTTGATCTCCATTACTGTCAAGCACTTTGATTGTGCTAAAATCAAGCTCAACTGGTTCTGAAAAATAAACAATAACTTCTGAAACACCAGTTGGTGAGTTTGACGTTAAACTAGGAACAGTTTTTTCTGTAAATGGATGTGCTGCTGCAAATGGAATAGACATTGATGATAAAATTAATAAAATTATTAGAAATTTTCTCATTTGATTTTCACTCATCAATTCATAATTTAAACAGTTTTCATATATTCGAAATTTGTACCAATTCACGTAAAGATAATAACGTGTAATTGTCATATGATAGTCGTGAAGATAGCAATTTTTGGCTTTATTGCATTATTGTTTTCAATTGGAATGATTGTGCCATCTTTTGCACATACTACTGTAGAAGTTGGACCATACCAAATTGAAGTAGGTTGGGGAATTGAACCGCCTGTTGTAGGAATTAGAAATGATATTGTCTTTAAAATTACTAAGTCTGGAGAAACTGAAGGCTCATACATGGGAGTAACTAGTGTATTCAAAAATTTAGAGGCCACAGCTATGTATGGTGGTGCCACCAAAAAAATTGATATTAATTCTGATCCAAGACCTGGTTACTATTTTTCACCTGTAATTCCAACTAAAACTGGTAGTTACATTATGGATATGAAGGGAGAAATCAATGGCACTCCTGTTGATGTAAAAATTCCAATTGAAGATGTAGAAAGTACATCCGTTTTAGATTTTCCTCTAACTAGTAGTGAGGGACCAGCAGATCTTACTTCACTAAAAAATGCAATTTCTTCTCTCCAACAAGATGTTTCAAAACTAAAATCTGGTGAAACTTCTGTATCCTCTAATGGTGGAGAAGCATATGACTTTGCAATATTTGGATTATCAATTGCTACAGCAGCTATTATCTTAGCAATAATTGCATTAATAAAAAGAAAATAGAAAAAGAGGAATTCCTAAAATCTTGGAACGACTCTAGATTTTGCAGTTACTGCAACGATGCTTATGATTGCGACAACTAATATCATCATTGCAATCGTACCAAATTCTGGAACTACTTGTGTAGTTGCTACTGAACCTGTTGGTCCAGTCCAATTGGCTTCATCACCTGGTGGACCAATTCCTAAAGAAACTATGTCTATGTCTATTGGACTTTCATCGGATCCAACTGCATCGATTTGATGAGATGCTGTAAGTTCCATTGAATGTGCAGTTTCTTGTAAGACTGTTTCACCATTTTGTGTTGCAGTGATTTCATAATTGACGTGCAATTCGCTGAATTCAAGATCAACTTGAGTTCCGCCTAGAACAGCTGAGTCGGTAATTGTTACCATTAACTCTGCATCATCATGCATTGCTTCGTCATCATCAGCTCCTGCTTCTTGTACTATGATTACACCTTGCATCCAAGGATGAACCATACAGAAGTAAGGAATCTCACCTACTGTATCTGGAGAGTATTCATATGAACCTCCTGCCATTAACAAACTGGTATCAAATAGATTTCCTACTGAATCAGAATCTGCTAGATCTCCTGATGTGAATGTATGTGCTGCAGTATCAGTGTTTGACATTATTACAACTCCACCAACATCTACTGTTGCGGTAGTTGGAAGGAAACATCCGTCTGCGGTTTCTTCACATCCTGGAGCGCCAGAACCGTCTGCCGTTACAATTGTAACTTCTGAGTGATCTGCAAAAGCAGCTGGTGTTGATGCAACAATTCCAGCTACAATAGCAAATAGTACCAAGAAAGAACTAATTGTTTTAGTCTTCATTAGACAAAATACTTGTAGGGATACATAAAAACCTCACTAGAATTTCCTAAAAAAGAATCAAATTTTTCTAGACTGGTACAACTTTAGAATTCCAAATAAAGGAATTCCAATATACATTCCAATATTTAGTAGAACTAGAGATATGCCATATCCAAGCATTTCTGGCTCTGAATCAATGTCTACATGGTTTAGTAATGATAATGATGATATCATTGGAGTTAGAATTACCTTCATAACTTCTTTGAGAACTGGTTGTTCTCTTTCTATGTCTGCAATAGTTGGTGAAAATGAATAATAGAATTGATTAAAGGTTGTCATAAATGCTAAACCTGAATTTGTTTTTAGAACTGTATTATCTCTAAGTTCTCTTAATTGTTGTACTTGTGGTGCAAATTCTGAACCATATGTTGCAGTTGCAATTAGACAACCACCATTTTCTTTATTGTCAGGCGGTGTAATGGATTGAGTTTCTCCTACTGCAATATCAAAAGAAACTTTTTCTGGTGTAATTGGTGAAAATAAAATCCCCTCTACTCCAATACCCAAAGAATATACTCCTTCACCAAGATTGAACTCAATTGGAATTTTTACAGAACCTTCAGATGTATGAATGAGTGGGGTTGGTCCAAAAACAGTTTCACCATCTTTTAAAACTACAACATTATAGTCAATATGTACTTGTATATTTTTTGTAAAGGGATTTATAAAATCAATACTTATTTTGTTTTGAATATTTGGCTTAATTGGATCATATGTTAATTTAACATCCAGTGTACCTTTTTCAGTTGGTAAAGTTTGAGATTCAGCAAAAGCTGGAATTATTAAAAGTGGAACAAGTAACAGTACAAATAAAAATTTCATAATTCATGTTTTAGTATGATGAATAAAAATTGTGCTTTCTTTTTCTAAACAAATTATTACGCATAGAAATTCTATGCCAGCTTTAAATAAGGAATTCACATAATTAAAACATTGTATAACAAGTTTGCATTATTCATTACAGTAATTGCTATTTTTACAATTCCTGTTATTATCCCAAATGCATTTGGACATGGACTTGGTGGTGATCAAGCTGAACCAATATCTTTTGGTGATATGGAAGTTACTGTACGTACACAATTGAACCCATCTGATATTACAGTAGGAGAAATTGATTCTGCTAATATGCAAGTTCGTTTTTTTGATACATTAACTGATGTTAATCTTGATAAAGTAACATACAGAGTAGAAGTATGGCAAAGCGGAGAGCTTTTAGCTAGAAATTTGTTTTATGATCCAGATGGAAGATTAGACGTTAAACTTAAGCCACAATCTGGATGTGATGAAATTAATCTTATGGATTGTACAACTTATGGTGGTTCTGAACATGTTAGTGCACCTGGTGCTCTATACGTACAAGGACAAGCATGTACTGATGAGAATTTGGATATTTGTGGACGACCAACAATTACTGGTCCAATATTTGTAAAAGGTGGGTTATACCAAATCACAATTGATATTGAAGCAGCTACTAGTCCAAGAACTGTACTAGCTGAAAGGTTAAGTTATGACACTTTTGTTAGTGTTGCACAGGAACAAGACTTTTTTATACAAACTGCAAATGCTGAAGAAGTTCCAGTTATTGTAAAAACATACTATGATGATGTTGATAATTTTAAATTTGATCAATCAAATAATGCAATTTCATTTGATATGCCATTTGATTGGAGTCCCGACTATGTTAATTTGGTACAAGTAGTTCATGAAGAAGTCAGAATTCCAAAAACATTTGCACCTTATGCAGAAGGAAAACAATTCAAAGGATATGTTAATGGTGTAGAAATTGATCAGAGAGCATTACTAAATGATCCATATTCATATGACGATACTAACATTGTTCATTTTCTTATTTCAAATAGTGAATTAAAAAAAATCAATGAAACATTAGGATCAGATAATTATGATAACAAAAAAATGGATTTGAAACTAGTTCCACTAAGTGAAGTATCAAAAAGTTCAACTGAATTTTATCTTGTAGATACTTCAACCAACCCGCCAACAGAAGTTCCAACAACTATAAACATTTCATGGGATGGAAGTTATGGTGCAGGTGATTTGATGCCTTTTGATATAACATTCTTTGATGAAAATAGAGACCTCATTAAGGATATCAGATATGCAATTTCATTTATTGATGAAAATGATCAAGAATTAGAAAGATTCTCAGGTGATGATCCTCAAAATCCAGGTATTCTTGCTACAGAAGGAATTGATGTTCAAGAAATCTATATTCCATCACAGGGACAATATCGAATCGATATTCTAGTTTATGGAACAGGATTAGATTATAACCAAACGTTTGCTGGAATTGGTTCAGGAATTATTGAGCTTGGACCTAGTATTCCAAAAACTACTCCAAGTATACCTGATGCACAACTACCTACTACAATTCCATCATGGATTAAAAATAATGCAGGCTGGTGGGCTGATGGTTCAATTGATGATAACTCCTTTGTTTCAGGAATTCAATTCTTAATCAAAGAAGACATTCTAAAAATTCCTCCAACTACACAAGGTTCCAGTACTGGTTCAAATGAAATTCCATCATGGATTAAAAATAATGCAGGCTGGTGGGCTGATGGTTCAATTGATGATAACTCCTTTGTTTCAGGAATTCAATTCTTAATCAAAGAAGGAATTATGAGAGTGCAATCATAGGTTTTTAAATAAATTCTGTAGTGATAATGTAATGAAAGACATCAATGATATCATGCCAAAAGTCCCAAATATGAGATGGGGAGCTTTGATGAACAAATCACCAACTAATGATAAGGTTGAAGAAATGAACAAAATTTTTCCAAGTAATGGGAAATGGCATACTGTATTTGAAGAACAAGATCAAATTACTATTGATGGAAAAGAAATACGTAAAAAAGATCCAAATAAGTGGACGTAGTTTGAGAAATTTATCACTAGTCTTAATTCTAATTATTTCATCTTTGTTTGTGTTCACATTTGATTATGTATATGGTCATGGATTAGGAAGTGAAACTTTTCCTCCTGTAGAATTAGATGGAAGACAAGTCACTTTGGAAGTTTCATCATCAGTAAGTGATCCTAATGCAAGTGATGACCAACAAATATCAATTTCACTAATTGATTTTAATTCTAAAATAACTTTACGAGATGTTACTTTTTTGATAAAGTCTGAACGTGGTGATAAATTCCTATTTGAGCAAGCATTTAAGGCTGATAATGGGTTCATAGTCTTTAATTTTGTATCTGAAGAAACTGATTCTATAATACTTGAAGAAGGAGAGAGTGAAAGTAATTTCTTTGGTTCATTATTAGGATTTGAAAGTAGAATGATTCATGTCAAAGGACCTAGACTCAGTGAGGGTGGATTATACAAATTTGATATAACCATACTTACAGCTGATGGATATTCAAAACAACTAGAAGAACCTCTTGTATTTAATTCAGGAATTTCTATTGCTCAAACAACTCGACATGATATTGTTGATCCTAATTTTGGTGACCAATACATTGATGTTATAACGTATTATGATGAAATCTCAGACTTTGAATATGATCCTAATTCAAAAGAAATTAGTTTTTTTATGCCATTTGAGTGGAGTCAATCAAACATTAACCAAACTTCTGTTGTTCATGAAGAAATTTCAATACCAAGTACTTTTGGTGATTTGTTAGTATCTGGATTTACAATGTATGTTAATGATGTTAAATTGTCTGAACAAGTTATTACAATTGATGATTTTTTTGCAGATGATCGTGTTATTCATTTTATTATAAACCAAAAGGAGTTGTTGAATATTTTTGAAAACAATACAGAACAAAATGGAATGAATTTTGTGATCAAACCAGATCGTAATTATATTCATTTAAGCTCAGTAACTGAAAATGGACAATTTCGAATTCTTGTTTCATGGGAACCTGAGAATTTACAATCTAATTCAAATGCAAAAATAATTTTTGATGTAACTGATATTTTCTTAAAAAATAGACCTATTGCTACAAACTATGACTTTTCCATGACTCAAAATGATAGAGTAATTTTTGAACAAAGTAGAGTTAGTTCTGATTCTAAAGATAAACACAGTATTGCAGAATTTTTGATTCCTAAAGATATTACAGGAATTGTAAATCTAAATTTCAAAAATTTAGATGGTAATATCTTTGCAAAAACAACTATTCCAATTGTAATTAATCCAGTTACAAATCAAAATGAGATTTCTATTCCTAATTGGATTAAAAATAATGCAGGCTGGTGGGCTGATGGTTCAATTGATGATGACTCATTCATTCAAGGAATTGAATATTTAATTAAAAATGGAATTATTGTAATTCCTCCAACTACACAAGATGCTTTAGACTCTCAAGAAATTCCATCATGGATTAAAAATAATGCAGGCTGGTGGGCTGATGGTTCAATTGATGATGACTCATTCATTCAAGGAATTGAATATTTAATTAAAAATGGAATTATTGTAATTCCTC
>JADHUF010000019.1 GCA_016784625.1 Candidatus Nitrosopumilus sp. | reverse complement strand
CTTTTCTTTTAGTTACTCTTTTCTTTGCTGGTCTCTTTTTAGCTGCTTTTCTTTTAGTTACTCTTTTCTTTGCTGGTCTCTTTTTAGCTGCTTTTCTTTTAGTTACTCTTTTCTTTGCTGGTCTCTTTTTAGCTGCTTTACGTTTTTTGGCTAAGAATTCTTGTAATTTTTTAGATACATTTTCTAATGCTTTTGTAGCAGATTCTTCTGCTCGGGATCGTGTTTCTAATTGTTTTACAAATTTTGCAGCAGATTTATGACTAGTTGTTACTGCCTCACGTAATGATGGTTTTGAGTGAGTTTGTTTTTGTATTTTTGAAGCAATCTTTGATTTAATACCAGTAAACTTTGCAACATCATCTGAAATCTTTTTTGCTGTTTTTTGTCTATTTTTAATTTCAGAAATTAGTTCTTGAATATGATCATTTAGAGAGCGTAATCTAGTCTCGGCATTCTGTTTTTCTTCAGGATTTTCAGAGAATTCTATCTCTTGCTCAACCTGGTCAACTGTCTCCTTTTCCCTTATCAATCGTTCCTCAGCTGCTGCCACTAGTCTCCCAATGCTTTCTAATTGAGAGGTTTTCCTGGTAAGGACATCAGATGTATCAGAAACATCTTCACGTTCAGATTCAATTTTTCTATCTATTGAATTTAGACCTGAAGAAGAACGCTTTTCTATTGAACGAATTTTTTGGAGTTCATTTTCAGCTTTTTTCCTAAGCTTTGTTGCTTCCTGTTTCTTTTGACGTAGTTGAACTACTAGTTTTTCTAACGATGCCAACGATTCAACAAAACAAAAGAGTCGATTAAGTTGTTAATATGATCATGATTTGACTTACCAGTTAAGAAAATTAACTAACTTTGATCGCTAAAATCACTTTTTTAAAAAATATTAGTCAAAAGATTCAATCAAAAATATGGATTTTCATCCAAAAGATTTACCGATTTCAAAGATTTATGATCTAAAAGATGAAAAAGAAGCATTAGCGGCAGTAGAGAATATGGTGAAACTTGGATTCAAAAATAGGAAAGAGGGATTCAAGGTTTTAATGCCAAAAGAATCAAAGATTGCAAAAAGAATTGGATATACAGTAACAACAGGGGTAACACATGGCCTTAGACAAAAAAATGAAACTCGTGATATCAGATATTGGACTTATCACCATGATGATGAACATTTTGCAATAGTTCTGATAAGCAATGATACTTTGACAGAATTAGGTTTTTGATTTATCAAAAATTTTGTAAAGTTTTGTTCTCTTTGCCATTACTCCAGCAAGCATTATTCCAATAACAGTTCCTCCAATGACATCCATAGGAAAATGTTGCAAGACATAGATTCTGCTAAGTGAGACCATTGCAGGATATAGAAATATCAAATATGCACCACGAGGGAATCGTTCTGAAAGAGCATAACCCAAGACTATCCCAATAATCATAGCTCTAGCTGCATGACCAGATGGGTATGATGCATCAAATCCACCTTCACAGAATAAGGCATACGTGTCACGACTAATCTCTACAGGAAATGGCATGCCTTCATACCTAAAATCAGGACCGTCTCTATCAATTCCACATTTGATGTAACCAGTTAGCAGTGTTGAAAGTACAATTAGAATCATCAAAGTAATTCCAATTCTACGTGTTTTTGGAATAATTAATATCAAAATCCCAAATGCCATCATGTTAAAAACATCACCACTTTCTGTGACATACTGCATAATGATGTCTAGTGTTGAATTTCCAGTATTTTCAGAGAAAAAAGAAACAACACTTTGATCAAAAGTTTCAGTTATGTCATAGTATACAAAAGCAGTAAGAATTAGAAATAAAATTACTAGTAAAACAAAAGAACGTGACCTAATATCAAAAATCCAATTTTGCAATTAATTAAACCTCAAGTACGTGTCTTTTAATTTTTTCAATAGATAAGTTTTGGAAGTATGAATCACCGTTTAGAAATGAGATTTGAGAAAATAATTCAGATCGGCTCAAAGAATTTAACCAAGTGCATAATAGAAAAATCGTGAAGGTACTCACGCTAGATGATTTTGACCTAAAAGGCAAGACTGTTTTTTTGAGAGTCGATATGAATTGCCCAATTGATCCAGAAACAATGGAAATTTCAGGTACCAAAAGAATTGAAGAGGCAACTGAAACTTTAAAGTCATTAAAAGATGCCAAGGTAGTTGTCGCATCACATCAAGGTAGAGTTGGAAATAAGGATTATACTGGGATGGATAAACACGCTAAAGTTCTTGAAAAATTAATGAATAAAAAAATAAAATATGTTGAAGATGTAATTGGTGAAGCTGCACAAAGTGCAATTAAAAATCTAGAAGATGGGGACATTCTACTTTTAGATAATCTTAGATTATGTGCTGAAGAAAATTACGAGTTTACACCACAGAATGCTGCCAAAACAATCATGGTTAGTCGTTTATCCAAATTATTTGATCTTTGTGTGTTGGATTCATTTCCAAGTGCTCATAGATCACATCCATCAATTGTGGGTTTTCCACAAGTTTTACCTGCATGTGCAGGAAGAATAGTTGAAAAAGAAGTTAGGAATCTAGATGAAATAATGACTGTTGCCAAGGCACCACATGTGATTGTTCTTGGAGGCTCAAAAATACCCGATAGACTTGAGGCAATCAAACTATTGATTCAAAATGGTCGTGCTGATCATGTTCTGTTAACAGGATTAATTGGGAATGTGTTTATGCGTGCACAAGCTAGAATTAAATCTCCACTTGGTATCAAGCGAGAAGATGAAGTCGTAGCAAAAGCACATTCTTTGATAGGGGAATACCCAGATGTTTTTGCCACACCAGTTGATATTGCAATTGACAAAGATGGTGAAAGAGTAGAGATGGATGTTAGAGAAATTGGTAAAGGAGATAAAATTTATGATTTGGGTCCAAAGACTGTAGAGTATTATTCAAAATTAATTTCAGGTGCAGGAACTGTATTTATCAGCGGTCCGGCAGGATTTTTTGAAAAAGAGAATTTTAGTTACGGAACAAAAGAATTACTCAAGTCAGTTGCAAACTCAATGGCAACAACAATTGTCAGTGGAGGTCATTTGACTACAGCACTAAAACAACAGGGATTGGCAGATAAAATCAATCATGTCAGTACTGCAGGTGGAGCATTAGTACTTTATCTTACAGGAGAAAGACTGCCAATGATTAAAGCACTTGAAGATGCTGCAACAAAACACAGATCTAAATAGAAGATTTACAAGAAGGATTTGGACAAATTCTTTCTTCAGATGTTCCAAGATAGATATCTTGGGTACAAGCATTACAATGAAGTTTTTCAACAGGATCAAATAGTTTCAGCCAGATAGTAGTAAAATTCTGTGCAATGTTTCTTGCAAGACCAGAATCACAAATTTCATTGAAAAACGATTCAACATCATCAATTATCCAAGAAGAGTCAAGGTCATTGTTTTCTTTGAGAGTTTCAAAAATTTCATCATTTGTAAACTTGGTATCAACATCATTGAATTTTTCAAAGATTATTTTTCGTATTTGAAGTGCAATTGGAATTACAGGAGTAAAATTACTCATACTAGTATAGATTTGCTGCGTCTTCTTTTAGTCTATCTATATCTTGAGAATCATCAAGATGTTTTGCAAGATATGAGTAAAGAGCAGATTTCAGTACTTTGAGTGAAAGCAAGGCACATTTTATTCGAACAGCTTGAAGATGTTCAAGACCTAATTCACTTAATATATCATTTTTCTCAATTTTTCTTACTTCATCAAGATTCTTGCCTTTAGTTATTTCAGTTAAGACTGAAGAGCATGCCATACAAATTGCACATCCTCTTCCATGAAATTTGATATCAGTAACTTTGTTATCATCAATTTTCATATCAATGTCAATGCTATCACCACATAATGGATTTGAATCATGGAAAGTTACATCATGATCTTCAATCTTCCCAAAGTTTACAGGATTTCTTGAGTAGTCAATGATCATCTCATGGTAAATATCTGCATTACCACTCATAATTTGAACACCTTTGCTACTTTATTTAATGAATTGATAAGACTATCAATTTCAGATTTTGTATTGTAAATGTAAAAGCTAGCCCTTGATGTTGCAGCAACATCTAATCTCTCCATCAAGACTTGGGCACAATGATGACCAGAGCGAACTGCAATGCCTTCTTCATCAATAATTTGTGCAACATCATGAGGATGTACATCAGCAAAATTAAAAGATATTACACCGCCACGTTTTGAAATATCTTTTGTACCATAGATATGAAGTCCTTTAACTTCAGATAATTTTTCTATAGCATATTTTGTTAGTTCAATTTCATGATCTCGTATGTTATCCATTCCAATCTTTGTAAGATAGTCAATAGCTGCCCCAAATCCTACAACATCTGCAATGTTGGGAGTTCCTGCTTCAAATTTGTATGGTAAATCATTCCATGTAGTTTCATACTTGTGAACCTCTCTAATCATATCACCACCACCATGAAATGGGCTCATAGTCTCTAGAACAGACTTTCTAACCCATAAAACACCTATTCCTGTAGGACCTAACATTTTATGTCCAGAAAATGCAAAGAAATCACATCCTAGTTTTTCAACATCAACTTTCATGTGAGGTACAGCTTGTGCACCATCAATTAGTGTAAGAACACCTGCTGCCTTGCATTTTTCAATAATCTTTTCAACATCAGAAATTGTTCCAAGAACATTTGACATTAGACTAAAGGTTACAAGTTTGACTTTTCCTGTTGCAAGATATTTGTCAAGATCATCTAAGATTAATTCTCCATTATCATCCATTCCAATGTACTCTAATTTGGCACCTTTCTCTTGTGTAAGTAGTTGCCATGGTACAATGTTGCTGTGATGTTCATATTCAGTAGTAACTATAATGTCGTCTTTTTTGATGTGTGGTCTTCCCCAAGCATATGCAACTAGATTGATTGCTTCAGTAGTTCCCCTCACAAAGATTATTTCTTGTCGATCTTTTATGTTGATAAAATTTGCAATTTTATCTCTTGTTGCCTCATATGCTTCAGTAGCTTCTTCAGCTAGAGCATATACTGCCCTGTGAATGTTAGCATTATGATTTTGATAGTAATCAGTAATAGCATCAATTACTTGATTTGGTTTTTGGGTTGTAGATGCATTATCAAGATAGACGAGAGGTTTGTTATCTCTAACAGTTCTTTTTAGTATTGGAAAATCTTTTCTTATATTTTCAAAAATTGATTGTACACTTTGCATATCTTAAATCTCCACGTAAATCTCGTTGTCGTCTATTTTAACATTATACACTTTAAGAGAGATATCAGCTGGAAGATTTTGTGGTTCACCATTCTCTAAACTGAAAACAGAGAGATGTAATGGACAACGTACACCTTCTTCACTAAGAAATCCAGTAGAAAGATCAGCATCAGCATGAGTACAAATAAGATCAGTCGCATGGATTTTTCCTTTGAGATTAGCTAGAAGAATTTTCTTATCATCATGTGTAAATCCAAAAAGCTGACCTTCTTTTACTTGCTCCATTTTACAAGCTTTAATCCATTCTGACAAAAAAATCACCTATACTTGTAGTGTTGTTCAACTTCAGAGTCTTCATTATAACGTGTCTCTTCAATTTCAACAAACTTGGCTAATTCTTTATCAGTGTTAATAGTGAGTTCTCTATTTTCCCATTTTGATTCAATTAGATAAGCAATCCAAGCTCTAACTTGAAAAGACATTTTTCTTGAAAGTGGTTCTAAGAATCCTTCAACAATTGTTCTTTCAGCTTCTTCCTCACTAAGACATCTGGTTTGAAGATAAAAAATCTGTTCTTCGTCAATTTGAGCAACAGATGCAGAGTGAGTAGCCTTTACATCATTTGTAAATATCTCTAATCCAGGAATTGCATCAGATTTTGCATCTTTATCTAAAAGAATAGAACGACCAGACAAAAATGAATTTGATTTAGATGCATTTTCTTTTATTCTAATCATTCCCTTGAAAAGAGATTTAGATTTGTTCCTAAGAATGGATTTTTCAACTACTCTTGCTTCAGTAGATGGACTTTCATGGTTCACATTAGTTTGAATGTCAAATGATTGTTCATTATTTCCAAAAATTACTTCAGAATCATTTGAAGATGCACCACTACCATTAAGAAAATATTCAATTTTGTATCGAGATAACATGGAACCAAACAAACCAGAGTACCAATTTACTTTGGAATCTTGTGCCAAATCTGTTCGTCTTGTTGAAAAGGTAACTGCATGTTGATCCATCATTTGTAAAGTAGTAAAATCTAATTGTGAATTTGCTGCAAGATTTGTGTTTAGTAATTCAAGATATGCTTGCTGGGCTTCAGTATGTGGAGAATACAACTCTTGGACAATTGAGGCCTTGCTACTTTCATCTGCAAATACGACATTTCTAGAAATCACAGAATAATCATCATCAGATAGGCATGTCAAAAAGTAAATTGGTTTGTCTAATATCAGATTACGTGGAATGTGGATAAATATGCCAGAATTAAAAGCAGCGTTATTTAATGCTGTAAATTTATCGTCTTGTGAATTTGATGCCTCTAATGCCTTTTTTACCAATTCAGAATTATTTTGAATTGCATCAGATATAGAAGACAATACCAGTCCTTTGGATTTTAAATCATCAGGGAGATTGATTTTATGAATATTTGTTCCAATTTGAATAATACATATCTCATTTTCTAGTTCGCTTAATCTTTTTTCAAGAAAACCTGGAATTGTTTTAGTAGTAGATAATGAAAGAGAGACTTTTTCTGGGTCCATTTTTTTGGCATCAGTATATTTGTTGTAAAGTGGAGACATCTCAATTGGGAGACTATCATAAATGGACAAAGAATTCTTTCTGTAATCTTTGAGCCAATCAGGTTCGTTTCTTGATGAAGAAATCTTATCGATATGACTAGTGTTAAGTTTTGAGAGAGTTTCTTGGGACATGATTATTTAAAATGAAGTTGGGAGTTTATCCCACAGAGTCATCCATTTCTAGTTTAATGAGTCTGTTTAATTCAACTGCATATTCCATTGGTAATTCTTTTGTAAATGGCTCCATGAAACCATTGACAATTAGAGATAGTGCTTCTTCTTCATTAAATCCTCTAGTCATAAGATAGAAGATTTGATCATCACCAATTTTTCCAACTGTTGCTTCGTGAGTGATTGTTGCATCTTCTTGATTAATTTCCATGTATGGATAAGTATCAGTTTTTGATGTATCATCTAAGAGTAATGCATCACATCTTACAGTAGATTTTACATTTGTAGCACCTTTTGCTACATGTAACATTCCTCGATAAGTAGAACGACCATCTAGTCTACTTACTGACTTTGATGTAACTTTAGAAGTTGTGTTTGGTGCAAGATGTACCATTTTTGCGCCTGTATCTTGGTGTTGTCCCTTACCAGCAAATGCAATTGATAATGTCTCACCATATGCACGTTCTCCCATAAGATAGACTCCAGGATATTTCATTGTTAGTTTACTTCCAATATTTCCATCAATCCATTCAACTGTTGCACCTTCATATGCGTAAGCACGTTTTGTTACAAGATTGTAAACATCAGCACTCCAGTTTTGAATTGTTGTATATCTTAATTTTGCATCTTTGAGTGCAACTAATTCCACAACTGCAGAGTGAAGAGATTCTGAAGAATAAACTGGAGCAGTGCATCCTTCAATGTAATGGACTTCTGCACCTTCATCTACAATGATTAATGTTCTTTCAAATTGACCAATGTTTTCTGCGTTAATTCTAAAGTAAGCTTGTAAAGGCATGTCAATTTTGACACCAGGTGGAACATAGATGAATGAACCGCCACTCCATACGGCACTGTTTAGTGCTGCAAATTTGTTATCCTCTGGAGGAATAATTTTACCAAAGTATTTTTTGAACATCTCTGGATGATCTTTCAAAGCTTGATCAGTATCTAAAAATAAAACTCCTTGTTTTGCCAAGTCTTCTCTTAGACTGTGATAAACAACTTCAGATTCATATTGTGCACCAACACCTGCTAAGAATTTCTTTTCAGCTTCTGGAATTCCAAGTTTGTCAAAAGTATTTTTTACATTTTCTGGAACATCATCCCAGTTCTTTTCTACTTTATCAGATGCTTTTGCATAATAGTAAATATTTTGGAAATCAATAGTACTAAGATCTCCACCCCAAGTTGGCATTGGTTTTTTCATAAAAATTTCATAAGAACGTAATCTAAAATCAAGCATCCACTGTGGCTCATCTTTCATTTTACTGATGCTAATCACAGTTTCTTTAGACAGGCCTTTCTTGCTAAGATGAACATACAATTCTGTAGAGTCTTTAAAATCATATTTTGAATAATCCATGTCAAGATTTTCAGTAGCCATGAGGAAAATAACTCCGTTATATTATAAATACATGGGGAAAAATAGGCAGAGCTAAATAGCTTTAGCTAAGATTTAGAGAAAATAGTGAATTTCAAGATTATGCAACATTCAAGGTGTTTTTTACTGCATCAAATGCACCTGCAACAGTATGAACTTCTGCAATTGTATTTTTTACATCAAGTTTTTTTAATTCATTAGCAGTAAATGGTCCAATAGATACCACAGATAGTTTTTCAAGATTATTTAGCAAGGTTTCTGTATCATAATCTTTTGACATTATCTCAAAGAATCCTCGAACTGATGATGCACTAGTAAACACTACACCATCAACTTTGTTTTGTGAGAATAACTCTCTAAATCCATTCCATTGTGTAGTATCATTAAAAGCACAAACATTATACAAATGAATTTCTAGCACATCAATTCCAATCTTGTTTAGTAGTTCTTTGAGAAAAGGAGTAGATGCACCACTACGTGGAACAATTACTTTTTTACCAACAGCATGAATTTTTGTAAATTCCTCACCAACACCAACTGATGAAAAAGTAGTTGGTTGATAATTTACTTTAATTCCTTCGTTCTCAAGAGCAATCGTAGTCTTTGGTCCTACTGACATTACCATAGTATTCGCAACTGCTAATTGTAACTGTTCAAACTTTCCAACTTGTTTTGCAGTATCAAATAGTAATTTGACTGCTTTTGAGCTCATAAAAACAGAATAATCAGGATTGTATTGTTTAATTGAATCTAAAAATTCATCAACAATTTTTTCGCCCTTACTAACTAGTTCTATAGTGGGTAATGCGATAGGAGTGGCATTATTTTGTTCAACAAGTGCGATAAATTCAGTAGCATCATCTTTTGAGCGAGTAATTGCAATAGTTTTTCCATCAAGCATTATTTCCACCCAATACTATCTGACAAATCAACTACTTTTCCAATAATGATATTTGTTGGAGGAGTAATTTTATTTTCTTTGACTTTTTTTGCAATATTTGTTACAGTTCCTTTAATCATTTTTTGTTTCGGAGTAGTTCCATTTTGAATCACAGCAACTGGTGTTTTTTTATCCATTCCACCAGAGATTAGTTCTTTACATATAATATCAATTCTAGATAATCCCATCATGATTACTATAGTATCAACAGACTTTGCAAGTCTCTTCCATTTTACAATCTCGTCTTTCTTTTCAGGATCTTCATGTCCTGTAACAAACACTACTGATGAGGCATATTTTCTATGAGTTAGAGGGATTCCAGCATAGGTTGCCGAACCAATTCCAGAAGTAATTCCTGGAACAATTTCATATTTTACTTTATTTTCCTTGAGAAACTCTGCTTCCTCTCCACCACGACCAAAGATTATTGGATCGCCTCCCTTTAGTCGAACTACATTTTTTTTAGATTTTGCATATTTTACCATTAAATCATTAGTTGTAAGCTGATGAGTTGTGTCATCACCTACTGCTCGTCCAACATAGACTTTTTCTGTTTTTTTTGGAATCATGGAGATAATTTTCTTACTTACCAATCTATCATACAAAACAACATCTGCTTTTTTGAGTAGTTCAACTGCTCGTAAAGTAATTAATTTACTATCTCCAGGTCCAGCCCCAACAAGATACACTTTTCCTGTCATGTCTTATTCCATTCCTCTACTTTTTCTCTCCAATTTAATGCAAGATCATTTACGCCTTTCTCACGTAATTCCTCTCCAGCACTTTTACCAAGAGATTCAGGATTATTTTTTTCACCTGTTTTAGTTACTTGCAGATATTTTTTGCCATCTACGGAAAAAGCCACTACAGAAAGAATCATTTCAGAGCCATTTGATTTTGCATATGCACCAACTGGAAATCTACATCCAGAATCAACATAGTCAGATAAAGCACGTTCGGCTTCAATCTCTAATCTAGAATTAACATCTTCAATTTTTTTCAGCATAGAAATTGTTTGAGAATCATCTTTTCTTGCAACTATTGCAATTGCACCTTGACCAGGTGATGGAGAAAAATCATCAATTGATAATGGATGGTATTTCACATCAACACCTAATCTAGTAATTCCTGCCTGAGCAAGTACTACTGCATCATAATTTTCTCCAGATACTTTGCTAATTCTAGTTTCAATATTTCCTCGAATTGGTTTGACGATAACATCAGGTCTCTTTCGAGAAACCTGTACTGCACGACGAAGTGAGCTTGTTCCAATTACTGCACCTTTCTTGATAGTCTCCAAAGTTGAGTCATCTGAAGAGATAAAGACATCATTAACTGCCTCACGTTTTGGAATACATGCTATAATGAGACTATCATCTATTTCTGAAGGTACATCTTTGAGACTATGAACAGCAAAATCTATCTCCTTTTGTGCAACTGCTCTATCAATCTCTTTTTCAAAAATTCCTTTTTGATCTATTGTAAATAATGGTCTACTATCAGTATCCCCTTTTGTTGTAATAGTTTTAATATCATATTTTGAATCAGGGTTGACTTTTTTTAATTCTATAATTACCCAATTTGTCTGGGCTACAGATAATTGACTTCCTCTTGCGCCTACTATGTACTTCAATTTTTCACCGATTTTAATGCAGTATGATATGCATCAAGTGTTTTATTTAGATCATTTTCAGTATGAGCATCAGATAGAAAAACAACTTCAAACTGGGATGGTGCAATGAATGTTCCATTTTTTAATAACGATTGAAATAATTTCTGGAATTTCTTGGCATTTGCATTTTTTGATGTTTTATAATCAACAACAGGTTTGTTAGTAAAGAAAATTTGGAACATTGATGCTGTGAAATTGATTTGGTGTGGAATTTTCATGTCAGTGGCCATATCATCAAGAGCTGTACTAAACAATAGATTGAATCTTTCAAGTTTAGAATAAAGTCTATTTTTAATTTTGTTAATTGTCTTAATTGAACTAATTGCAGCACTAACAGAGATCGGATTTCCAGCAAATGTACTTGCTTGGTAAACTTTACCTCCTGGAGATAGTAAATCCATTATCTCTTTTCTTCCACCAACTGCAGCTATAGTAAATCCATTGGAGAGAGCTTTTGCCAGTGTAGTAATATCAGGTTTGATTCCAAAATGGTCTTGTGCACCACCTGGTGCTACTCTAAATCCAGTAACTACTTCATCAAAAATTAATGGAATATTATTTTCTCTAGTAATTTTTCTCAGATCAGAAAGAAAGTTTTTCTCAGGTAGAATTAATCCCATATTAGCCAATATTGGTTCAACAATTACTCCAGCAATATCTTTATTTTTTTGGATTGTTTTTTGAAAATCTTCAATGTTGTTATATTGAACAACTAGTGTATTTTTTGAAACTTCATCTAATCCACCATCAGAAACTGAAATTCCATTGTGTGCAGAACCAGAACCTGCTTTTACAAGAACAGAGTCATGTGCACCATGATAACATCCTTCAAATTTTATGATCTTTTTCTTTTTTGTGAATCCACGAGCTAATCTAATTGCAGTCATTGTAGCTTCGCCACCAGTATTTACTAATCTTACTTTGTCAATTGATGGAAAATTTCCAATAACTAATTTAGATAATTCAATTTCAGATTCAGTAGGAGTACAATAAAGAGTGCCTTTTGAAAGTTGGTTTGAAACAGAGTTAATAATTTCTTTTCTTCTATGTCCTAAAAGTAATGCACCATATCCATTGCAAAAGTCAATGTAACGTTTGTTATCTACATCCCAAATGTATGCACCATTGGATTTTTTTGTAAAAAATGGATACGGCTCAAAATATCTTACAGGACTATTGACACCTGAAGGAATCACTTTTTTAGCACTATTGAATAATTTTTTGGAATTAGACAATATGGATGGGTATTTTGGGTCATTATTATTCGTAATTTGAGGCTCTTTGGGCTCGAAATTTGCCACGAAACAAAAATCCGACAATAATTGTTCCAACAAAAGGAGCCATCCAATATATCCAAAGATCACCTATAGCTCCAGAAAATAATGCAGGGGCTAATGCTCTAGCAGGATTCATTGAGGCACCAGAAATAAATGCCAAAAATAAAATATCTAGTCCTACAATTCCACCAATTGCTACTCCACTAAAACCTCTAAGACCTTTTGTATACACAACATAAAAAATAACACCCATAAGCATTGCAGATGCAATCACTTCGACTGGAAATATTAAAAATATCGAATAGTCATAATTTGGTGCATTTGCTCCAAGATTTGCTTTTTCTCCAATAAAGGTCATAACAAAAAATGAACCTAGCAATGCACCAATAATTTCTGCTGCAAAATAATATACAGCTTGTATCTTTGTAATATGTCCAGTAATGTAATAACCAACAGTTACAGCAGGATTGAAATGAGCCAAAGATACTTTTCCAAAAGAATACACACCAATTAGTAATGCAAGAAATGGTGCAAGAGCTGCAAATGGAATTCCTAATTTACCATCAAAGACTTCAGCATCATAAACAATTGAACCTGTAGCAAATACAACAAGAATAAAAGTTCCAACTAATTCTGCAATAAAAATTTGTAAATTAGAATATGTCATTATCCATCATGCTCTAATGAATTAATTAGACTCATAACCTCAGATTTAATTTGATCACGAATTTTTCGTACTTCATCAATTGTTTTTTCTTTTGGATCAGAGATATTCCAATCAAGTACATCTTTAACAAATAATGAAGGACATGATTCTTTATCCATGCACCCCATGTTGATAGTTCTTAATGAAGACTCAATCATTTGCTCTGACAATAATTTTGGAGATTGCTCATCAAGTTCAATTCCAATCTCTTTCATTACGTTAACTACTACAGGATTAAGTTGTGGTGATGGAGTGGTTCCAGCACTAATAACATTGAATTTTTTTGGGGCATATTTTTTAAAAAATGCCTCAGCCATTTGGCTTCTACCAGCATTTTCTACGCATACAAATAGCACATTTTGAGGTTTATCCACAAAAATAACATAAATATTAGTTTATATAAATTTAAATTGATATGAATGGAGTCAGTCTCTTAAAATGCATATGTGATGAAACAAGATTTGAGATTCTAGACTTGTTACAAAGAAACAAGGAACTTTGTGTTAATGATTTTGTAAAGAAATTAAAAAAAGACCAACCACTAGTGTCACATCACCTAAAAACATTAAAGAAATGTGGGATTGTCAAATCAAGGGATGAAGGTAAAAAGGCAATGTATACAATCTCAAACAATCAACTATCAGAGCTAATCTCAAATGTTACAAAAGCTAGTAAGAAAATTCCAGTATTATGTTCTGATGATACTTGTTGTTAAAATTTTTCAGTTCTAACTACACTGACATCACTGACATAAAGAACTATAGCAAAATCAGCAAACATTGTTCGGGATATTTCTTCTACAATATCAGATAATTTTTCTTCTCGCATAATTACTTCGACTTTGACATTTTTTTCATTTTTGAAACCTTGGCCACGTAAACCACGTGCTCCATTTCCTTCTACTTCAAAAGTCGTATATCCAGTAATTTCATGCTTACTTAGAATTTCAATAATATTTTTTTGGGCAAGAATTTCACAAGTAATAGTTAGTAATTTTACATTATAGAGTTTCATAATAATCCCTTTGTAATGTAATTGAATAAGTCTATCGATCCTTCTATGTTATGTACAAATGTGGAGAGACTAAACATGATTGGTAACAAGACAATAATGTTGTAAGGAAATGTAATACCTAATGCAGATGTGATGTAAAGACTAGGCTTTGCTTGAGGGATTGCATGACGTAATACTGCAGGTGCTGCAATAAATGATGCACTAGCTAAAAGTAACCCAAACATAACTGCGCCCCCAACACTTAATCCCATAACAGTTGCAACTAAAACTCCAATAATTCCATTAAATGTAGGCATGATTATAGCAAATGCAGTAAGAAAAATGCCAACTTTTTTGATATCATCTAATCTTTGACCTGCAATAATTCCCATCTCAATCATAAAAATGACAATAGCCCCTGTAAACATCTCATCAAAGACAATTCTAATTGAATCAAAGCCTTCATTACCAATTATGTAACCAATAACAATACTTCCAAGTAGAATAACTATTGCCTTACCAGTGATTGATTCATGTAATACTCTAGATAGTTTTGTTTTATTATCTTGCATTCCCATTTCAATATCAGACGTATCATCATTTGTAAAAGACTGTTTTTTTGCACGGATTTGTTTTGAGACTGCCATGTTTGTCAAAAATATTGCCATGATAAATGCAACTGGTTCTAATACTGCCAAAATTGCTGCAATGTATCCTTCTGAAGAAACACCTTGATTTTTCAGAAAAGACAGACCAACTGAAAATGTTACAGCCCCTACTGCACCATAAGTTGATGCTAATGCATAAGAATCAAAGATATTGAATTTTCCTAATCTTCGTAAAATTTGATAGTGATTCAAAGTAAATAACAAAGAAAGACCAATTGCAACAAACATAGGAATTAACATATTCTCAAATCCAGTATTTCTCATCTCTATTCCTCCATGAAGTCCAATTGCTGCAAGAAGATAGATTGGTAAAAATTCTGAAATTGCCTCAGGAATTTTTAAATCAGATTTTATTCGAGCAGCAATAATTCCAAACAAAAAGAATAGAATTATCGGAGTAAGGAGGTTAGACTGTATTAGTTGTAAAATATCCATTGCAATATATCAAAAAATTTTTGGTGAAATAAAAATCAAGGTATTAAAAAATCAAACAAACAGGTGAATGAGATAGGTAAATCCAATTCCCATTCCAGCAGCTCCAGGGATTGTAATTACCCAAGAAAATACAATTTGTCTACTAACTTTCCATCGTACAGCACGTTTTCGTCTTGCAGCACCAGCACCCATAATCGTGCCTGTAATTGCGTGAGTTGTACTTGCAGGAATTCCAAATACAGCAAATACTGCCAACATTAGCCCACCTCCAGTTTCTGCTGCAAATCCTTGATATGGTCTGAGTCTTGTAACTTTCACACCTAATGTTTTGATTACTTTGTAGCCTCCAAAGAAAGTACCTAACCCCATTGCAGCAGCTGCAGCAAAAATTACCCAAAGCGGCATATCAAGTTCAGGAATTAATCCTGCTGAAAATAAAATTAACACAATAATACCCATAGTTTTTTGACCATCATTTGCTCCGTGAGTTAAAGCAAACCAAGCTGAAGAAATAATTTGTAATCTACCAAAAGTTTTGTTTACAGGTCCAGGTTTACGCCTTGCAAAGACTGTAATTATTAATCCAGTTAGTAAAAGACCAAAGATAATTCCACCAATTGGAGCAATAATAATTCCTGCAAAAACTTTGGTCAAACCACCAAGAACTAATTTTTCAAAACCTAATCCTGCAATTCCAGCACCCATAATTCCTCCAACTAAAGAGTGACTGTTAGAAATTGGTAAACCAAAATAAGTACAAAGCGTACTCCATCCAATTGCACCAGCTAATCCACCTACAATCATGTATACAGTAATGTCATCAGGACTAACGATTCCTTTTGCAATAGTTGTAGCAACTGCTACTCCAAAAATAAAAGGACCAATGAAATTCATGGCAGCAGATAATCCTACAGCATGAAGTGGTTTTAGAACACGTGTTCCAATTACAGTGGCAACAGAATTTGCTGAATCATTAAATCCATTTACAAAATCAAAGATTAATGCAACTATTATTGCACCTATTGCTATCTCTAACATATAATCATCCTAGGTATATTTTAGGACAATATCCTCAATGACGTCTGCAACATCTACACATCTATCTGATGCAGTCTCCATTGTTTCATAGATATCTTTTAGTTTGATAATTTGGATTGCATCATTACTCTCAAACAGTTCTTTGATTGCTTCCCTGTACAAATCATCTACAGTATGCTCAATATCACTAGTGTTTCTGCAGTGATCAACTAGTTCTTTAGAGTTTTTGAAATGTTGAAGTTTAGAAATCATATACTCTACTTCTTTTGTAGCCTTGACTAGTTCTTCTGCAATTTGCTCACAGTATGGAGGAGGTGTTTTTATTTTGTAGCTATACACTCTAGAGGCAATCCCATCCATAAAATCAATGACATCGTCAATTTTTGATGCTATTCTTTGCATGTCTTCACGATCTAAAGGAGTGATGAATGTCTTGTTTAGTTCTGAAAATATATCACGTGTTAAAACATCAGCTTCAGTTTCAAGTCTATGAATTTTTTGTACTTGTTCAATACTATTTAGATCTGAAAATAAAACCACTACTGCTTCAGAGGTCTCTACTGCTTTTTTTGCCAAGTCATCAAGAATTTTTAAGAGTTCTTTTTCATTAGATTTTACCCAAGATAACCATTGTCCCATAGATACTCAACTGTGTATTTAGAATTAAGGTAAGAGAACATAAAGTCTATTGTACTATATAGAATTACTATTCTTCACAGTTTAGCAACAGATCGGTTTGTGAACCAGTTGGAGTGTAACATCGATCAGTATCAACACCACCATCAATAACATCAGAACCAGAATTAGAATAGATCACATCAGCACCTGATTCGCCTTTTAGAATATCATGACCAGAATTACCCTTTATCGTATCATTACCATCATTACCAGAAATAATATCATCGCCATATCCACCAAATATGCAATCATCTCCATCTCCACCTGAAATAATATCATTTCCTGCTAATCCAAATATCAAGTCATCACCAACTGTACCTTGAATTATATCATTTCCTTCAGTTCCCTCAATGATGTTATAATCAGAATATGTACGTCCACAAGTATCTACAGTAATTGTTTGTGTTGCAGTTGAGGAAT
>JADHUF010000018.1 GCA_016784625.1 Candidatus Nitrosopumilus sp. | reverse complement strand
TTTGAATCAATTTTTTCAAAAATCTTTTCAGCATCGTTTTTGTCAATATCGCTTGTTTGTCTTAATGAATCAAGTGTTGTTAGAAATCCATTCAAGAGGTCTTCTTTTTTCAATTCTCTGATGATTGGCTCACTCATTTCTATTTTCAGATCTTTCCTAGTTTTTTAATATGTTCTTGGTATGCTTTTTTGTAAGATGCCTTATTGCCAATATCTGTAAATCCATTCTTTGTAATGAAACTACTGATTATTTTTTTTCTATTCATGGCTTTTTTTATAACATCATCCATTCCATATGGCTTGTTTTTTGGAATAAGATCCAAAACTTTAGGCTCCATTACGTAACAACCCATGTTTACATTAGCTGTGATCTCTGGCTTTTCATTCCAACTTGTGACTTTACCAGTTTTAGAAGTTTCAATAACTCCATAAGGTAAGTTAGTTTTGTATTTGTCTAACCCCATTGTAACAAATGCTTTTTTCTTCTTGTGTTGTTTTATCATATTTCTAAGACTAAAATTAAAAATTGAATCTCCGTATAAACAAACAAATGTATCGTCGATGAAATTTTCTGCAGTTTTGAGTTGACCTGCAGTTGCTAATGTTTTATTTGAAACTGCATATTCTATGTTAACTCCAAATCTTTTACCATCTTCAAAATACTCTTCAATAGTTTTTCTAAGATAACTTACACACAAAACAATTGATTTAACGCCATTTTTTCTTGTCCATTCTATCAAATGCTCTAAGAGTGGTTTTTCACCTAATGGCAACATAGGTTTGGGGAGAAATGTTGTGTATGGTTGTAGTCTTGTACCTAACCCTCCAGCAAGAATGACAGCTTTCACAAATCATATTTGGGGTATGAGTATTTATGTTCAAGGATAGATTTCAACTAAACTATATCAAATGATTTTTAAAATTTTTTTCATAACATCATTTGGTGTTTTTCCAAAAACTATAATCATTGGCTCTTTTCCAAAACTTCCTTTATGAAAAATAACATCTGATGCTTTTTTTGAATTTTTAATTGCAGTTTTTATTCCCCATTCTATAGTAGATTTTTTTAATTTTACATTTTCTGGTTCTTTACTTCTATCGTAACTAGAAACTAATAGTTTTGATTTTTTTATTTTTGATATAGTTATATCTTGATATTTTAGATTTAATGCAGAACAAATCTCTGGAAATTTTTTATTCATTGTCAGCAATGCTGTTGCAACATGTTTTGAACCGCCATATGTTAAATCCCCTACAATCACTAGATGTTTCCCCGCTTTGACAATTCTTCCAGAAATTCCTAGTATGTCTTTTGTAGATTTTGGTTTTTGTTTGCTGTATACAAAATTTGTTTGACATTCTGGAATATTTTTGTAGATATTTTTAATTCCTACAAATTTGTTAATTGCATCTGATAACTCTGAATTTATGCTGTCTTCATGAATGTCTGTGATTGCAATTCCTTTTCCTATCTTTTTTGCATTTTTTATTGAATTATAGGTAAATTCTTTGGCAAATCTCATAGATTCTTTCATACTTTTATTTTTTGCAAGTGCCAAAAGTATGGCTGCAGAATAATTACATCCACTGCCGTGATTAATCTTTGAAATTTTACTACCTGAAACTAAATATTTTTTGTTTTTCTCTAATACAAAATCACATACTTGATTATTTTTTGTCTCAATTCCTGTAATTACAACATTTTTTGAACCCATTTTTTGAATTATTCTTGCAACTTTTTCTGGTGTATTTTTTGAATTAATCTTAGTTTTTGAAATAATTTCAGCCTCAAATTTGTTTGGTGTAATTACTGTTGCAAGTGGAATCATAAATTTTTGAAAATCTTTGATAGCTGAATGCTTAATCAATGTTCCACCTGTAGTTGATTTGAATACTGGATCAATAATTATTGGAATTTTTAATTTCTTTAATTGATGATATAATATTTTGATGACTTGAGAATTGTATACCATTCCAATTTTTATTCCCTCAATTTTAAAATCAGACATTACTAACTTTAATTGATTTTTTAGAATTTTTTCTGATATTGGTTCAACCATTCCAAAACTTGAAGTATTTTGTCCAGTAATTGCAGTCACTACAGTTAGACAATGTACATTAAATGACGAAAAAGTTTTGATATCACTTTGAATTCCTGCCCCTGATGAAGGATCAGAACCTCCAATTGAAAGTAAATTCATAGTGTTTTCTTATTTTCAGTACTAATCTATTTTTCCTTTAAACCTAAAATCTTTTCATATCTGTAATTGAATTTTTAACATCTATTTTATACTTCGATGACTTGCTTTATGTCGTGGATAAAATTCCTATGGTAGATGATTCCCCACCTGAAGAATTAAAATGTACAACTTGCTTGTTGCCTATGCAATATCAAACAAAAAGAGATGGAAAATTCTTATGGCAATGCTTCAAATGTGGAAAACAATACCTTGTTTCTGAAAATACTGATAATAGTGTTGAAGAGAGTTGGAGCCCTCCAAGATGATATCATGTCTGACATAGAATCTCTAAAATCTGAAAATCAAAAACTCCGAAATTACATCTCATTGATTCTATCTAAAATTGAATTGACACAAAGAATTGGTGAGATTAAACAAATTTTATGAATTCTTCTGATTCTGAGCGTATTATTGCGCCCATTATGAACAGAATTTCTATGATCAACTCTGAAAAACTTGCATTAGAACAAGAATTGAATTTGAATTAATTTGAAATATTATGATGAGACTTCACTAACACAATCAAAAGAACAAAACTCATCTTTCATACTGTAAAATTCTCTACCACAATGTTTGCATTCTCTAATACTTCTCATAGTGATACAATATGTCAATTCTGACATATAAGATCGATCAATTTTCTTAATATAGTATTGAGAAATTTTTAAGCGATCTGTGATTTTTTGTAATTTTCATGATTGTTTAAATCAGGTAAAAACATAGATGATTTCATGGCAACTCAGATGACTTCTGCACGACGTGGTGTTGCAACTGATGAAATGAAACAAGTTGCAAAAGATGAAGATGTTTCACTTGATTGGCTAATTCCAAAAATTGCAAGTGGCTCTATAATAATTCCAAGTAATAATGTTAGACTACAAAAAATTCACAATGTTGGAATTGGTAAAGGTCTTAAAACTAAAGTAAATGTTAACATTGGAACTTCAACCCTAAATGTAAATTTGGAAGAAGAAGTTGAAAAAGCCAAGGTTGCAGTGAAATATCATGCAGATACAATAATGGATCTAAGTGATGGTGGTGATGTTAAAAAAATAAGACAGACTCTTTTGGATACTGCTCCAATTGTTTTTGGAACTGTTCCAATTTATGAAGCATACAATTATGGTATAGAAGTTCACAAAAATCCTTTGAATTTAACTGAAGATGATTTTCTAAATGCATTTGAAAATAATGCAAAAGATGGAGTTGATTACACAACAATTCATTGTGGAATTACAAAAGATATTGCAAAAAGAATTTTAAAAGTTCAGAGATATGGTGGTGTTGTAAGTAAAGGGGGAACAATCACTGCAGCATGGATGTTAAAGCATGATAAAGAAAATCCATATTTGACTCATTATGACTATCTTATTGAAATTGCAAAAAAATATGATGTAACATTTAGCCTTGGTGATGCACTTAGGCCAGGCTCCATTTTGGATTCTCATGATGAGTTACAAGTTCAAGAAATGATTAACATATCTCAGTTAACAAAACGTGCACACGAACAAGATATTCAAGTAATGGTTGAAGGTCCTGGACATGTTCCACTAAATGAAGTTGCAGCAAATGTTAGACTAGCAAAATCATTGATTGGTGATGTTCCGTATTATGTTCTTGGTCCTTTAGTAACTGATATTGCATCTGGACATGATCATATTGCAAGTGCAATTGGGGCTGCAGTTTCAGCAAGTGAGGGGGTTGATCTTTTGTGCTATCTTACTCCTTCTGAACATTTAGCTTTACCAAATGCTGAAGAAGTAAAAGCTGGACTAATTGCATATAGAATTGCAGCTCATGCAGGTGATCTGGTAAAAATTCGTGATAAGGTTATCAAATGGGATATGAAAATGACTGAAGCTAGACGTACTTTGGATTGGGAAACCCAACTTGCATTATCTATTGATCCAGAAGAGGCAGCTAAAATTCATAGTAGAACTGGACAACATCCTGGAAATAATGTCCCTTGTACCATGTGTGGTGGTGCTTGTGTCTATATGATGTTGCCACAGCAGAAAAACTATGAAAATAAAAATTTACAACAAGTTGAATAGCACTTTTTGAAGACTAGGAACTGTTTCATAATTCTCTAATTCTTCTACATTTATCCACTTAAACTCTGAATTTTCCCAATTAAGATTAATTGTTGGATTTTTTGCTTCAAACAAAAATGGAAATATTTCCCATTCATGATTTTCATATTGAGGTGAATCTATTTTCATTTCCTCTGCAGATCTAACAAGTGTGATCTTGTCTTCTGTTATTCCTACTTCTTCATAAATCTCAATTTTTGCTCTTTTTAGAGGCTCTTCATTATTTTCAATAATTCCACTAATTCCTGCCCATAACCCCTTCATTGATTTTACTTTGTGGCTTCTCTTTAGAATTAATAATTTCTCATCATCCTTAATGAAAGATGTAACTATCTTAGTTGAGCGCATTTCCGTTATTTTTCAACGGCTTTTACCATTTTTGTTAATCTTTTGTAAGATTCAGTGGTGTCAGTATGTTTGGCTAAATTCTCTTGACACTCTTTGATGTAGTTGATTACTTCTTCTGTTTTTGATTCTTGAACTGCAGTAAGTAGTCTTCCAACATCTTTCCAGAGCTCCTCTGCAACTCTTCTAATCTCTGGGTTTGCAATGATAGTCTCAATTAGTTCTGGAGATTCAGTCATTACACTTTCTGCTAATGTCTTTTGTACTCTAAAAGTGGTTCCAGACATTTTTTCTGTCAGATGCGTTTTTTCATCTTTTGCAATGATCTTTGCAAAAACTAGGTTCACCAAATGTGTTAATCCTAAAATTACTGCAATTTTTTTGTCATGTTCTATTGCATCGATTGTAACAAAGTTTGCTCCTTCAAATAATGCTTTTGCAACAGTTAATTCTTTTTTAGCATCTTTGATTGGAACTGAAATTATGTTTTGACCTTTTATCGTTTTTGCTCCTGGGCCAAACATTGGATGGATACAAATTGGATTAATTTTAGCTGGCATTTTTGCTAATGATGCTGCAACTTTAGATTTTTCAGACGAAATATCAATTAGATATGTGTCTCTCTTCATCTCTTTTGCAATTAATCTAATAATCTCTGGTGTTCTTCTTGTAGGCGTACATAACACAACATAATCTGCCTTTAGAATTCCTCCAACTAGAGACTCTGCTTCTATGATGTTTTTTCCTGAAAATTTATTTTCTGAATCATAACCTGTCACTTCAAAATTTCTATCTGCAAAATATTTTATACACCATTGTCCCATTTGACCTCCAGCCCCAATAACTGTGATTTTCTTCTTCATTGTTTCTCACTTAGAATATCTTTCAATATATTCATCCCATCAATTAGCATTTTTTCATCTTGACATGCAGAAATTCTAATGAAGTTTTTGTAATCACCAAATCCCTCTCCTGGTGCTATTGCTAATCCTTTCTCAAGTGTACTATTGGCAAATTGAACCCCATCAAATCCTTCTTGGTTAACTTGTGCAAAAAGATACATGGCTCCATCTGGAACAACAAAATCTAATCCTGCCTCTTTTGCTTTTTGTACCAATATGTCTAGTCTGTTTTTTACTGTATTAGTATTATTGGAAGTATCTGCTTCAAGTGCTTTCATGGCTACATATTGTATGGGTTCTGAGACATTTGTGAGGCATAATGCCTCTAATTTTGCCATTTTTTCAATAATTTTTGTATCTGCTATGCCATATCCAATTCTAAATCCTGTCATTGCATGAGATTTTGAGAATGATTGAGTAACTATACTTTTTTCATAATTGTAGCATAGAATGCTTTTCCAATTACTTTGTGCATATTGAGAATAGATCTCATCACTTAACACATAGAGATTATTTTTTTTGGCTAGGTCCATTATATCGTCTTGTAATTTTTCAGGAAGAATTTTTCCTGTAGGGTTGTTTGGATAATTGAGCACGATCATTTTTGTGTTTGAATTAATCGTACTTTCAATTTGCTTCAAAGATGGTTCCCACTTGTCTTCTAGAGTTGTATTGATAGTTCTAACTTTGATTCCTGCATTTAGTGCACATTCTTTGTATGCAGGCCATGCAGGTTCTATTACAATCATCTCATCGCCTGGATTAAGAAGTGTTGTTATTGCAGTAAAAATTGAGAATCTTGCACCGGGACTAACAATAATGTTATCCTGCGTAATTTTAGTATCAAACTTTTCAGAGATATATTTTATAAGTGCTTCTCTTAATGCAGGTATTCCTTTTACTTGTCCGTACTTTAGAAATCCTTTATCAAATACTTCTTCTAAAGCATTTTTTACAATAGGTGGTGGCAAAAAATCAGGCTCTCCAACTTCCATGTGAATTATTTTTTTCCCTTGTTGTTCAAGTGATTTTGCTTTTAAGAAAATAGAAAGATGTGTTTGTTTATTTGTTGATTGGACTTTTACTGATTCATTTAAGAGAAAATTCAAATATCTTGTTGCAATCGTTTCATCTAGTCCTATACTGTTACATAATGAGATTACTTTTTCACGTAAACTATCTTCTCGTAATTCATCAGTTACTCCTTTACCAATATTCTTTTTGACTTCACCGATTTCTTTTGCAATATCTGTTCTGGTCTTTAGTAACTTTATCATTTCAAGAGTAACTTCCTCCATCTTATCTCGAAGTTCATTGATATCTGACATTTTCTTACAAAACAGGTTTGATTGTTCCTGCAAGTAGTGCATGATCTGCTAGAATTAGAGATACAAGTGAGTCTACTACAGGTGGGGCTCTAGGCACAACACATGGGTCATGTCTTCCTTTAACTTGAAGGATTGTCTCTTTTTTGGTTTTAATATCTACTGTGCTTTGTTTTTGTGCAATTGATGATGCAGGCTTGAATGCTATTCTCATAGTAATTGGCATTCCATTTGAAATTCCTCCAAGAATTCCACCAGAATTATTTGTCTTTGTAACTATTTTTCCTCTCTTAATTGTATACAAGTCATTATTTTCAGAACCATGAAGTTCTGAACCTGCAAATCCTGAACCAAATTCAATTCCTTTTACAGATGGAATTGAAAAAATTGCTTTACTTAAATCTGATTCTAATGAACTAAAAATTGGTTCTCCCAATCCTACTGGAACATTTGTTGTAACTGATTCAATTATTCCCCCAAGAGAATCTCCTTTCTTTCTTGCATCCATGATGCTTGCTCTCATCATTTTTGCAGTGTTATTTTCTGGACATCTTACTTCATTTTTATAAATTGAATTGATCATTTTTTCATTAAACTTTCTTTCCATCTTTATTTTTCCAATTTGTGATGTGTATGAGTTTGTTTCAATTCCTAGTGTTACTCTAAGTAGTTTTCTTGCAATAGCTCCACCCATAACATGTGTTGCAGTTAATCTTCCAGAAAATCTTCCTCCTCCTCTGTAATCATTATAATGATTGTACTTTGTCATTGCAGGATAATCTGAATGCCCTGGTCTTAACTTTGTTTTCAAGTTATCATAATCTTTTGATTTTTGGTTACTATTCCAAATCATCATTGTAATTGGAGCGCCAGTGGTGTGTCCTCTGAAAATTCCTGATACAATTTCTACAACGTCTCCTTCTTTTCTTTGAGTTGAAATAAGATTTTGACCTGGTTTTCTTTGATCTAACATTTTTTGGATTTCTTTTTCATCAATTTCTAATCCTGCAGGACACCCATCTAACACTGCACCAATAGCTCTTCCATGACTTTCACCAAAACTTGTTAAAACAAGACGCTGACCAATAGAACTTCCCGGCAACATAGTATCAAAGTTAAATGATGTTTATAATTCCTCATTCCAAAACTTTTAAAAAAATCTGTAAAGATTCAACACTATTTTTGATAATTAATTACGTATGAATAAAAATTCTAATTTTATCACTAATTATATGTAATAATTATAATATCCCCTTAAATATCATGATAACGTATATAATATATGCAAAAACGTGTAAATTCTAACGAATAATTTGCGCGGCTCTGCGAAAAAATCCATGTTATCTTCGCAAAAGCGTTGTGGATGAAGAGAATGCTTTTCATCCTATACAGGGTCGCGCCTTTTACCTTCTAGTTATTTTTTTGAAAATTATTCTATTGAACTTGGATATCTGCACCAAGGCGATTCATCTCTTCTATGAAATTTGGATATGATACTTTGACTGACTTTGGATCAGTTACTGTGCAATCTCCTATGTGCATTCCAGCGATACAAAATGCCATAAATAATCTGTGGTCATTTTCAGAATTCAATTCTGCTCCTTTTAGGTTTTCAGATGATTCTAAAATCAAACCATCTTCTTTTTCTTGAACTTTGATTCCAAGTTTTACAAGTTCTCTTGATATGATTGCGATTCTATCTGTTTCTTTTAATCTTGCATGGCTTACGTTAACTATCTCAATTGGGTTTGATGTGTTTAATGCCAAGATTGAAAGAGGTGGAAGAAGATCTGGTGAATTACTTAGATCAAATTTTCCGCCACTTAATTTTTCAGGTGATTTAATTTTAATTTCATCCTCATTAATGGTGACATTTACTCCTAATTGTTCTAAAATATCAATAAAGACTTCATCACCTTGTGGTAAGTTTCCAATATTTCCTTTAACTGTAATTGATTCCCCATTAAGTACTGCAGCTGAAAGAAGTAATGCAAGACTTGAAAAATCTATTGGAACTGTAAATGTCGCACTGTTGTAAATCTGTGGTGTTATGTTGTATCTTTTGTATGGAATTAATGTTTGTATAGTTACCCCAAATTTCCTCATTGTAGCAATGGTTGCATCAAGATATGGTTTTGAAACTAAATTTCCTTCTATGGTTAGATTGATTCCTTTTTCAGTTAACGGGGCACAAATTAATAATGCCGATATGAATTGACTTGAGATATTTCCTGGAATTATTACATCCCCTCCTAAAATTTTTCCTTTAATCTTGATTGGTGGCTTTCCATCTGTTGAACTACATTGTGCGCCAATACTTGATAGTGCATCTAAGAGAGGCTGCATAGGTCTTTTTTGCAGGCTGGAATCCCCTGTTAAAATAATCTCTTCAGAAAATAGGCTTGCAATCCCTGAAGCAATTCTAATTGTTGTTCCAGAATTTTCAGTATTGATTTCAGGCACATTTGTGCCTAATTTTATTGGATTTTTGACAATAATTGATGAATTCTCAATTGTAATTTCTGCACCAAATTTTTTGCAGGCCTCGACTGTTGCAATTGTATCTGCAGAGAGTAACACATTATCCACTCTACTGTTATTTCCTGCAAGTGATGCAAGAAAAATTGCTCTATGTGTGTAACTCTTATTTGAAGGACAAATTACTTGTCCTGTAATTTTTGATTTTTTAACTTTACAATTCATGAACTTCCGCCTTTTTATTACTAATTTTAGAAACAATTATGTTTCCTTCTAATGTTGAAAACACTTTTTTTATATTTGCTTCATTTTCTTTTTTTGTTATTGCTGCAACTGCAGGTCCATTTCCAGAAACTGATGCTCCAAGTGCACCTTTTTCAATTAAACTAATAATGATTTTAGGATCTGAATTTAAAATTGACGCAGTTGCTAATCCATTAATAATCATAGCTTCCCAATAGTTTGTTTTTCTAGCCAACTCCCATGCATTTTCAAATAATGATGATAAAACTTTGAGATTTTTCAGATTTCCTCTTTTTCTGTTTTTTGGCACAAAGATAACTGCAATTAAATTAGTTGGACCTTTTTCAAAATGAATTCGCTTCCTTTTTGCATTATCTGTTACATTGAATCCTCCATAGTAACATGAACATGCATCATCAAAGGCACCAGTAATGCTTACCTTAGATTCAATTGATGCATCAACTCCTGCCAGTAAAATTTGCTGATCAGTGAATTTTGGTTTGAATATCTTTGCACATGCAAGTGCTACTGCCGATGAAATAGAACTTGAACTTTTGAGTCCATATCCAGTTGGAATTTCTGACTCTAATGTAATTTCTATTTTGTTTTCTTCCAAATCTTTTTTTGAAACAATTTTTTCAACGGTTTTATTGATCAAGCGAGAACTGAGACTTTTATTTTTAGATTGGAGTGTAATTCCCTTTCCAGGACTAGTTTCAACTGTTGCTTCTACCTTTAATTCAATTCCTAAAGTTGCACCTTTTTGGTTTGCAATTGCATTTACCAGAGAAATGGCTCCATGTACTGTAGCCTTTGCTTTTGCCATCAGAATCCTCCTAACAATGCTTTTTTCATTGCATTATAAGGTGCTTCCATACCATGCCAAATCTCAAATGATCTTACTGCTTGACCTAAAAGCATCTCATATCCAAAAATAATAATTGCTCCCTCTGCTTTTGCTTTTTTGATAAAATCTGTATTCATTGGCATGTATACAATATCATAAACAATTGTTTTTTCATTAATACCTTCTAAAGAAATTGGGCTTGGTTCATTCTTTAGACCTACTGATGTAGCATTAACTATGATGTCATAATTTTTTACAGAATCATTAACATCTTCAATATTAATTGCATTAGTATCTAATCCTATTTTTTTTGCAAACTCTGAAAGATTATTTGCGTTTTCTAGTGTTCTGTTTGCAATTGTTATGCTTTTTGCTTTCTCTTTTGCAAAACCTGCAACTATTGCTCTTGCAGCTCCTCCTGCTCCTAGAAGAAGTACTTTAGCATTTTCAATATTTAATTTCTTTTTCTTAAATGGTTCTAAGAATCCATCCATATCTGTATTGTATCCTTTAAAGATACCGTCATTGTTTACTACTGTATTAACTGCACCAATCAAACTACATGATTCATCAATTTTATCCAGGTATTTCATCATCTCAACTTTATGAGGGATAGTAATGTTGAATCCATCAATCTTAATTTTTTTTAATCCTGCAATTCCTTCTTCTAATTCTCCTTTGGGAATTCTATATGCAATGTATGCGCAATCTAGATTCAGATCTCTGAATGCTGCACTATGAATATTTGGTGATAGTGAATGATCAATTGGATCTCCAATTACTGCAAATGTTTTTCCCATCTTATTTTTCTGAGTTATATGATTGATTTAAACTCTCAATTGATAATCTGCTTATTTTTTCAGATTTGTAATTTTTTTTACTTCATCAACACTAAACTGACCAGGGGCAATTGCCTTTCCTAATGAGACGTATGTGTATGGACTGCCCAAATATAGGCACAAAATTCTTGAAATTCTGCCAAAATCACCCATTGCAAATGATATCAGATTATTATTTCCTTTTTTGCTATACAACTCTAGCATTCTATTTGCATCATTAGTTGTTTTTGCAGTACTGACAATTTTTACATTAGATGAGAGCTTGCTCATTTGGTTCATTTTTTTTTTTAATTCTGTAGAACTTGGTGTTTTTTTAAAGTCATGCCATGATACAAGTAATTTTGTCTTTGTTGATTTTAGATATTTTCTTAACAATGAATTTTTCTTTAATGTATTGAATTCTATATCCAATAAGAACGGATTATACTCTGCAATTAGTTTCAGAATTGCAATTCTTTCCTTTTCATTTCCTAAAAATTTACCTCCTTCAGTTTTTGGTCGTAGTGTACATACAATTTTGTTTAGATCTTTTTTAATTATTTCTAATGCTTCTGGGATTTGCTCAATTTTTAAAAAATCTAATCTTACTTCAACATAATCTGATTTTTTTAGTGCAATTTTTAATGTTTGTTTTATTTTGTATGGTGTTTTTTCTGCAATAGATACACAAGTTTTGTATTTCATTTTATTTTTCTAATATGTATTCGTCTGAAACTTCCATTCCGAAATGTCTACCCGTAGCAGGTTTTACATGTACCATAACTGTATCACCTTTCTTTAGATGTGTAACTGATACTAATTCTCCATTTGATTTCACAAAACGAATTGTTTCTGCATCTTGCGCAATAATTCCGCCTATTTCTCCTTTCACAGACGCTTTAATCATTAACATTGGTCTTCGTTCGATCTTTGATCTTCCAACTGTTGCTCTTCTTGCTTTTCCTTTAGCATTAAGAATTAACACTTCAGAACCTGTCTCTACTTCCGATAGATAGTTAGTTGTTCCATCTGGTGAAAGAGTATAGCAATGAACTGCACCTGCATTTACTCTAAATGGTCTTGGAGATGTAAATGATGATCCTACTGATTCATTATGAACTAGAAACAAAAAGTTTGATCTACTTCCAATTAACATTCCTTCCCCTTTGTGAAGCATTGATGCTGTATCTACACAAACTCGTTCACCGTCACCAACTTCTTTTATCTCGATAATCTTTGCAGATTCCATCTCAAAACTTCTGGTTCCTAGGTATACCATAGTCTCTCTTACTTCATTAATTGATGATGTGCTGAAAATTACTCCATCAACTCCTACCTCTAAAATTGAAAACATTTTTCTTACTTCTTCAGGTGTTCTTGCAACTGCAAAAATTTTGGTGTGTATTTTATGGAGTTTAGCAATAATGTTTTCTAATGGAATTATTTTCCAATCTTTCACTTCAACTATGACAAAATCTAATCCTTTCTTTGCAATTGAAAGAATATTTTCAATATCTGAATTTGATAATACTTGAAATTTCATTCCTATTTTCTTGCCTTTTGGCTTGATTGCTCCTTCTTTTTCAAGAACTACATATTTTGCAGCATTTGAAGGGAAAACTGTTTGCAATTTTGTTTTTTTCTTGCCTAGTTTTTTAGGATCAATGTATATCATTTTGATTCCTTCATCTTCTAATTGAGGAAGGAATTTGGTTAATTGCGCTTGAGATACTTTGGGTGAAATTATTAATTCTCTTGTTTTACTCAATTTTCTTCAATGCTTCCTTTGCTGTTCCTTTCCTGAAAATTATTTCAGCTAATGCTGCTACCATTTTTTCAGGTGTTTTATGTGCAAAGATATTTCTGCCATATGTAACACCTTTAGCTCCTGCAGTCATTGCATCTTCAGTCATTTGAAGAATATCTAAATCTGTTTTTGCTTTAGGTCCACCAGCGATGACAATTGGAACTGGTGTACTCTTTACAATTTTTGTAAAGGAATCTACATCTCCTGTGTATAGTGTTTTAACAATATCTGCCCCACATTCTGCTCCAATTCTTGCAACATGTGCAACAATTTCAGGATCGTGTGGATCTTTAATGTTTTCACCTCTTGGATACATCATTGCTAAAAGTGGCATTCCCCACCTGTGACATTGATCAGCAGTCATTCCAAGTTGTTCTAACATTTCTGGTTCTTCTTTACCTCCAATGTTGATGTGTAATGAAACACCATCTGCTCCCAATGCTACAGCTTCTTTTACTGTACCAGTTAACATCTTGCGATTAGGTGATTGTGATAATATTGTACTACTTGAAAAATGAACTAAAATTCCAATTCTAGTTGGTTTAGGTAATGTTTTGAGAATTCCTTTGTTAATTATTACACTTGTAAGACCATGTGACTCACATTTGTAAATCATAGATGCAGGATCTTCAAGACCTTCAATAGGTCCGTTTGAAATCCCATGATCCATTGGAATGCAAAGCATTCTTCCTTTTTTGAGAATTCGATTAAGTCTAATTTGATTACCTGATACCATGTGTTGATCTCACTTTTGTACCCTACTTAAAAATAACGTGAATCATTGAACTCAGGTTCATCTGAAATTGAGCACAAATCACTCCTTGAATTCCATTCTCTTCTTGTTTATTTTTTCTATCAAGAATTAAATAGAAATTAAAAAAGATGAATAGTAATTGAGCCAAACTACTGAACAGATACAAAAAAGCAATATCAAAGATATTTTAGAAAACTCCCTTAATGGTCAAAGACCCGGACCGGAAGATTGTATGAGGCTCTTAGAGTCTGATGATGTTCATCTTATGGGGCTTGTTTCTGGACATCTAACAAGAAAACAATTTGGCAAAAAAGCATCTTTTGTAAATAATATTATTTTGAATTATACCAACGTGTGTATCACTGATTGCAAGTTTTGTGCATTTTATCGATCTCCAGGTGCTGAAGACGCTTACACATTAACCCTTGATGAAATTGAATCTCGAGTAAAGACTTCATGGGATATGTTTAAGATCCGTCAAGTTTTGATTCAGGGTGGACATAATCCAAACTTGACAATAGAGTATTATGAAGATGCTTTTAAAATGATTCGCGATAAATTTCCTCAAATTGGAGTACATGGATTATCTACATCTGAAATTGATATGATTTCAAGAGTTGAAAAATCCTCGACAAAAGAAATCTTGGCAAGACTCAAAGATTCTGGTTTACAATCAATACCTGGCGCTGGAGCTGAAATATTAGTTGATTCAGTTAAAGATGTTATCAGTCCAAAGAAAATTTCCAGTGATGATTGGATTAGAATCATGGATGAGGCACATTCACTTGGTCTTCCAGCTTCTGCAACTATGATGTATGGACATGTAGAAAATAATAATGATATTGTTGATCACTTTTTTAAAATTGTGAAACTACAAGAAAAAACAAAAGGGTTCATGGCTTTTATCCCATGGAATTTTGAACCAAATAATACTTTGATACATGAAGAAGGATTAGTTGAATATGGAACTGGTGGGGTTCAACTTTTAAAGATGATTGCAATCTCTAGATTAGTTTTTGATGGTTTAATCCCACACATTCAATCTTCATGGCTAACAAATGGGGTTGGTATGGCTCAACTTGCTTTGCAATATGGTGCTGATGATTTTGGTGGTACATTAATTGGCGAAGAAGTCGTTTCATGTACTGGTGCTCGTTCTACTGAACTAACTGACAAAATAATTATTGGCGCTATTAATCAGATTGGATATCAAGTAGAAGAGAGAGATAATTTCTATAATCCTGTTAGTACATTATAGTCCATAATCAAACCACTTGGAATCTACTAGATTTTTTGTTTCATCATCAACTTTTACTAGTTGCTGAATTTCTCTTTCATATCCTTCTTCTTTTGTTTTTTGAGTTGCATCAATTCCCATCTTAGAACCCAAGTTGACAAGTGGAGATGCAGGATCAAGAGTATCAGTTGGTGTGTTGTTGATAATTATTGTATCTCTTGCAGCATCTGCTCTTGTAGTGACTGCCCAAATAACATCATTCATGTCATGTATGTTGACATCTTCATCTACTACCACTAGCATCTTTGTTAGTGAGAGTTGACCCATTCCCCATAATCCCATCATCACTTTCTTTGCTTGACCTGGGTATCTCTTTTTGATTGAAATAATTGCAAATCCTTGGAACCACCCTGCTGATGGCATGTTGAAATCAACTACTTCTGGATGGAACATCTGAATTAATGGCAAAAATGATCGTTCGATAACTTTTCCAATATATGCATCCTCAAGAATTGGCTTTCCCACAACAGTTGTTACATAGATTGGGTCTTTTCTTCTCATGATTCCTGTTAGTGTGAATGTTGGGTATGGTTCGACTGGTGTATAGTATCCTGTATGATCTCCAAATGGACCTTCCTCTCTAATGTCTGCTGGGTCTACATATCCTTCTAATACAATCTCTGCATTTGCTGGAACATCCAAATCAATTGTTTTGCATTTTACAGTTTTGATTCCTTCCTTCCTTGTAATTCCTGCAAACAGATACTTGTCTAGTCCTTCTGGTACTGGTGCAATTGATGAAAATATCGTTGCAGGTTCTCCACCAATAATTATTGCAGTTGGAATTTTCTCTCCTTTGTCTTTTGAAATATCTCCATGGTGAGCTCCCCTCTTGTGTTTTTGCCAGTGCATCAATGCATGAGTTTTATCAACTATCTGCATTCTATACACTCCTAGATTTCTTACTCCTGTTTCTGGATGTTTTGTAGCAACTAATCCTAGAGTAATAAATCGACCAGCATCATTAGGCCATGACTTTAAAATTGGTAAATCATCAAAAGATGCATCACTTGATGTTATTTCAGTTACAGGCCCACTTGTTTCTGATTTAGGAAATGATGCTGTCATCTTTGATAGTTCTGGAAGTTTTTTTATTTTATTTAGTAAACCTGATGGAACATACATCTTAGTCATATCTGCAATACGTTTACCAATTTCAGTAAAGTCTGTCATCTCAAGTCCAATCTCCAATCTTTTCATTGACCCAAATGCATTTCCTAAAACTGGCATGTCATATCCTTTGACATTTTCAAAAAGAATTGCAGACCCGTTGGAATACATTTCTCTTCTTAGTATCTCTGCAATTTCTAAATTAGAATCCACTTCAGTTTTGATTCTCTTTAACTCTCCATTCTTTTCAAGTACTGCAATTAATTCATGGATATCTTCAATTGGCACATTGGGTCTGAAGTTAATTCAAGTATAAGCTTAACTGGGTTTTTAGAGAGTAGGTTTTACATTTTTTTAACAAATGTATTTTAGTTCTCATTCATAGGAAAAAGTATTGGCTGATGAGAAATGTGTAGTTTGTAAGGGAAATGGAACAATAGAATTACTTGGTTCTCAATGTCCATTTTGTAATGGAACAGGTGAAGCAAATCAACCTGCTAAATCATACCTTGATTCTCATATCTGCCAATGCATATTTCTTGACAGAAAACAATGTCCTTTATGTGGAAAGCGATGTCATCATGATACTCCAAACAAACCAAAAATTTTGCTAAGCCCTGAATAAATCACATTGGAGGCAATTCAGTCTTTTTGTCATGACCACCAGATCCAAACTTGCAGTAAAAACATAATTCTGATTCCATGTACTTTAATTGTTCAACTTGAATTGCTCCAATTTTTAGAGCAATCTTTGTTAGAATTTTGTATTTTAATGGCATTGCAGGAATTACCTCCTCCATGTATACTCTGTAATGATCGGGACAAAACTTTAGTGTAACTCTGGATGCCTCTTTTCCTTTTTGATTTACTTGTTTTGTAAAATTAATCTGTTCTCTGATGTATTCATGTTTTGGACATGGACAATCTTTGCCTCCAGGATGTTTGTATGCTGGGGTATTCTTCCAGTCAAATTCCGGATATTCTTTTTCAAAGTCGTCCATTAGAACCACTATGTCATCTGTGCATATAAAACTTGATCAAGTTTGGTTTACGGTAATCAACCCAAATGTACATAAACCCCAGATTCTTCATTCAAATTAATGGTAGCTGCTAAAAAGCCAACTAAAAAAGATCTTGAAAACAAGATTGCCGAATTAGAAGCAAAACTAAATCAACTTTCTACACAGCTAGAATCCAAACCAGCTGAAACTAAACCAGCAGAGCCAAAACCTGCTGAAGTAAAACCAGCTGAAACTAAACCAGCAGAGCCAAAACCTGCTGAAGTAAAACCAGCTGAAACTAAACCCGCAGAACCAAAACCAGAAGCTCCAAAACCAGCTGAGACTACAGCACAACCTCCAG
>JADHUF010000017.1 GCA_016784625.1 Candidatus Nitrosopumilus sp. | reverse complement strand
TGGAAATGTGTATTCTTACCTGATATTGTAGTTGATGCAGAACTTCCTGCTCACATGAATGCAGCTAAAAGGCAACAATTCCGTTGGGCAAAAGGTTCTATTCAATGTGCAATAAAACTACTTTTTGATATTACTGTTAAACGTAAAGTTGCAATTGAAGCAAAATTCCAAGCATTCATCCAACTTACTCGTCATATTGTTTATCCATTAATGCTAATACAATTTTTGGCATTACCGATTTTGTTAGCAGGGCAAGTTAACCTATATGTTGTTAGTTTTCTTCCTGCCATTACAATTGCAACATATCTTGCAATGGGACCTGGTGCATACATTGTGATTATGCAAAGTATGTATCATAAATCATGGAAATCAAAAGCAAAGATACTACCTGCATTACTAGTCTACAATGCTGGAATGTCAGTAAATAATACTGTTGCAGTCTTTGATGCAGTATTTGGTAAAAAAAATGAATTTCTTAGAACTCCAAAGTATGGACTCATTACAAAAGATGATGATTGGAAAGGTAAGGCATACAATTTACCATTTTCTCAGACTACTCTTTTGGAGATATTTTTTGGTGTATATGGAGTATTAGGTATTTTTATTGCAATTTTTTCAAACAATCCTGTTTTTGTACCAATCATTGGATTGCAGGCTGTAGGATTTTTCTATATTGCTTACATGAGTCTATCTCATACGCAATTTAAAAGAAATAAATCAAGTGATAATTATGTAATGACTAAGAACGAGAAAATGGCGAAAATTGTTTACAAACTTTCTATGATTGGTATTGTAGGAATTATTATTTTTGGAGGATTCATGGCAGTTACTGGTTACAATACTGACATTTACCCTCTTGATAGAATGCGAGGACATTATGATGGGATTATTGGCTCTTCTGATCCTGCCTCTATTCGTGCTCATTTAATGGCAATTCAGACAGATTTGGATATAGTAATGAAAAATATGCCACAAACAACAAATGAAAATGGTGAAGTAATTTCTGTAAATCCTGTTTGGATGTTTCCAACTGACTCTACAAATTTTCTCCGAATGCAAAATGATGTAACTACCATGCTTACAACTATTGATAAAATCTCAGCTATTCCAAGGGATAGTTCTGCATATCATACTGGAATGATGGATTTGAATGATAGTGCTTTACAGTTAAGAATCAATGTTATGGATGCTACTCCCTATGCATATGTTAGTGCTCCAAATGTAGCATATAGTGCAATTTGGATTGCTGCAATTTTGGCAATCTTTGCAGCCCTAAAAACAAAGAAAGAACAATTCCAAGAATCTGATATTAGTGGAGTTTAAGAAATATTCAAATCTTTTCTAATTTCATCTACTGCTCTAATTCCATAAATGTCTCTTACTTGTTGTATTCTTATAGCCTCTTTGAACATGTCTCTACCAATTGCATTTGTTAAAATTGAATAGACATCACTAAATCTAATCTCCCACTTGTCTGCACAATCAAAAATTTTGCTTACTGCCCATTGTCTTACTTCATGAGGGAGTGGAATATTTTCACCTGATTCTATTGAAATTCTATCAAACAGATTAACAATTTCTGCAGTTTGTGATGCCATCTTTTCAAGATCCTTTACATCACCATATTTTGATTCAGCATTCATTCTGATATTTGATTGATATTCTGAAAGCTTTAGCAACGCCATCACTTCTTTTGATGAATCACTTGATGACTTGCTTGTAACATTTTTGACTGCTTGTAGCTCTGCAAATAATTTTTCAGATTTTTTGTGAAATTCTGTAGTAGATGCATCTTGTCTTTTTACAATATCTGTAACTGATGCCATTTTTTGCTCAATACTGTTTATTTTACCTTCAAACTCTTTGATTGATTCTAGGCTCAATCCCTCTACGGAATTGGTCTTTAATGCTATAGTGTCAAATTGTTTTTTAAGGCCATCAATTACGCCTCCTAGTGAATCAATTTTTGAGGATTTAGATGCTATTGCATCAATTGTAATCTTAATTGCTGCTAACTCTGCATCGAGATTTGAAGTAGATGATGAGCCTTCAGCAATTTTACCAAGTTCTTGTTTTAGACTTTCAATAATTTGTGTTCCTACTTCTATCTTTCCAGTTTTTCCTGAAATTTCTTCTATGCTATTTTTTAGTTTGTCCATTTCAGAATTAATTTCTAAAAATGAATCTGTTTTTCCAGAAACCTTTCTAAGATCATCTCTTACTTCATCTATTCTTTGAGCAATTTTGATAATCATCTCAGAATTATTTTTAATTGAATTTACACTATCTTCTACTTGTTGAGATATTCCTTGAGATTTTGATTCATTTGAAATTCTGTTTATTTCTTCTTGCAGTTTTGCTGTTTGATCATTTATCTTATTGACAAGATTTGATTGTGTTCTTACTTGATTTAACCCAGAGTATAGTTTTTGTGTATCTTCTTCTATGATGTTAATTTGTTTTGATTGTTTTTGAATATGTTCTAATGTTGATGTTAGTGCATCTATCATTCCTTTCATTGATACCAGTACTTTTTGATTTTCACCGAAAATCTTTGACATTACTTTGATCTCTTTTTGTAAAGCTTTGTTAGAATCTGAAACTGATGCAACTTTCTTAAGTATTACAGATGGATTTGGCTCTTTTTTCATAGTTTTTCTTGTCTGGGTTACTACTTTGGCTGTTTTTTTCTTTACAGTCTTTTTGGCCATATGGGTTAAATTAAAAATTTGATGATAAAAAAGTTGGGTCTAAAATAAAAAATGTAAAGAGTTACTTGTTTACAACATTTGGCTCATGAAGTAGTTCATGAAAGGTCTTTTCTGCCAAACCATTTGCAGTTTCAATAAACCCTCTTGTACAATATTCGCATTGAATCATATAGTACGGTATGGTACCGTACTATTAATAGTCAGGTAATTACAACGTAACCAATTGTGCAGTCAGATACCCCAGGTCATTTCTCTACATTTTATTCAGATGACCTAATCATCACTCTGCAATTTTGACTATGATTAACTAAACATAAAGAGGTTAAACAATATTGTTGAGCCTGTTTTCATTTTTTTATTTCTAGTTTTTTTGATGAGCAATCATTTTTAAACAAATTTATCAAATGATAACATGCAAAACATTTCACTTCAATTAGATTCAAGTGGAATTCATAGTACTCTTAACAATACTGTCACTAGTTTAATTGAACAAATTACTCCTGAACTTCCTCATACTAGTTTTGTTACTGATTTAGCTTTTATCATGATAATTGGTGCTGTAGTTACACTTGCATTTTTTAAAATAAAACAACCTTTGATCATTGGTTATCTATTTGCAGGAATGTTAATTGGTCCTTTGTCTCCATTTTGGGCATGGGTTTTACCTGAAGGAGGTCCTTCTGCTGATGTTTTAGGAGGTGTTGGAATTTTATCTGATATCTCTGCATTGAATCTTTTTGCTGAAATTGGTGTTATTTTACTTCTTTTTGTAATTGGTATTGAATTTCCATATGCAAAAATTAAAAGTATTGGTCGTGTAGCAATTGGAGTTGGAACTATAGGATTATTTTCAACATTAGGTGCCATATTTTACACTGCTAGTATGCTTGGAATGCAATTCATGGATGCACTGTTTATTTCAGCAGCATTATCAATATCTAGTACTGCAATTATTGTCAAGCTATTAGAAGATACGGGAAGAATCAAAAAAGAATCTTCTATACTTATTTTAGGTATTTTAATTGTTGAAGACGTAATTGCAGTTATTTTAATTTCTTCATTACAGTCAATTGCATTAGTTGGAACTGTATCAATAGAATCTATTATTGCAGTAATTGCAGTTGCAGTTATTTTAATCGTTGGAACATTTACTATTGGAACCCGTGTGATTCCTCCACTAATTGATAGAGTTGCAGCAGCAGAACACCGTGAAATTCTATTGCTAAGTGTTCTTGGTGTTTGTTTTGGGTATGCCTTACTTGCAAACATTGTAGGATTGTCTGTAGCAATTGGGGCATTTCTGGCAGGTGTTCTTGTAGCTGAATCTAAGTCAGCTGAAGTTGCAAAACTTCTTTCAAGTCCAATTAAAGACATGTTTGTAGCCATATTCTTCATCTCAGTTGGTGCGTTGATGGATGTTTCTCAACTTGAATCCTACATGTTTGTAGCCATTGCTTTGATTGCAGTTGCCACTGGCATGAAGCTTGGAGGTAATCTCCTTGGTAATTTCATATTTAGACAAAAACGTGGCAAAGCACTTCGTTCTGCATTTACTTTAGCTGCGCCAAGAGGTGAATTTTCAATTGTAATTGTAAAAGTTGGAGTAGATATGGGTGTAGTCAGTTCCTTCCTGTTTCCATTGATAGGTGTAATTTCTATAGTTACTGCATTTCTTTCTCCATTTTTGATGAAAGCTAGTGATAAAATAATTCCTGCAGTAGAAAAGAAAGAAAATGTCTGATGAATTAAAGAAATTATTAGAGCAAGTCCATGATGGAATTACTACTTTTGATTTTGATGGTAAAATAACTCCCTGCATTATAATTGAAGAAAAAAAATACGATGAAATGCTCTCAAAAGTCGCTGGACAATCTTTATCGATTAACACTGATCTAAATATCTTAAAAGATGGACTAGGAAATGTTTTTGTTGAAGTTGTTTTTACATTTTCAAAAGGAAATATTGTTGAAAAATTTTTAATTAATGCAAAAACTGATTTATTATTTTTTGAATCTCTTGCAAAAACATCAATGATAGCGCTTTCTTCACCTCGTTCTCATTATGGAAAAGATAATGTGTTTATGATTCAATTACCTCGTCCAGAAAAAGCCCACGATGCACTCGATATTATTCATAGTGGATTAATAACAAAAAATTAAAGATAGATGGTGCAGTTACCGGGATTTGAACCCGGGTCACTAACTTGGCAAGCTAGAATATTAACCAAACTGTACTATAACTGCAACAATTCTAGAGGCTGAATTTGGATATTAAACTGTTTTTAACTATTTCATACAAGATACATTATGGATGAAATCCTTCTAAAGAAGATAGAACAAAAAATTCAAGATACAATTTCAAACAAGAATGAAATTAAACAATTAGTTCAACTACTTTCAAACATTGATGACTCAAAATCATTTGCTTTAGGTATTGTAGTTGGTCGAATTTACAATGCATTTTACTATCAATCTAAAAGAATTCTTAATCGTGAACCTACTCCAGAAGAATTCAAAGAATTTTTAGAATTTGTAAAAACAAAGAAATCTAACTTGGAAAATTTATGGTGATGCTTTATTCCATTCAAGCACTGTGATTGTTGGTGTACCTGGTAATTTCACACATGATCCTTTGAGTGCTTTTTTTGATGCTTCTAGATGAGCATCACCGTTAACATAATGCTCCATTATACATTGACCTTGCTTGATTCTGGCACCTAAGCTTGTTGCTTTGCCCCATGACCTTCTCATTCCTTCTGAAATTCTGTCTGCACCAGCAGTTGCAATCTGTTTGTTCTCTCTTAGAAGATTGTGTGGGTAAATTCTGAGTCTGGAATAATAACCTGTTTCTCCAGTTGTTTTCTCTAATGTTTTATTTGCTGCTAATCTGGCTGATTCTATTGCCATGTGTCTAATCTGAAGTTTCTCATTCATACTTAATTGAACGCAATACTGGTATGTGCCTCTTTTACCACCTTGAAATTTTGCAATTTTTATTTGTGGCTTGCCTTTGATGTACTCTTTTCTAGTGAAAACTTGTCCTCTTCCTTCTCTGTAATTAGCACCATGCATGATAAACTCAAACTATAATGCCCATATTTTAACGGTTAGCCAGTATTTGGTCGTACTTTCTAATGCTTATATGGAAATCCTTTAGCTTTCTTTTCATCATGGAAGAAACTCCTTTAGTCAAAGGTGAGATAATTTCATCTCAAGCTTGCATCTCTGATAAAAATATGATTCATGAACTTGAACAAAAGGGATATGGAGAAATTGAGAAAGAAAAATTATTTCTAAAACAATTTGAAACTCTTTATTTGTTATATGCTAAAAGATTAATTCTAAAGAAAGGCAAAAAACAGATTGATTTTAATTCATTTATGAATATTTGTCAAAAAATAGATCCTGAAATTCTAACCCTGTTTTTGATATACCGTGATCTTCGAAATCGTGGGTATGTTGTAAAAGATGGATTTGGTTTTGGTTCAGACTTTAGAGTTTATGAAAGGGGAGACTTTGGCCAAAAGGGAGCAAAATTCCTAATCTTTGGTCTTAATGAGGGGCAACAAGAAAAGATGGGAAATTTGCAGAAAAAAATTGAAGAAATTACTCAGATGGGAAAAGAACCCATCATTGCAGTTATTGAACGCCGTGGTGAAATCATCTACTATAAAGTCAATAGAATGAATTTCTATGAAAATAAATATAGATTAGAAGAGTCCTTTCAGCTTTAATCTTGTGTTATCCATTCAGATGAATATTTTAAAAGATTATTTTCTTCTGCATACATAAAATCATAAACTTCCACATATTTTGTCTTGTTCTCCCATAATTCTTCAAAATCTTTCATCTTTCTTTCAACTCTTGATTTATCATTCCATGACGTAAACACATCTACTGATTCAAAATCTCTTGTTTGAGTAGAAAATGATTCACTAGAAGTTCCTGTAAATGCAACTGCCTGATCATCTTCATCTCTGAATATCCCAATTCTCTCTGAGAATGAATCTGCTATCTGTTCTGAATTTGGAATTGCGATCTTTAGTTCTATTTGTCCATTGTCCACAATGTCTTGGAGTTTTTGAATTTTAGTGTCTTTGATTAATTTTCCTTTAAATGATTTTGTGTATTTTTCAGAAAATAGTTTTGTAAACAAATTAAGATCTACAGTTCTGAATCTATGACCTGTGACCATTCTTATCTTTGCCTTACCTACTGCAAAATTATCAAATGCCATAGATATTGTGGCTAATGTTTGAATTGACAACAAATCTACACATCTATCGTATTCTATACAATTACTCAGGCAAGGAAAGAAAAATTCTGATACAATATCGTTTTCATCTGAACGATATTCTTCTTTGAGTTCAATTTCTCTTAACCCCAACAATAACCAATCATGATTTTGTTATTTAAAGAAACAATTTTTCAATTTCTAATCTAATATGTAATGCTCCCATCGGGATTTGAACCCGAGTCTTTGGCTTGAGAAGCCAAAATGCTTAACCGGACTACACTATAGGAGCTTGATAAAAAACAAACTCAATCTCAATTTAAAGGAAATGTTTTGACTTTGCATAATTTGTAAAACTTTGTGAGTTAGTTCCTTTATAGAAAATCCAAAGTTATCAAATTACATGGATTTGAAAAAACTTATCATAGACCAAGGATTATCTGGCTTTCCAATTGGTTTAGGTGGTTGTAGAATTTCTGATTTTCATTTTGATTCATGTGAGTATAATGTTGTTATTTTTGATGAAAAATCAGAACCAGAAAAAATTATCCAATCTGGAGATGAATTTGTAATAATTCATCATGCATCACTATCTGAAACTCTATCAAAAAAGCTTCTTCAATATGACAAATTGCAGATAATTGATGATGAATCATGGGATTTGAGAATGTTTCTTTCTAAAATTAATGAAAAGCGTTCTTCACTTTTTACTGATTTTGCAAAAAACTGTTTGATTGAATCTGTGTTTTGTTGTCAAAAAACTAAAGAAGCAATTCAATCATCTGATGTATTTGCTCCATGTTGGCAAAAATGTGCTTCTTATTATTTAGCTGATGCCCTCTCTTCTTTGAATCATCAACGATCAAGTCCTTCTCACATGCTAGACTTTCTTAGAAAATTAGGAAAAAGTTCAATCAATGAACACATCTCTGTTGCAACTCAAACAATTGGAATTGAAAGAGCAACTCCAATTTTACTTGAACGTATGCTAAAATCAACTATCGGGTTTTCTGATTTAATTGAAAAAAATAATCACTCACAAATTATTCAGAAAAAACATGATTTCTTTGTAAAAAACTCTATGCTTTCTGATTGCTATTTTTACTTGGGTTATATCAACAAAGAAATTTTTATAAAAATCAAGGATACTTTGAACAGAAAGCAAGATCTCATTCATATTCTGAAGATAGCATTTGATATTGAAGCTGACAATAACCTATTGTTACAGCAAGTAGAACTTGTCCAGAAATCCTGTAATGAGATACTTGAAACAGTATCGAGAGCCTAATTTTCTAGTCATTTGTACTAACCTTTTAAAACAAGTAAGATTACTGATTTGTCATGACAGATCAAGCATGTGGATGCGAAGCAGATAGCGGCGATCCTGATTACTCATGTGACTGTGCAATGCAAGGTCATTGTATATGCAGTGCAGATTGCAAATGTAAAACTGACGTTTGTAAAGAAGCTGTTGGACAATTATAAGTCGATAGTTAATTACAATCTTATTTTTATTTTTTTAAATTACTCGTCTTCTTCTTCCTCAAAGCCCCATGATTTTACTAATTCTTTTTGAAACTTGTCAGATTGTTTTTCATCTAGTGAAAATCCACAATTTTTGTGTGTGGGAACTACTGTCATTCCATCAAGTTTGAATTCTACTTCATACAAGTGAACTTTTGAACACTCACACATTTCTAAATTTTTAGTAAATTTTCCTCTATATTTGCTTATTTGAATACTATATTGCTAATCAATGTTGAATAACGTTTAACTATCCGGATTGCCCATTTTTTACAGATTTGAAAACAATATTTTTACTTCCAATTATCGCTGCTTTACTTTTGGGTTCATTATTACTTCCTTCAGCATTTGCTCAATATGGTTCACAATCAGGTGGTGTTGACAAAGAAGGTTCATGGTATGTTGGTGAAGGTCTCAAGCAGGGAGATTTTTTTTCATATTCAATGTGTCATGTAGATTACAAGGAATGTGCTGAATTTGAATTGGATATGTGGATTAAAGGTGATATTAAAGTTGGAACAGAAACCAAATGGTTAGCAGAAGTTGTTGTTTATGATGGAAATAAAGTTGTTTCAGGTGAAATGGAATTAGGAAAAATTGCACCTGAACCAACAGGTGGTAGTGAAAACTTGGGAGTCTACAGAGGTGCATTCAAGTCTTCTGTAGTTTGGTTATCTGCATTTGTGACATCTGATGGAAGCTCTGGTGGAAAAGGTCCAAAAGAATTTGGAGATGTATCATGGGGTAAAATTGGAAACATTGGTGGTGAACAAGTTATGCCATCAGGAATTGAAACCATTACAGTTCCTGCAGGAACTTGGGAAACCGTTTTGATTTCCTGGAAAACTGGTGGTTCTCATAGCAATGTTTGGATTGTAGATGACTTTCCATTTCCAATAAAGGCTTTCACACTGACACATGTATCTGAAGGAATTCCACCACCTGAATACAAATTTAAATTATTAGATTATAGAGAATATGTCCAAGAAAGTCCATTTAAAGGAATTATTTCAACTGCAGATGAATTCGCAGCACAAGGATGTGATACAAATTTTGAAAAAGAAGTTAGCATAAAGCGACCAACACACAATTTTGATTATCAACTACATGTATTCTATGGTCCTGAAGATCCAATTAAAGGATGTGAGATGCAATGGTTAATCAAATTTATCAGTAAATATGATGATACCGAATTTTTGAACCAGGTTCAATATGATGTGTGGGTTGTAGATGACGAATTTACTTTACCACCTCTAAGATCAATTGCACAAGAAGAGGGTCGACAATTTCTATACTCTCCATCAGGACTGGCAACCATTGATGTAGTTGTCAAAGAAGATCCTGGAGATGCAAATTATGTAATATGGGTTTATGGATTGGCCCCTGATTGGACAGCCCCATCAGGAGCTTCTGATTATTTAGAAATCAATATTCCAATATATGCTGGTAAAGAAAGTTCAATTCCTGACACATCTCCACCTCAAAAAATTCCTGAATGGATTAAAAATAATGCAGGATGGTGGGCAGATGATTCAATTGATGATGATTCCTTTGTTGGAGGAATTCAATTCTTAATCAAAGAAGGCATAATGCAAATTCCTCCTACTTCTCAAGGTACTGGTAATGGTGCCAATGAAATTCCATCATGGATTAAAAATAATGCAGGATGGTGGGCAGATGGTCTCATTGATGATGATTCCTTTGTTGGAGGAATTCAATTCTTAATCAAAGAAGGCATAATGACTATTTCTTCTTGATATTATCTACATTCAAATTGATAAAATCTTTCAAAAAACAATGAATCAATAATGGTAAGTCTTTTTAGATATCCAAAACGTCATCTGAAAAAATTAATCAAAGAAGGTGAATATGTAGAAGCCATTGAACTTGGAGTGAGTTTAGAATCTAAATTCTCCAATGATCCTGATTTTATGTTCATTATGGGAAGTGTTTACTTTATTGTAGAAGATGCAAAAAAAGCACTTCCATATTTTGAAAAAGCATTTCAACTAAATAATAATGATGTTGAAATTCTTACTCTCAAAACTAATGTTCATTTGGCATTGCAGCAAAAAGATGAAGCAATAAACTGTTGTGTACAAATTTTGAAACTAGAACCAAAAAACTCTGAGGCGCAAAAATTACTTGAAGAGCTTGAAAATCTTTAATTTTTTAAATTACTCTTTCTTCTTTATCTGATAAACATTTTCCATTAACCAATCACAAAATGCTGTTACATTTTCATCAAATTCTGTCCAGATATGAACTGAATGAGGCAAGACATCAATCTTCCAATCTTTTGTAAATACTCTTACTCCTTCTTTATCTTCAAACATGTATGCATCTTCGGTTTGAACATCCCCTAGCATCTCTTTTGCCTTTTGTTTAATTATCTCTCTATCTATGGGGAATCTTTTTAGATCCTGATTAATAATTAAACTCAAATCTCTTTTTCCATAAGTGTCAAATTCTTCAATCCGCCCTTGTTTTGGAAAGTTCACAATTAATTTAATATCGTATTTTTTACCAACTTCTTTTCCAATTTCCACAATTCTAGTATATGCCATTGCTGGACTCTTCTTTAGAAGAAATCTAATTTGAGCCAGGTCTTTTTTTAGTTGTTCTTGAAGATCAGATGTCATTTCTGAAAATATCATAATTGTATCACATGAAAATTCCTATTATAATCATTAATTTCATGCTCGGATTGGTTTTTTTAGAACTTAGATTACTCCAGAACATGGCAATGCCAATGGATTATGATGGTTTGAGGACTGATGATGATTCAGAGAGAACTGATAATGTTGATGAATACAGACGAACTTGCATTGATTTTATCGAAGATATCTCTCATGATTATGAGGCATGGGTTGATTATTACAAATTACCTGAGGATGAAGACAAAAGAAGGCGTGCAGGAATCCGTGCTACCATTACAAGAACAAATGAATGGATTGCAAAGGTTGCTCAATCAATCAAAGCAGTTGATGTTGTTATGAATGATGGAATCCAAAAAATGGCTGAATCTACTGCTGGTAAACCTCTTGAGATTGGAGTCTTTGTAAATCAAAAATCTAGTTACACTGAGACAAAACCTGGTATCATTGATGTTAATGTTAAAGCAAATGGAAGAGAGGGAAGAAAAACAAAACTTGGATTTCATTTTAAAGATGATCGATTTAGAATAGAATCTACTTGTGAGGCATATTTGGATGAAGATGCTTTACCCACTGAAGAATTTGAAATGATGGATATTCATTTGAAACTTCATGCAGAAAATGCTAAACAACGTGATGTTATTTCATTTACAATTACTGTAAGTGAAGTTGAAAATGATGTTGAAATTGACAGACGAGGACTAACAACAATAGTTCATCTAGTGTGATTTAACGAATAATCTCTTCTTCAAGATACTCGATAAATTTTCCAGTATTTTCTAGTTTTATTGAATTGATACCTTCTAGTCCTTCAAATGAATTCATCTTTAGATATTCATCAGATGCTGTATACAAGACATCATCAATATAGAATGTTCTTGCACTTCCCATTCCATAGTAACGTGAGTCCTCACCTGAATGAGTTACTGTTCCTTTAAGATCAAATCCGTTTGAGCTATCCAGATCAAATACATAGAATCCACTCCATCTGTTATAGTCTGGTGCAAACATCTTGGAACTTACGTCACTTAGACTATCTTCATCCCCGATAACTGGAATTGAAAGAACTCCTCTTGTTTTATCAAAAAAGAATGCCTTGTGATTATGTAATGCTTCTGAGTGTGCAGAACTATCGCCTATGATTATCTCATCTGCCACTTTTGGATTATTGACATCTGCCACATTGAATAATGCAATTTTAATTCCTAGTTGCTGAACTCTACCATTTTCAATTTCTTTTGTATCTCTGCCTACTCCGATGATGTGTTCTTCATCATATGGATGCAAATAGTTTGAAAATCCTGGAATTTTCAACTCTCCTAAAATCTTTGGGGTGTCAGTTGATAAATCAATTACAAAAAATGGATCAATTTGTTGGAATGTTACCAAGTAAAGTCTATCTCCAATAAATCTAGCAGAGAAAATACTCTCATCAGGTGCAATCTGGTCTAATTCTCCGACGATGTTGAGTTCTTCATCTAAAACATAAACTGCATTTGAACGAATAGTTCCTTCGTATTGTGTATAAATTTCAGTTGTTGTGGCAACTCTAAACCTATCTCCATTTTCGTCCATAGAGAATTGATTAAGTAATCTTCCTGGAACTGAACCTTTTGCAATGTATTCTATTTTATCATCATCAATTGATATTTTATGAATTATAGTTTTTCTTGTCTCTTCCTGAATCTTTGTATCATATTCGTTTAATGCTTCTCTGATTTTTTCAAATAATTTCTCTTTATCATCTTTATTCATCTCGTTGTATGACTTTTGCATTAACTCAGAAATTTTTATCCATTGTGAAGATGAGTTAAGTGACGAATCATTTTGAATTAATTTAATTTCATCTTGAATGTTATTTGGTAATAGTGGTACTATGACATCAAAGAATCTGTTTTGTGATGAATCCTCATAAAATCCAAATGGCATGTTTTGCTGATAAGTCAAGTAAAAGTTATCTTCAGAGACGTAAAATGCTCCAGTATATCCCATAAGGAATGTTTCTGAATTTATCGTATCTCCAAATATGTCAATTGCAGTTAGTGTGTTAAAGTTAGAAAATTGCTCTACATTATCAAAATAAAATGCATCTGGAGTCATGATTCTAACTGAATCGTCCATAATTACTGGAAGTCTTGGATATTGATGATCGATGTTACTGTTAGTTACAAAGTACGCATAATCTCCAATCATTCGTGCATCTTTGAAATAACCATCAATGGAATAATCTTTGAGAATAGTTGGGTTTTCTTTATCTGAGATATCAATAATTAATGCATGTGTAACTGAACTGTAAGAGCGGCGTGGCATAAAGTCAAATTGTGGTATAATTTCATCATCACTTTGCCCATTGTAAAATATCACTAATCTATCTCCATTTAGGAACATGTTTTCGATGTATTGTGATTCAATATCTAAAGCAATTTTGAGGATTAATTTTGCAGACTCTGCTGGGTATGCATCAATGATTGAGAGTGTGTTTCTTGATACAATGTAGACATATTTTGAATCGTTTTTGAGATAATCTGGTTCATCAACATTTTCAACTTGAACATTTGTTGTTGAATAGTCTGTACCTCCTTGTACTTTAGATTCATCTCCAGAAGGAGATGGCTCAACTGCCGGAACTGAGATGCCATCAGATGTAGTATAAAACATTGCTTCCTCAACTACCATGTTTCTTGTAAAAGATCTGTTATCATAAAAGCCACCTCCAAATAATGAGGATGCATCAAGAATATCTTTTAGTTCTTCTTGAGATGATATTTTTTTAATCTCATGTGTTCCTTCGAAATACTCTGATACTGATTTATCAACATAGATTATTTCAGGTGTAGGTGTTTGTGAAATCTGAGGTTGTTGATCAAAACTAATGCCATACATTATTCCTGCTGTAACTATTACTGAAATGGCTACTGCAATAATTATTTTTGAACTCAATTTTCATTTTTTCTTTTAATAGCTTGAATTTAGTGTTTGCTACTTGAAACTCACTGAAAAATCAAAATAATCTATGTTGAATCAAGTGTAATTTCGATTGTCACTCTCTTCTCATTTGCTCTTTCTTCTCCAGGATATTTTAATTGGGAAATTTTTTTACCCCACTCTTCATCTGTTACTAACATAGCTTTTCCTGAAAAAACAGAATTATTGTATTCTATTTTTACCTCAGGATTTATCAAGGCGTTTTGAAACCAGTCTCCATCTGGCTTGTGTCTAGAAAAGTAAATTTTTCCATCATGGTTAACTGCTCTTAACATTACTGAATGCTCTTTACCTGTCTTTCTTCCTCTTGTGATGAGAATTGGCCTGAACAAATCTTCCTTTATCTCCATGCGTGACTTTTTTCTGTCAAGTAATTTAACCCCATTGATAGAAATTTCTGATATTTGATGTGATAAGCAAATCTAAACATTTGATGGCATGTCAGTAAAACTAGAAGGAATGCCTACAAACTTGGCTACTGCTGATACCTTTACTGGAAAAAAAGTCGTAGACAGAGAAGGAATTGAATATGGTAAAGTCAAACACGTTCACATTCACCAAGATACACTTACTGTATGTGGAGTGACAATCCATCAAGGATTCAACAAAGACTATTATCTTTCAGATGATTATATCGACAAATTTTCTGAAGAAACATTACTTCTTAGTAGACCTCCAATTAGAACTGGAATTCCAGTAGTTGACATTGATCGTCATAAAATTGGTAAAGTAAAACGATTACACAGACACCCTGATACCAATGAATTGGAATCAATAGAGGTAACTGATGGCTTGATGCATTCTAAAATACTCTCTAAATCAGAAATTTGGGGAATTGGAGAAAAAGTTACTCTAAGAGTAACCAAAGAAGAATTCAAAAATCTTGAATGATTTCTTTTAATCTTCTTTTTTCAAAATAACTTTTTTTGATTAATCTGTTTTTTTAGAACATGTTAAACAAACAGGAATTCCTTCTACAACTGTTATTTCTACATTTGATGACTGACATTTATGACAAAGTCCTTTCATAAGGTGAATTTCAAATTACTCCTTAAATTTTTTGTGAGGAATGACTATCAATCCTTAGCAATTTATAATTGACAAATGCGATCAAGGCAATGTACTCTATAGAAACAAAATCTCTCACAAAATCATTTGGAGATGTAGTTGCAGTTAATGATATATCTTTTTCAGTCAAAAATGGAGAGATCTTTGGATTCTTGGGACCTAATGGTGCTGGAAAAAGTACCACGATTATGATTCTCACTACATTGTTAAAACTAACATCTGGACAGGCTTTGATTTCTGGATTTGATGTAAAGAGTAATGCAAAGCAAGTTAGAGAAAATATTGGATATGTTCAACAAGAAACAACTGTTGATGAGTATCTAACTGGAAGAGAAAATCTTCTGCTACAAGCAAAACTCAATCACATTCCAAAAGGCGAAATTAACAAAAGAATTGATGAAATATTGGAATTAATCGAATTAACTGATAAGCAGGACAAACCTGTAGTGACATATTCTGGTGGTATGAGAAAGAGATTAGATATTGCTGGTGGCCTTTTACACAGACCAAAGGTATTGTTCCTTGATGAGCCTACAGTTGGATTAGATATTCAAACTCGTAGAAAGATTTGGAAGTATATCAAAAAAATACATGATGAGTTTGAGATGACCATATTTCTTACGACTCACTACATGGAGGAGGCAGATCAACTATGTGACAGAATCGGGATAATTGATGGTGGAAAGATTCAGGTGATTGATTCCCCAGAAAACATGAAAAAAGCAATGGGAAATGAAGTAATCACAATCATCTTAGAAGAACATCATGATTCATTCTTATCTGAACTTCAAAAAATTGAATTTGTTAACAAGATCAACGAAGATGGTTCCAAAATTACGCTTTTTGCATCAAATGGAACAGAAGTAATTCCAAAAATATTTCAGATTTCATCAGAACTTGGTATCAAAATTCTATCTATCTCTCTTACTCAACCAACTCTTGATGATGTATTCATTTCTTACACTGGTCATGAAATTAGAGATGATGATTCCAAATTCAATAGAAAACGTGAACATGCAAAGATGAAGAGGATACGTGCATGAATACTTTGATGTATGATACTTATACAATTTTTTGGAGGGAGTTAAAGAGATACCAAAAATCTAAAAGTGGTATTTTAATTAGATTTATCCAACCTGCAATTTGGATTATAGTAATTGGAAATACTTTTTCAGGAACTCAACCATTAATTCAATCCGTTGGTTTTGAAGGAGAATATATTGAGTTTATGGCACCTGGTGTTATTGTTCTGACTGCAATTTTTACTAGTATCTTTGGGGGTGTCAATACATTGTGGGATAGACGATATGGCTTTATGAATAAGGCATTGACTTCTCCAATTTCACGGTCTGCTATTGCTCTTGGAAAAATGTCTGCAATTTCTTTAATTGCAGCTTTACAAGCTAGTTTGATTTTGGGAATTGCTTTAGCAATAGGTGTAACTTTTCCAAATCCAATTATGATTGCTCCAATTATGGCTATTGTTATTTTATTTTCATTGGGATTCTCAGGAATTTCTGTAATGGTTGCAGCTACTGCAAAGTCGCAAGAAACCTTTTGGGGTGTGATTAATTTTCTTGGAATGCCATTGTTTATGCTTAGTCCTGCATTGTTCCCATTGGAATTACTTCCAGATTGGCTTGCTACAATTGCAAAACTGAATCCTGTCACTTACACTGTTTTATTGGTGAGAGAACTGATGACAGGCGTATCTGAGGGTGGAATTCCAATTATTCTTAGCCTTGGAATTCTCTTTGTGTTTGTGTTTGCAATGATTGGTCTTGCTAGCTATGTGTTTACGCGTGAAGTAAACAAGCCATTTTGACATAAAATTGACAAAAATTGTTACATTTACTAACTTTAATGATCTTTCTCTAATTTTGTCATTCTAATTCGTTGAAATTACTCCTTACAGTAATGATGTTTTCTGTATTTTTGTTAGCTAATTCTTTTGCTCAAAGTTCTTTTGGATATGGAGATTATGAATATCTCTCTGAATTTGGTTCACATGGTATTGTAAAACCTGGATATTTTTCACATCCTCAATTTATAGAAGTTGGTAATGATGGCAGCATCTATGTTAGTGATTTGGGAAACAAACGTGTTCAAAAATTCTCAAGTGATGGTCAATACATTACAGATTGGGGTAAGAGTGGAAAACAACCTGGAGAATTTCATTATCCATCGGGAATAGCAGTATCTGATGATTCTGTTTTTGTTGCAGATCGTGAACTAAATAGAATTCAAAAGTTTTCACTAGATGGAGAATTTGTTATTGAATGGGGAAAAAAAGGAATCTATGAAGGACAATTCTTTTTCCCAGGCGGAATTGCTGTAAATAATGAAATTGTGTATGTAGTTGATACTGGTAATCAAAGAGTTCAAATGTTTTCTACTGATGGAGAATTTCTTTCATCATTTGGTTCAAGTGGACTAGGAGATGGCCAATTCCTTACTGCAGTTGGAATTGATATTGATACAGATGGAAATGTCTATGTTACTGATAAAGGAAATAGCAAAATTGAAAAATTTGATGCCAATGGAGAATTTATTGAATCATTTCCATTTTATGCACCACGTTACATCTTTTCTCCTGAAGCAATAACAGTTGATCCTAATGGTGATATGTTTATTGTTAATTCTGCTACTGATAGAATTTTACATTTGTCTCAGGATTCTAATTTGAAATTAAATATTTTTGATCAAATTGGAAAATATCCAAACTCATTTGATTACATCACTGATATTACAATTGGAATTAATGGTGAATTACTAATTGTAGATTCTACAAATCATACAATCAAATCCTTTGAAACTGAATTTTATGTAGAACCTGTAATTGATGATTCTATTGAGATTCCTGATGAAATAATAGAAGATTTCTCACATGATACAATATCCCCTGTAATTACTGCTCCACCATCATTAACAATTGAGGCTACAGATATGCTAACTACCGTATTATTTGGAGAGGCTACTGCCACTGATGAAAGTGGAATCAAAACAATCATCAACAATGCTCCTGATGTATTTTCTCCAGGTGTATCTACAATTCTTTGGATTGCTTTTGATAATGCTAGAAATTCCTCAACTGCAACACAAACAATTACTGTAGATACTTGTGGACGTACATATTCTGATTA
>JADHUF010000016.1 GCA_016784625.1 Candidatus Nitrosopumilus sp. | reverse complement strand
CTAGCTCTAAAATAGAAAAAGAGTACGGAGAATCAATTCATGGAATTTAGGAATTTATTGGAATCTTGATTGAAACCTTTGAGCCATCTTTTAGTTTTCCAGTTTTTCGTATACAGACTTTGGATATTAATTCAATTATAGAATCATCATGATGAGTTCGTTCAAGCATGATCAATTCACAACTAATGGAATTGTTAAGTTTAGCAGGAAAACATTTTACCCAACCATACGTTCTTTTGCCATCTGAAAAACTCTTAATTTTGATACCTTCTAAAATTTCAAATTGTTTAATTGCTTCTAGATGAATTTTTTGATCTAATCTAACATTAAGGGTTCCAGGGAATGGAATGTAGCCAATTTTTGGTTTGAATTGTTTTGTATATCCTTTTAATCCCATATAGTATGCACCTTCACCCATTCCAGAAACTAAAGTTCCTTTTAGATCAACATGAGAAGGAGAAGAATCTAGACTTTTTTGTAAAATGGCAGAAAGTTTTACCATTTCAGAGAAGCCTTTTGAAGTTATTTTTACTGAAATGTTTCGTCCATTAACTATTCTTTCAATGAAGTGATTTTGTTCTAGTTCAAGTAGATGTTTTGATGCAGCCTGTTGTGATTTATTGATACTCTTTCCAAGAGATGAAGTAGTGATAGTAACATAGTTGTGTTTTGCTCCTTTAGATAATAGATAAGAGAGAGTTAAGAGGTGCTGAATTTTTAGTTCAGTCATCTAGAGATCCTATGATACGCCTAAGTCACTAAATGTTTTAAGCATCATTCCATCAGAGTTGGATAATTTAGCAACTCTATGGCCAATAACATATTCAATACCAGTTTTTTTAGCAGCATCTACTAGTCGTTGAGTGATAATTCCATCGAGTAGTAGATATTTGATTCCAGATTGAGATGAGAGTTTACTAACAACTTCACTGATTGGAACTTTGAAAATTTCATTTTTGTCACCGTCTAATGCAACTGCTTCAAGTGTTTCATTAAGATTTGGGAAAATTGCAGATGCCACATCTGCAGTTGGTTTATCATCTTCACTTGTAGATGATGGTTTTGGTTTTCCACCTTCAATTTCATCAGCAATAGGTCGTAGAAGTTCATCTAATCTTTGTGGAGTTAATTCTTCAACTTCTACATCAGTGTCTGCTTGAAGTTCATAGTCTAATTTAACAACAGATTGGAGTTCTTTTAGGATAAATCCACCGGCTCTATCTCCATCAAGAAATGCAACTACAGTGTCTTTAGAACTACATAGTTCTTTGATAGATTCATCAATTTTTGCACCCTCAATTGCAAGAACATTATCATACCCTGCTCTTAGAAGATTAATCACATCTGCTCTTCCTTCAACTAGAATTACCCATTTAGAATCAAAAAGACCAGAACTGCATGTGAGTTTTGATGGGCCATATGTTGATAGTTTTCCAGTGTCACCTCTGTGAACATCATTTAACATGGTTTCTCCTTCACTGACAGTTTTTGTCGACCATTTTTGCTTAATTTCTTTTGCACGTCTTACGATGTCTTCTTTCTTGGCAGCTCGTACATCATCAATGGTTTCTAATTTGAATTTGCAATCAAATGGACCAACTTTGTCAATGCTTTCAATTCCTGCAGCAATTAATGCACAAGTATCAATATCAGTACTCATTGGAATTAAAGCATCACCAGATGTAGTATTGGATGTTGATTTTGCATTAACTTCAATGCGACCTACTTTAGAAACTCGTTGCAGTTCATTCAGATTCATCTCTGGGCCTAACAGTCCTTCTGTTTGGCCAAAAATGGCTCCGATTATATCTGCTCTTTCAACGAGTCCATCGACTTCATAGGAAAGTTTAACGTGATATTTGACAATTCCTGATTGAGGCATAAACTATTCATCTCCTTTATTTTCATAATTTGGGTGTTCTTCATTCAATATATGAGGGTATCGCAAAATTTTGCACTCGAGATCTGAAATTTTTCAAGAAATCTGCTTGCATAGCAAACGCTAAAGAAATGTAAAAATGAAAAAGAGACTATTGTTTATTCAGTACTAAATGAGCTACCACATGAACAGGATTTTGTAACATTTGGATTGTTGATTTTAAATCCAGATCCCATTAGACTTTCAATATAGTCTACGTTTGCACCTTGTAGATGGTCAACGCTGTAGCTGTCAACCAGGAGTTTAACTCCATTTTCTTCCATGACTATGTCATCTTCTTCTGGTGCTTTTTCAAAGCCCATTCCATAAGATAGACCAGAACAACCGCCGCCTTGTACATATACTCTAAGGTATTCAGGGGCTTCTGCTTCCTCTTTCATGAATTCTTGGATTTTCTCAGCTGCTTTTGCACTAACTGTGATCATCTTTTGTGTTTGTTCAGTTGCCATTATGAACAAAAAAGTTGTTTCAAATTATAAGAAGCTTTTCCCACCCAACACAGTAGTAATTCAAGAAATTAGCATGTTTTACCAATAGATCCTAGTGATCTGCAATATGTTTGACTAGATCACTAGAAGTGATTATTCCAATAACTTTATCCTCATCAATTACTGGTAATTTTCTGACATTTCTTGTAGACATTAAATCTGATGCTTCCCATAAATTAGAATTAGGATCAATGGAAATTAGTGGAGATGACATTATTCGTTTAACTGGAGTGTCAAGGGGGTAAGAATGAGCAGTAATTTTTATTGCAAAATCCCTATCAGTAATAATTCCAATAGGCATAGCATCTTCCAAAATAACAATAGAGCCAACTCCGGTATCCTCCATCATCTTTGCAGCATCAGTAGCAGTTACAGATGAATCAACAGACACCACAGAGTTACTCATAACTTGTTTTACACTAATTTTTTGTGGTGTGGATTCAGATGAATTCATTAACAGTAGTTTATGAAAAGTTATATTTCAAACTATTAATTGAATTTCAATTGTGATAATCATGCTCGTTAAAATCAGAACCTAAGCTTACAGATAGAATTACAGTGGTATCAGTTGTTTGAAATTTCAGTTCCTTATCAGGTAAGAAGCTACGAAAAACTTGAGACAGTAGTTGTTCAGTGAAGACAGACCATTTCATTCCCAAATCATGTTGAATTAAAAAGATATGTGTATCACCTTCAACTCTATGATCAGAATTCATACCAGATGCTCGCATGTAATCTTCTAATGTTTCAATACATCGTTTCAAATCATATCCTCCTTTGATAAACAAGACAGAGTCCTTAATTATTGGAAATATTAGATTAATTATTTCATCAATGTCTTTACCATCTAGTTCTGCACCCAATGATTCCAAGATTCCTTTTGGAACAGGAATCATTCCAAGTTTATTAGAGAATCTATCCCATTGAACATATTTTTCTAGAATTTGTTTGACTAGAACATTCTGAGAGATACTTTTCATCGTAGCTTCAGTTTCTAATTCATTGACTAGTTTTTCTGGCAGTCGATACGTAATGCTTCTAGTAGATTCCTTTTTTTGATTATGAATCTGTCTTTTTGAAGTTACCAAGTTTTCTTTCATCATTTTTTATCTCCAGCAAATATAAGTTGATAATCAACTTGAGCGTGGAGAATTAGGTACAATTTCAATCGTTGTAACTTCCAAATCACATTTGAGAGAAATTGATTTTACTTTACTCTTGTACAAAAAATACTTTTTTCCATCCTCGTTAATCGAGCCAGAAATTGAAAGCAATTTTGCATCATAGAGAGTTTGTAATCTTCTATATACAGTACTAATTGGTATCTTTTTGTCATAAGATATTTCAATTGCAGATTTGGGTTTTTCTAGTGTATTATGAAGGATTTGTTTACAATATTTGTCAGCAAGTATTTCTAAAATAACTTGCTTTTTTTCATCATCAATTATTTTTTGGTTTTGAATTAATTCTTGCATGCGTAAATAAAAATGAAAATTACATATAAAAAATCAGTCTACACTGCAAGACAATGCATACATGTTTAATAAATTCCTCAAATACATAATGTTATGAGGCATATGCAATTAAAAATATTAATTCCAGCTATAGTATTTTCAGTCTTATTAATTTCATTTTCAGTAAATTTTGTAAATGCAGAATCTGTTCCAGATTGGGTAAAAAATAATGCATTATGGTATGGTGAAGGGACCATATCAGAAGCAGAGTTTCTAAACGCCATAAAATTCTTAATCGAGGAGGGAGTCATAGTATTAGAAAGTGGTGTTACCTCATCAGAAAATTTGAATGCAGAAGTTATAATTCCTAATGGAAATGCTTTGTCTTCAAATACAGCATTTTACTTGCCATTAAATCTAGAAGTGCCTACAGGTGCAACAGTCACATGGGCAAATGAAGATTTAGTAGCACATAATATTCAAAGCCAAGATGAAGCAGGTAAGGTAACTGATATTTTCAATAGTCCACCATTAGATACAGGTGATAGGTTTGAATTTACGTTTACAGAATCTGGCACATACAGTTACCATTGTTCATGGCATCCATGGAGAGTTGGAATAGTTACAGTAAATTAGTTACAAAAAACTTGCTCTTTTTTTAAATTTAATAAAATAAGAAAGAAGTTAGGAATAACTATTTCTTTGACTTGTTAACAAATGCCGTCATACGTTCTTCTCTGTCAGGATGTGTAAAGCAATTTCTCCAAGCAAGTAATTCAACTGCAAGACCAGTATCAAGATCTGCATTTCGCCCCTTGTTAATTGCAACTTTAGACATCTGAACACCCATTATAGAGTTTCCAGCTATTTGTTGAGCCATTTTCAAAGCTTCTTCTTGTAATGATGCAAGAGGAACGACTTGATTTACAAGACCAATCTCTTTTGCTTCATCTGCTTTAATCATTTTACCAGTGTAAACAAGCTCTTTTGCCTTTGCTATTCCCACAATTCTCATTAATCTTTGCGTTCCACCCCATCCAGGAGGAATACCAATTGTTACTTCTGGTTGACCCATTCTTGCAGTATCTGCAGCTATTCGAATATCACAAGACATTGCAAGTTCACAACCTCCACCTAAAGCAAACCCGTTAACAGCTGCAATAGTTGGTTGTTTTACTAACTCAACAGTTGAAGTAACTAGCTGACCAGTTTTTGCATAATCAACTGATTCATCTGCAGATATTTTTGACATGTATTCAATATCTGCACCAGCAGAAAATGCTTTTTCTCCTTCACCGGTCAAAATGATAACTTTGACATTATCATCATGATTGAGTGCCTCAAAAGTTTTAATCAGTTCGTTTGCAGCATCAATATTCATTGCATTAAGTTTGTCAGGTCTGTTGATTTTGACAGTACAGATGCCATCAGAAGTAGATGTGGTAACTAGTGACATAGTAATTTGCCAAGTTATGAGAAACTTAAATGTTATCTATTTTCCTTGTATTTTGCCCAAATGAACTAATGCACCTGCAGCTTCAACCCAAGTTCGAAGGTCTTGGTAAACTGGAATATTATGTTTCTCAACTAATTTTACCATTTTTTCAGTATATGGTCCCCCATTACAACCAACTAAAAGTGGTTTCTTTCTTTTCTTTTGAAAATCAGCTAGATAATCAACAATTATTTCTTCAAGTGGATCATCTTGGAAAACAAACCATGGCATTGCAATATCAATATTTTTTTCTTCCATGAATTGTTGAATGACAAATCTATAATCTTCTGCAGTTGCACCGCCACCTACATCTGCAGGATTACCATTATGAATAGGAACAGCTGGTGGAAAATGAGCCTTCATTTTTTTGATACGTTCTGGTGATAACTTTCCTATCGTAAGACCAAATCTTTCTAATTGATCCATTCCACCAATCATTGGACCAGCACCATTACTAGTCATAGCAACGCTATTTCCCTTGGCAGCTGGTTGCCATGCTAATGCCTTTAAGACTCCAGCTAGTTGTTGATAACTGTCAACAGAGATTATACCTGCTTGTTTGAATGCACCCATAATGATTGCATTTGAGCCTCCAAGTGAGCCTGTGTGTGATGCAGCTTGTTTTGCACCCATTGCAGTTCTTCCACTCTTCCAAATTACTATTGGTTTCTTTGTTTCTTTCATAACACGTTTGGCAGTATTGATGAATTTTCTACCATCACCAAATCCTTCAACATATAGTGCAATAACTTTGGTTTGAGGATCATTTGCAGCATACCATATCATATCTGCTTCATCAACATCAGAACGATTACCAAAACTAATCATTTTGGATAAACCAAATACATCAGCACTTTCTAACATACTAATTCCCATGGTTCCACTTTGTGAGAAAAATGCAACAGGGCCTAATTTTGAACGTAGCATTCTTTCTTGTCCTTGAAATGCACAATCAAGACGATTAGCAGCATTGAACATTCCAATACAATTAGGGCCAATAATTCTGATTTTGTGTTTTTTAGATAATCTCGCTACTTCAGATTCATAAGCTGCACGTTCTCCACCAAGTTCTTTTCCTCCACCTGAAACAATTACAACGCTATGAACTCCTTTCTTTGCACAATCTTCTAAGACAGGAGGAGTCATTGACAAATCTACTGAAATTACAACAAGATCAACTTTGCCTGGAACGGCTGAAACAGATGGATAGCATTTTTGTCCAAAGATTTTATCAGCCTTTGGATTAATTGGGTAAACCTTTCCTTTGAAATCATAATTTACCAAACTGTCTAAGATAGAGTTTCCAATCTTTCCTGGAGTTGATGATGCACCAACTAGTGCAACAGATTTTGGAGTAAAGAATGTCTCCATGTTTTCTTTGCTTGGTTTTGCTTTAGAGAGAGAGTTTTTCCTTAATTCTTTGTTGAGAATAATTTTTGCGTCTACAACATAATGGGATTTTGGATATACAATAACGGGGTTAAAGTCAATACTGTTAATGTAATCAGCATTGTCTACGCCTAATTTTCCAATTTGCACTAACATTGTTGCAACCATATTGAGATCAATTGGCGCACTTCCTCTGAATCCTTTGAGAAGTTTTGAACCTTTGAGTTCATTAATCATAGATTTTGCATCAGAGGTTGTAATTGGAAGCATTCTAAATGCAACATCTTTCATAACTTCTGTCATTATACCACCAAGTCCCACCATAATTACAGGGCCAAACTGGGAATCATTTTGAATACCAACAATTAGCTCAACTCCTTTTGGAACCATCTTTTCAAGAAGAATTCCTTTAACATCAACTCCTTTCTTTTTAGAAAGACGGCCATACATGTCATTGAATGTTTTTTTTACATCATTGACATTATCTAATCCAACTTTAACTCCACCAACATCAGTTTTGTGTAAAATTTGTGGTGAAACAACTTTCATTACAAGTGGAAAACCAATTTTCTTTGCTTGTTTAGCTGCATCTTCAGCAGATGTAACTAATGCAAAAGGTGGAACTTTAACACCATAAGTTTTGAGAATAGATTTTGATGATTCTTCAGTGATGACTTTATGATCAGTTTGTATAATTTCATCAAAAATTTTCTTCACTGCAGACATAGTTCGATCGATAAAATCAAAACTAAGTATATTAAACTTTGGTCAAAGATTGAATGATAGTTTCAAGTTGTTGTAAAAATTCTTCATATTTGATTTTACATCTGAAATATTTTCATTAATATCTAAGCGAATTTTTTCAGGGTCGATGTATGAGATTTTCTCTAGTTTTTCTGAGGTCTTATCAAGCCAAAGATTTACCATTTCTTCATTCACTTCAAGATGAAATTGAAGTCCGACAGCACTATGAATTTGAAATGCTTGGTTTTGGTAATTTTCAGAATGAGCTAGGCGTGTAGCACCTTCAGGTAAATCAAAAGTATCACCATGCCAATGAAAAACAGTAAATGGGTTTTTGAATCCAGAAAATAATTTTGAATTATTATCAATTTTCAAATCATTGTAAAACCCAATTTCTTTTTTTGGTCCTGGATAAACATTTGCTCCAAAAGTTTTTGCAATTAATTGAGAGCCCAAACAAATTCCTAAAACAGGAATATTTTTTTTAACATTTTTTTTGATTAGTTCTTGTTCAGTTCTAAGATAAGATAATTCATCATTAGCACTTTCTGGTGCACCTAAAATAACAACTAAAGAGTAATTTTCGTCAGGAAGTTTTTCATGTTTTGCATTAACTGAATGAATTGTAAACCCATCTTCTTTTAGAAGATTACCTAGATATCCTGAACCTTCAATTCTTGTATTTTGTACAAGTAAAACTTTAGACATTAAAAATTTTTTAGCAAAAGTGCTTAATATGTTAAAGTGAATACTACATTGTGCAAGTAACAGAACAGGAGATTGAGGAAGTAAGAAATTTCATCCACCAATTAAACTCGATTCAAGAAGGGGTTATAGTAGTTGAAGGTAAAAGAGATGTAACTGCATTACGCAAACTTGGGTTTTCTGGAAAAATATTAGAATTTCACAAGTTTGGAGGAATGATAAATTTTACAGATTCTGTTGCAAAATATAAAAAATTGGTAATTCTTTTTGATAGAGATAAAAAAGGAAGATATCTTACTGGAAAAACAATTCAGTTGTTACAACGACGAACAAAAATTGATCTTTCTTTTAAAAGAAAACTCAGAATTATCACTAAAGGAAAAATTATGTTTATTGAACAGTTAGTATGTTACGAATCGTATCTAATCTAAGGCCAAATGCCTTTTTGATTAAAGGCCTCAACTACTCTTTCTACTGCCAAAGCCATTGTTGCTTTTCTCATGTCAATTTTGTGCTTTTTGGCTAGAGCATGAGCATCCTTGAATCCTTTTGTAATGTTTGCTTCCATCTTATTTGCAACCTCATCAAAAGACCAATAGTAACCCATATTGTTTTGAACCCACTCTAAATATGAAATACAGACACCACCAGAGTTAGCCAATATATCAGGAATGACTAAAATGTTCTTTTTGTAAATAATAGGATCTGCTTCAGGCAGTGTAGGACCATTTGCAGCTTCTGCAATAATTTTACATTTTAGATTCTTTGCAATCTTTGCTGTAATTTGATTTTCTAATGCACCTGGAACAAGTATATCACATTTAGCAGTTAGTAGTTCTTCAGTTGATACTTTCTTGCTTCCAGGAAATCCAACAACTGAACCTTTCTTTTGTTTGTATTCTAAAATTTTACTTGTTTTAGCACCATTAGGAATTAAGATAGAACCTTTTGAATCACTAACACCAATTACTTTAGCACCCATTTTTTCAAGATACTCACCTGCAAATGTAGATGCATTACCAAATCCTTGTAAAACAACTTTGGCACCTTTTAATTTAAGTTTCAATGTTTTAGCAGCTTCTCTAACACAATATGCAGCACCTAATCCGGTTGCAACATTTCTTGCAAGTGAGCCACCCATAGAAATTGGTTTTCCAGTAATGACACCAGGAGAATATTTGTTACCGTTTAGTTTGCTAAATGTATCCATAATTTGTGTCATTTCTCTACCAGTTGTGTAAACATCAGGTGCTGGAATATCTTTTTGAGGACCAATTACTTCAGAAATTTTATATGCAAAACCTCTAGTAAGTCGTTCTAATTCACCATCACTTAGTTTTTCTGTTTTAGGATTAACATAGATTCCACCTTTACCTCCACCTAAGGGAATATCAACAATTGCACATTTCCAAGTCATCCATGAAGATAATGCCATGACTTCGCGTTCCATGTATTCAACTCCACCTTCAGGATTAAAGTAACGAATTCCTCCTTTGTATGGACCTCTGTCATTGTTATGTTGACTTCTAAAACCAATAAATATTCTAATTTTTCCGTTATCCATTTTTACAGGAATTTTAACTCTTAAAATTCGGTTTGGGATTGCAAGATATTCTCGTAATCCTTTGTCTTTTATTCCAAGTATATCACATGCATCATTAACTTGCTTTGTTGCATTTGCAAACGGATCTGCCTTTACCAAGATGAATGATCTCAAGAAATTGAGATTATATTTAAGTTTGGTTCAAAAATCGGATCGCGAATTAACAACCTGATTAAATGTAGACCTTTTTTTGGTTTAATTTTCTATCTAGTTTATCAATTGCCTCATCTAGTGCATTAATATTAATTTCAAGGAAATTTGACAAGTGAAAAATTGCTCCATATTTTTCACCAATTTTTGAGACCATATTATTTTTCTCTAGTACTTTCATATGATGCTGAACTGCTTTGTAATCAAGATCAAGTTCCTTTGCTAGTTGATGAGTGTTAAATGGCTGATCAATTAAGTGCATAATAATACGTAATCGTGTAAAGCCACCTCGAGTACTTGTAAACAAGTAAAACAATAATTTTTTAGTCTGCTTGTCAGGTTTTCTTTGTTCTGAAACTTGTCTGGATCTAAGGATTTCTTTGAATTCTAGGAGTTGGTTGGTCATGTTTTCTTGAATTTAATATGTCAATTTTACTTAAAACCCTATTTCCAGATCTTTTCCATATTCAAGCATGATAATTACCCTTAAATTGACTGAGGAATGAACTCGTGATAACATGATGGCATCACGTGGTTACGATATGACTCCTACGATGTATTCTCCAGATGGCAGAATATACCAAGTAGAATATGCTATGGAGACAGTAAAAAGAGGAACTTTAGCAATTGGTATTTGCAGTAAAGAAGGAGTCATCATGGCAGTAGAAGAAAAACCTAGAACATTACAAACTACAAATATTACACAGAAAATTTTCCAAGTTGACTATCATATTGGAGTTGCAGCTGCAGGATACATTCCAGATGCACGCGTTCAAGTTGATAGTGCACGATTCTTTTCACAAGGAAATAGAATGACATATGATGAATCTGTTGAAATTGCAACAGTTGCTAAACATTTAGCAGATCAATCTCATCAATTTACACAATATTCAGGAGTACGCCCAAACGGAGTTTCCTTGATAATTGCAGGTATTGACCAAAAAGGAGAATCAATCTATGTAACTGATCCTAGTGGAACTTATGTACAATATGCAGCAATTGCAATTGGTGCAGGTTCTGATGAGGTAAATGAATTTTTAGAGAAACATTACAATACAGAAATGAACTTAGATGATGCAGCATCTTTAGCTATTGCAGCAATTAATCTAAAAGCTGAACAAAAAAACGAAGTCAATGGTATCAAAATGGCAAAGATTACAACTGAGACAAAAGTTTTTGAGAAAGTTTCTGAATCTGATTTACAGAATTATTCTCAAAAAGCATCAAAGTTTGTTTCAGAATAAGTTTTAGATTTGAAAACTATTCAAACAGGTATACTGAGACGATAGATTATGGGTTTAGGAAGTTATTGGGGCGAAGTAATGGAAGTACTTCGAGAAATTATTCCTGTTTATGATAAAGTAAATTCTATCATTTCACTAGGTAAAGATGATGAGCATAGAAACCGTGGAATTTCAAAAAGAGTAGTTCCAGGAAACAAAATTTTAGATGCAGGATCAGGTTTCGGTAACATGTCAAAAACTGCCCTAAAACAGACTAATGGAAAAATTTCAATCACACTTTATGACCCTCTTGTTCCAATGCTCAAAAATACAAGTACACATTTTGAAAAATCACCAGACATGGTAAATGGAGTTTTTGAGCACATTCCATTTAGAGGTGAAGAGTTTGATGCAGTTTTGTGTGGATACTCACTAAGAGATGCAATCAATTTGAGAATTGCAATATCTGAAATTCACAGAGTGTTAAAAAAAGAAGGTAGATTTGTTATTGTTGATTTAGGAAAACCAGATGAAGTATTCATCAGAGCAGGAGTTTCATTTTATCTAAGATGTATTCTTCCCATTCTTGCATTTATTGCAGGAGGAAGACTAGGATTAAAGTTTGGAACACTTTATGGTACATACAAAAGATGGCCACAAAACAAAAAACTTGAAGGGTTGTTACTAGAAAAATTTTCCAGAGTAGAATTTGAGAAAGATCTTATGGGTGGGGCAATAATGGTTGCCGCATACAAATGAACAGAGTTCTAATACTAATCAACATCACAGGACTGATCATCGGGATTTCATACGGATTACATGGTCCAATTTTACCATTATTTGCAAAAAATATTATCGGTGCTAATTATTCCGAACTTGGATTAATTGGGTTATCTAATTTTATTCCCTACATGTTCATTCCACTTTTTGTAGGAATTCTTCTTGACAGATTTAACAGTGGATATCTGCTTGCACTAGGGGCTGCCATAAATTCTGCATCAATCTATCTTCTATCAATTGCACAATCAGTTCCAGAAATCATGGGATTTAGAATAATGACTGGTATAGCTCATGCATTTTTTTGGCCTCCATGCCAATCCATTATCGCTAATGAGAGTACTGAGAAAAACAGAGTCAAAAATATCTCATGGTTTACAATGTTTTTTGTTATTGGATTTATGGTGGGCCCATTACTTGGCACAGTATTCCTTGAGGGTCTTGATATCACCTATAGGATTCTATTCCAGATTACAGCATTTATTCTGGCAGCTGCAATAATTACTGCACTTTTAGTCTCAAGAAAAAGGGTTAGAATTCATTATGAGCGATTTTCTTTTTCATCAATTAAAGAAATGAAAAGATTTCCAGAAGTGATAATTTTATTGATTTTCTGTACATCATCTTTTGGAATAATTCTTACAATTTATCCTGCATTTTTAAATGACAATGGAATGACAGCCACAGATATTTTGTTGTTATATTTTGTTTTTGGAATATCACGTGTGGTATCACTTGCATTAGCTGGAAGATTTGCAAGGAGGACAAGTCAGACTTTGATTGCAGTAACAATTGCAGTATCAATGGGATTAGCAATATCAGTTGTTGCAGATTCAATCATTACTTTTGCAATATCGTTAGTTCTAATGGGATTTGGATTTAGCATATTCTTTCCATTAACTTTGGAGATAATTTTGAGTAAAACTCGAAAGACAATTTCAGGAAAAATAATTGGCGCGTATGAAACAGTTTTTGGAATAGGTTGGGCATTAGGACCAACAATTGGAGGTCCAATAACACAGTCATTTGGAAATGAAACACCATACTTGGTATTTTGTGTAATAGGAATTGGAGTTACACTTCTTGCTATAAAGTCTAGAAAGAAACTAGAGCCACAAAGAATACAAAATTAGATAGATGTGGTTCCACGTTTTTTGGTGCATATATCAAATGCATCATCAATTGGGGTAACAAAGACTTTACCATCACCTTTAGTTCCAGTACAAGCAACACTTGTAATTGCATCTATGATCTCATCTAGTTTAGGATCATCAATAACACAGATAATCATATCTCTGCTAAAGTACTCTCCAACTAAAGGAGGATCTTCTGCTCCCTGACCTTGAACTTTATGAATAGTTACACCACCAACACCAACTTTTTTGATTGCAGCAACTACTGCATCTTTAGCTCCAGATTGAACTATTGCTTCAATTTTTTTCATAAAATTTTACAGTCTTGAATTTATTTAAATCAATTAGTGCTTCTCATACCTGATATTCAATGATGAAATCAATAATTTAGGCATGAATCTTGAACATTACGTTTAATTTCAAATTAGAGTACAGCAAAACATGCTTGATTATTCATTGAATATATCTGGAAGCGAATGGATGATCATTATTTTTGTTGCATTAGTTTTGATTTTAGGAACAGGAAAGCTTCCAGGTGCTGCAAAGAAACTTGGAAAAGCTGTTAATGAATACAATAAGGCAAAAAATGAAATTCAAGAAAACATGAAAGAAGTAACAGAGGAAGCACCAAAAATTTCAGGTCCTGTTGAAACAGAGCGAGAAAAGCTAGAAACAATTGCAAAATCAATTGGAGTTAAAGTTGAAGGTAAAACAGATGAAGATCTTCAAAAAATCATCTCTGGAAAAATGGGTCAGAAAAAAATAGAGGAGTCTGGAAAAATAGATGAATCTGAAAAAAATAACAGCTTATTTTGATTTTTTAATTCGATACAAGCCTTTGTCAAGTCGTTTTTTGGCAAATTTGTAATAATCAGGAACAATTTCAAATCCAAGAAATCGCCTATCAAGGGATTTGCTTACAAATGCTACTTGCCCAGAACCAAGAAAGGGATCAAAGACAATATCTTTTTTTTCGCTAGAATATTCCAATAATTTTTTGATTAATTCAGATGGAAGTTTAGTTGGTGTTTTTTCATCACCAGTCCAGTACTCTCTTTTAATGTTCCAGACATCTTCTTTGTCTTTGTAATGTAGACTTCGCCCATCGTTTGTTTTATCATCTTTTTTGAACCTAGAAAATGGGAAAAATTTTCGTTTCTTATCATCTTTGCATACATAAAGACAATGATAATGAGAAGTGACAAATTTCCTTTTAGTAACTACACCAAATTGATATTTCCAAATAACATGATTAATTGTAACAAATCCAACATCATCTAATGCTCGTAAAATATCTTTGAGATTATTCCATCCTGAAAAAACATACATGCTTCCAGTGTTCTTTAAAATTCGAAAAACTTCACTCATCCATGCAAATGTAAAATCATAGTAATCTTCAGGTTTAATTTCATTATATCCTGAAAGAACTCTAGAGGATGTTCTGTTGTAATTAGCTTTTTTGGCCTTAAAGTTAATGGCAAAAGGAGGATCAGTAATTACAAGATCAATTTTATTTTTAGGAATTAAATTCATTCCTGTAATACAGTTTTGATTGTAAATTTTGTTAATTTCTATTTTTTTCATTTTTAAATTCAAGACTATTTCCTAGCTTAATAATGTCATGGGTCAATAGTATCAAGTAACAATAAATCATCAATAATGTCTTATCAAATAGATCTTGAAATTCTCATGTCCAAAATGTAAGTCAAAAATAGAAATTCAAAAGACATTCAACAAAAAAATGCATGTATCTTGTGGAAAATGTGGTATTGAAGATCTCTTAGAATTTTCAAAAAATTATGATGAGGTGTTTTTAGAATTTCTTTCAAGGTTTGACAAAGGATTAGTCACTGAAAAAGGACTTTCTGAAGGTCTGAAGAATGAAGGGATCATCAGAGGAGAAAATGAAATTAAAGAGATGATTGGTAAAAACAAGCCAGATAAGATCACTGAAGAAATCCTATTTTCAAAAAAAGACTATGTTTCACAATACAAGGTTTTGAAGAATCCTGAGCCTAAAATGGGCTGTAGAGTTGAAGATTTAGGGTTAGATGAATCTATTTCTGAACATCTTAAGGAATTAGAGATTGAGCAATTTTATAAATTTCAAGAAGAAGCAATACAAGAAATCACATTTGGAGAAAATGTCGTAATTGAAGCACCTACAGCATCAGGTAAAACTGAAGCATTTTTGATTCCAGTAATTCAAAGAATAAAAAAAGACATGGTTAATGGAAATGTCTTTGCAGTTTTTGTATATCCAACAAAAGCACTATCACAAGATCAGTATCCAAAAATTCAGAAATTTGTAGAAAAGATGGGAATTAATGTTGAGATTTTTGATGGAGATACAAAACATGATAAAAGAAGAGAAATTATTGAAAATCCACCCCACATTCTAGTTACAAATTTTGATATTTTACATTATCATCTTTGGCATCAGACAAAGTTTTCATCATTGTTAACTTCAACAAGAATTCTTGTAGTAGATGAAGCACATGTTTATTCAGGAATTTTTGGATCAAATGTTCACTATATCATAAAACGACTAAAGAGGATTTGCAGTAATAAATTACAATTTGTTGCAGCATCAGCTACTCTTGATGATGCAAAAGAATTCTGTCAACAGTTGTTTGGAGAAAAAATGCAAATCATTCATGGTTCTGGAAAAAAAGGTCAAACAGATTTTGCAATGTTATTCCCATCACTTAGAACTCAAAGAGCATTAATGGTAGAGTTGACAAAGAAATTAACTGAAAAAAATCACAAGACAATGGTGTTTAATAATTCACATCTAAACTCTGAACTTTTGGCAATACAAGCAAAAAAACAAAAAGTCAACATCAAAGTTCACAGGGCAGGTTTAATGGCAAATTATAGAACATCAGTAGAAAGACAATTCAAAGATGACAGTTTACAGGCAATTTCATGTACTCCTACGCTTGAATTAGGCATAGATGTAGGTAATGTTGATTGTGTTATATCATCAACTATTCCGATAAATAGATTAATTCAAAGAATTGGAAGAGCTGCAAGAAAAGGACAAAGAGGATACGCATTTTTGGCATTAGGAAATGATCCTATTTCTCAATACTACAAAAATCATCCTGATGATTATTTTGAGGACGTTGAAAAAACATACATTGATCCAAAAAATCCATTTGTAGAAGAATTTCAGGTATTAGCAATGGCATGTGATAGACCAATTTCAAAACATGAATTAAAAGAACATCAAGAGATAATTAAGCATCATATAATCAAAGAGAATCTTAAAGAATTTAACAATAGAATAATTCCAAATTTTGATAAAATTAATCCTATGTTAAATGATTACAGTATTAGAGGAATTGGAAAATCAATTGATATTTTCTTAAATGAAAGAAAAGTTGGAGATAGAACATTACCAATTGCATTAGAAGAATTACATAAAGACGCAATCTATTTTTTGGCAGGAATTCGTTATAAGGTAAAAGAATTTGATTACCCAGAAAAAAATTATGCTAAACTAGAAAGAATTCCAAGAGATTATCCATATTATACAAAATCACTTACAGAAGAGTGGCCAACAATTGAAACTATTTTTGAGAGGAGAAAAGCAAAGGGAATAGAAATAGCATTTTGTAAATTACATATTCAAAAGAAGGTTTACGGTTATATCAATATAGAATTAGGACAAGAAATTACACAAGGAGAAAAAATACTACTTGATACTCCATTAGAATATGATTTTATCACCAAGGGTATTGTTTTCCATGCACCAAGACCTCACAAAGTTATTGAGAAATCTGAAGACGAAGAATATACAGAAGCCAGTGGATATCATGCAACAGAACATGTAGTAATTGAAGGAAGTAACATGATTACTGGAGGAGTATCTCAAGACTTGGGAGGCATATCTTTAGGAATATCAGGTTTGATTTTCATCTATGATGGGGCAATAGGAGGAAGTGGTGCCAGTAAAGCATTGTATGATAGATTTGAAAAAGCCCTTGAGAGAAGCATGCACATAGTAAAAGAGTGCCCATGTGAAAACGAATCTGGATGTCCTAGATGTACATTCTCATACAGATGTGGAAACAATAATGAATACTTGCACAAATATTCTTCATTAGAGATTTTGGAGAGGATCAATAATGGTGAGAAAACAGAATTAGTTAATCCTGTTGAAGGGGATAAACCACTAGTATGATAAATCAAAATGGGATAAATATAGCAAAAATATAACATCAGTATGAAAAAAGTAGCTCTTGTTACAGGTAGTTCATCAGGAATTGGATTAGAAACTGTATTGGCACTTGCTAGAGATGGTTACAATACTTTTGCAAGTATGAGAGATGTTGGAAAAGCAGGAGAATTAGAACACGCGGCAAAAAAAGAAAATCTATCAATTAATGTGATGGAATTAGATGTAGATAAAGAAGAATCAATAGTTTCTGCAATCAAAAAAGTAGTTACAGATGGGGGGAGATTAGATGTTTTAGTAAACAATGCAGGATATGGACAATTTGGATGCACAGAAGATGTATCAATTGATGATTTTAGAAAACAGTTTGAAACTAATTTCTTTAGCATTGTAAGAATCATTCAAGAAGTATCTCCAATTATGAGAAAACAAGAATCAGGAATTATTGTAAATATTAGTTCTGTTGTTGGTAAAATGGGACTACCAGGTTCTACAGCTTATATTAGTACAAAGTTTGCATTAGAAGGATTAAGTGAATGTCTCAGATATGAGCTTGGTCAATTTGGAGTCAAAGTTACATTAATTGAACCAGGAGTCATCAAGACAAACTTTTTCAATTCTATGAAAGTTCCAGAATCAAAAACGGATCCTAAATACAAAGAATTAACTGATAATATTTTGGCAGGTCTTAAAATGATGGTAGAAATGGGAACTGCTCCATCTCAAGTTGCAGATGTCATAATAAAGGCAATTCATGATAACGAGATTTTACCACGATATGTGGTAGGTACTGATGCAGCCATGTTTATGGAAGCAAAAAAGATGAAAACAGACATAGAATTTGAAAAATACATGAGTAAAGAGCTATTCACTAGCTGACATCGTACTTGTACGTTAAATTGATATACACATAAAATCTAGTTTTTATCAAAGTCCGCAATTTTGAAGTGAAAAGAATGAAATGGAAAACGCTACAACATAATGGAATCTTATTCCCCCCTGCATATGAGGCTCAAGGAATCAAGATAAAGATCAAAGGAGAAAGTGTATCCCTTGATCTAAGCCAAGAAGAAATGGTATACCAGTGGGCAAAAAAGAAAGACACCCCATATGCTCAAGACAAAGTTTTTCAAAAAAATTTTACAGCAGATTTCGCTAAAACTCTAGATTCAAAATTTAAAAAAATTTCATATGAAGATATTGATTTTTCAAATGCTTACAAAGTAATTGAC
>JADHUF010000015.1 GCA_016784625.1 Candidatus Nitrosopumilus sp. | reverse complement strand
AAGCAAATTCTCTTTGAGACACGACCTACTGCTGTAAACTTGGGATGGGGATTAGAAAAAATCATGAATGTAGCAAATTCTGGAGATTCAGTTGAACAAATTAAAGAACTAGTAATTAGCACAGCCAAAAAAATGGCTGATGAAGATATTGAAATCAATAAAACTATGGGAAAAAATGGGTCTGTTCTTTTTGATAATAATGATACTATAATGACTCATTGTAATGCTGGTGCATTAGCTACTGTTGCTTATGGAACTGCATTAGGTGTTATTCGTGCAACTAGAGAGAGTGGAAAAAATGTCAAAGTCATTGCTACTGAGACAAGACCTATACAACAAGGTTCTAGACTAACAGCTTTTGAATTAAAACATGATGGATTTGATGTTAGTCTTATTCCAGATACTGCAGTAGGATATAGTATGGCAAATGGTCTTGTAAACAAAGTTGTTGTAGGTGCAGATAGAATTGTTAGTACTGGTCATGTCTTTAATAAAATTGGAACCTATCAAGTAGCAACTATGGCAAAACAACATGGAATTCCTTTCTATGTGGCAGCCCCATTATCTACAATTGATATGAAAAGTAAAGCTGAAGATGTAATTATTGAGATGCGAAAGGGAACTGAAGTTACAGGAATTGGGGATAAAAAAACTGCTCCTGATGATATCAACGTCATAAACCCTGCATTTGACATGACTCCACCAGAACTGATTTCTGGTATAATTACAGAAAAAGGAGTAGCTCAGCCTCCTTATGATGAATCTATCAAAAAATTATTTGAAGCTAATTAATAGAAAGTTTTTATTGTTTTTCAAACTGCAATTTACAATATGAGTACAGTTTCTGCACAAGCAATTGAGGATTCTCTTAAACAATGTATGGATCCTGAGGTTCCTCTAAACATTGTCGAGATGGGATTGATTTATGGAATTGATGTTGCAGATAACAATGATGTTAATATTAAAATGACTATGACAACTCAAGGTTGTCCACTTCATGAAACTTTGGTTCAAGATGCAACAAGATATGTAAAAAAAGTTCCAGGAGTTAACAATGTCAAAGTAGACATTGTCTGGGAACCACCATGGTCAATGGATAAAATGTCAGAAGAGGCAAAAACCAAAATCAAGAACATGGGAGCTGGAATGAATACCCCTGCACCAATAAATTATGAAACTGCATTACCTCAAGGTGTTGGAAAATTAGTCCAACAAGACGATGGTTCTATGGTATTAGCAAATGAACATGAGCAAGGTTTTATGGTAAATCAAGCAATCGTTGATTTTTGGAAATCTTGTAATGGACAACGTAAAGTTACAGAATTAGTAGAAATATTTGCACAACAAACAGGATTACAAAGAAACCAAGTAGAAAAAGAAGTTATGCAATTATTACAACAGCTACGTGAGGGTGGATTGATAGCAATCACAGGCCAACCTGATACACCAAATGTTGAATTTAAAAAATAGTTTTAAAAAATATAGTTTGAATTAGCACCATCAAAGTTTATTGTAACCCCTGAAAGATATTTTATTTCATTTTCAATAATTGCTTTTACAAAATTCCCTATCTCTTGGGGTTCTCCTAGTCTTTTCATGGGCAGTGATTTTGTGAATTCTTCAATATTTTCTATTAATTCTTGAGTTCTATCTGTATTGATAGGACCTGGTGCAATATTGATACAACTGATATTTTTTTCTGCATATTCTTTGCTTAAAATTTTAAAAACTTCACTAAATGCCGCACGATATGCTGAAGAAATTATCAATTTTGCATTTGGCTCTTTGATCACATTTGAACTAATCAAAAAGATATACCCACCATCATTGATTTTGATATTCTGTAAAATAGTACAAAATCCTAGAAATAATTGATTATGATATAGTTTCCAATCATCCTCAGTTATAGTTGAGAATTGTTTTGGTGCAGGACCTCCTGTGTTTAGAACTAGTATGTCTGTTTGATTGTGTTTTTCTAGAAATCTTTTAACGCTATCTAAATCTGATGTATCAATATCATTTTTTGAAGCAGCAAAAACATCAATTTCTATGGATTTTAGTGATTCTGAAATTGCTTTTCCTATTCCTCTTGAACCACCAAGAACAATTGCTCTAGTCATGTTATTTTCAAAATATCACTTGATAATTAAATTTCTTTAATTTCAGTAATGATTCCCTGAACAGAATCCATCTTAATTATGGCTTTTTTCTCTTCCCATCCCAATGCAACATACCAATCTCCTGCATCATCATCATACTTTGTTTCTAATGTCTTGATATCATCTGGTTTTTTATCATATTTTTTTGCAATGCCTGATACTGCAAGTGCTATTGCATCTTTTTCTTTTTCTAATCTTCTCTTCATTAATCCAATTCCTGGACTCATATTCTCTGTTGATTGTTTCATCTAATATAGTTAATTCTTAAAATTACCCATAATGTTGAATTTTTCTAATTAACACATTACAATATTTCATATTACTAAGATAATGTAGAAAGATAATGAAATTAATTCACAGAATTTCAAACTCTACACTTGCAAAATCTAGTCTACTTGTTTCAGTTGTATCAATTTTAGCAGTTATTGGCTCTGTTGTAGTTGTTTCAGCAGGATTTTGGGATGCCATCTCACATCTTCAAAAAGAACCAGAATTTTTCTGGAGCCCATCTCATATTGTAGTGTATGCCGGAGTATCTATGACTAGCTGTGCTGCAATTATGGGCTGTATGCTAATACTTCGAAAATCAGTTAAGGGCTCTCTTAAAACTGGGATTAAACTTGTTATTGCTGGTTCTATACTACAGACTGTTTCAGGATTTGGTGATTCTTTATCTCATGATATCTTTGGAATTGATGGTTTGATTTCTTGGTCTCATCAACCACTTGAATTTGGACTTGTTCTTGCATCATTAGGAGCAGTTTTGATATTAAAAAATAGAGAACACACCAAACTCAAAGCATTTCTTCCTTTCTCGATTGTAGCATTCTTGTTTTTCACAACTTGGTTAATCTTTAACTTGGTTCTAGTTTTTGGGCATACAATTCAATGTATTCAAATCTATGAAATATTTTCATCTGGTTGCTCTATATTGTAATTTTTTATTTTCATATATGCTATCATCATCATAACAACAGCACCTACAAGTATCATAATTCCTGGTGGAAACATTTTTTGAGAATTTGTATCGCCAAATTCTATTTGCAAATCAATGGTATTTTTTGAAATATTTGTAACTTTTAATGTGTGTGTACCATTCTCATTAAAATCAAAATATCCAACTGACATTTTTGTCTGAATCTTTTGTTCTTGTATTACACTGTCTTTTGTATCTAATATTTGGACAAACACCTCTTCACCTGCAAACTCAGGCATGTATACTTTGTAATACCCAATACCAATACCCAAAAATTCTGATTTTAGTTCAAGAGAGTTTGATTGTTTTAGTAAAATTGAATCATGTAATTTTTCAGTTTCATCAAAAATAAATGAAACCCAAATTATTCCTACAATTACTAATCCCAATCCAAGTTTGAATGGTGATATCTTCATTTCATCATAATGGCAAATTATTTGCCTAATAAAATAATCTAAAGGGCTCGGAGGGCTTCGATCCCTCGACCTAGCGGTTCGAAGCCGCTCGCACTATCCAGACTGTGCAACGAGTCCAAAGAAGTAAGATTTTAACAGGCCTAAATATCTGTCTAGATACTTTGAAAGTATCGAAAAAAGTAGTCGGTGTTGAATATGCCATTAGAGATATCGTTCTAGCTGCAAGAAAAGTAGAACAAAAGGGAATGCAAGTTGATTATCTTAACATTGGTGATCCTGTACAATTTGGTTTTCAACCTCCAGATAATGTCAAACAAGCTCTAATTGATGCAATTAACAAAGGAGAAAATTATTACTCTACATCTGAAGGTCTCTTAGAATTACGAGAAGAGATTGCTAAAAAAGAAAATGCAAAAGGACTCTCAATTGGGGCTGATGAAATTTTGGTTACTAATGGTGTCTCTGAAGGACTTGATATGGTAATTTCTTCAATTGTGGAAGAAGGTGATGAAGTACTTTTACCTGGACCATACTATCCTCCATATGCATCATATGTGAGATTGCATGGTGGAACTCCTGTAGAATTTGCAGTAGATTTGAATAATTCTAGACCTGACATTGATGATATTAAATCTAAGATTACATCAAAGACTGTTGCAATTTGTTTGATTAGCCCAAACAATCCTACAGGTGCTGTATTTAATGAAAATTCACTAAAAGAATTAGTAGATATTGCAAATCAACATAATCTCTACATAATTTGTGATGAAATTTATGATCAAATAATTTTTGACGAAAAATTTGTAGGAATTGGTAAAGTTGCAGGAGATTCACCTGTAATTGTTCTAAATGGATTCTCAAAAGTTCATCTCATGTCTGGTTGGAGAATTGGTTACATTGCATTTAATCAATCACCACAACTTGAGGAACTACGAGAAAATCTACCAAAATTAGCAAGAGTTAGGATTGCAACTAGTCTTCCAGTACAACATGCAGCACTAGAATCTCTTCGAGGTCCTCAAAATTACATTAATGACTTTGTTTCTGAAATCAAAAAACATAGAGACTTGGTTGTAAAACGTCTCAATGAAATGCCTGGTATCTCTTGTTCGAATCCAAAAGGTGCATTTTATGCATTTCCAAAGATTGAAGACAATAGATTTGGTACAGATAAAGAATTTGTTACAAAACTCTTAGAAACAAAAGGTGTACTTACAGTTCATGGTTCTGGATTTGGTACACAATATGGAAGTGGACATTTTAGACTTGTTTATCTTCCTAGTCTTAAAGTATTAGAATCTGCAATGAACAAAATTGAAGAATTTGTTAGTTAATAACTCCAAACTGAAAACTTTTTAGGAATAATTTCTATAATACAATCAGTATCATCAAGTAATTCTTTTGCAGATTTATTTTCTAATGTCTTGAAATATTTTAAAAGGATTTTTTTTGCAATTGTTTTTACTTTTTTGCTTTCTAAAATTAAATTGGCATCTCCTTGTCCCATAACTCCATAAATGCTTGGTGAATTGATGCCTACATCAACACAAAAGGCAACATGTTTGTTTATTTTTGCATTTTTTGCCTTTTTTGTTCTAGTGTTTGTTCCTATGTAGATCTTCTTTCCACTATACACATACCACACAGGAGCAATATGTGGAGTTTTGTTTTTACCAATTGTTGCTAACCGTAATACTTTTTGTGATTTTAGAAATTCATCTCTTTTGTTCATGTTTTCTAAATCCTAATGCTATCATAAAAATCCCAAAGCCTAACATTGCTGCTGAAACTTTCTCATTTGTTATTTCTCCATTTATCAAAAAATCTTCAACAAATTCTGGTCCCCAGATTAATAATTGTCTGATTAAAACTATCACTGCCATTACAGAAAAAAGCACACCAATTGCTGTGAACCAATTTTTACCGCGTCTATAGTATTCGTGACTCATAATAAATGAAAAAAACTAACTTAGATAATTTTGATACCTGGATTTTTAATTTTATTTTTTATCATTGCATTTAGAAGAAGTGGTGTAGACATTTCTGCAAAATAAGATAATTCTACTGGACCCAAGTAAATTGGTCTTAGTCCTTTAATTTCATTAATTAATCCATTTACCACTTGAACTGATGCATCATCATCTCCACATACAAAGATGTCATAATCGAGCTCCAATGTTGGATTGATTAACTTCTTTTCAGAAATTACATGAAATGCTGAAACAAGTTTTGATTTATCTTTCATGTGGTTTAATACTAGTTGATATGAAAATGGTTTGTTTTCCTTAATTGCTACACATTCAAATCCAACATCTGTTTTTGTCATTGGAACAATTGGAGATATAACAACACAACTATCTTTGATCTCAGGTAAAATCCCAGAACATGTTGAATCAATATTGTCATATGGAATTGATAAAATCAAAACATCACTTTCTTTTGCAACTGAAACGTTATCGTTTCCAGAAATCGTTCCCTTGATTTCTCCAAATGCTTCTTTGGCAAGATTAGTGTATTCTACTGCTGATTCAGATGCTCTTACTGCATCTCTTGAGCCAATAATTACATCATGATTTTGTGACCATCTTAAAGCAAAACCTTTACCCATTCCACCAGTTCCGCCAATAATTCCTACTTTCATGATATCTATCTGATAATGTTATTATTATCTCTATTTGAAATTCGATCAAATTGGGACAAATAATTTTCCTTAGACATGGTCAGGCAAAAAATAACACCGAAAGAATTTTGGCTGGCAGAACTGAAGGTGTTCCATTAACTGATATTGGAATAAAACAAGCTGAACATACTGCTGAATTACTTGAACACATGAATATCTCTACAATTTATTCAAGTCCAATAGAAAGAGCAAAACATACTGCAGAAATTGTTGGAAAACATAACTCACTTGATGTTACAATTGATGATCGTTTAATTGAACTTGATATGGGAAAATTTACTGGCATGCCATATGATGAGATTTTTCAAAGTCATGGTAATGTCTTTATGAAATTTTATAATGGTGAACTTGAGATTGCTCATAATGGAGTAGAAACTTTTCCCGATGTCAAAAAACGAGTTCTAGGAATTGTTGATCACATAATTGAAAAACATCCTGATGAGAATGTGTTGCTTGTAACTCATATGGATCCAATCAAGGCAATGCTTTCAACCATTGTTGATTTATCTCCTGTCAATCTCTTTGAATTAATTATTGCAAATGCTTCGCTTAACATCTTCAGAGAAAAGGATAGAAAATTTTCACTTTCAGGACTTAACGTAATGCATCCATCACGTTTCGATCAAGGTTAGTAGCTAGTAATCTTGAAAACCCTTAAATAGAAATTATAGGTTTCGTCAGTCAATCGCTAATGAAGAGTATTGTAGGATTATTCTTGGTATTGGCAGTTTTAGTAATAGTCCCAGTTGTGGACTTAGCATTTGCTGCAGGTGATGAACCTGGAGAATATCTTGATCGTAGAGTAGTTATTTGGAATTTATTCTTTAGAATGATGACTGTTGCATTTACAGTTGGTGCAGTAGTAGCAGGAACAATGATTTGGCTAGTTTGGAGATTTAGAGAATCACACCCAAAAGCAAAACCAACTGCATATGAGGGAACTGACTGGTAGAAATGAGTGGACATTCTAACTGGCCCGAATGGATTTACGTTGCAATTGTAATTGCATTAATGGCATGGGTTGGAGCAGAAGCATGGGAAGCAGAAAGACTTGTGGAACATATTCCTGCAGATGCTGAAGTAATCAAAGTAACTGGGCAACAATGGTTCTGGACTTTTGAGCATGAAGATGGAACAAAAGAAATTGGTGAGCTACATGTTGAAGTTGGCAAGGCATACAAATTTGAGATAATGTCAAAAGATGTCATTCATTCTTTTAACATTCATGATTATGTTGTTTTATTGGATGCAGTTCCAGGTCGAGTTAATACCGTATGGTTTGCTCCAGATGCACCAGGTGTTCATGATATTCAATGCAGAGAATATTGTGGATTGATTCATTATAATATGCGCGGAACATTGTATGTGGAGGAACCATCAGCTTGATAACATTATTATCCCAACTTTCGATTGTTTTAAGCGAGGAGATTAACTGATGGTTCTAGAATTAGCAAAGCCACGTCCAATATGGCAAATTATGTTCTCAACACATCACACTGATGTTGGTTTACTTTATCTTATCATGTCACTTGCATTCTTGTTCTTAGGTGGTACACTAGCACTTGCAATCAGAGCAGAATTATTCTTACCAGGTACACAAATTATTGCAGATTCCATGACCTTTAACAGAATCTTTACTGTTCACGGTACGACACTAATCTTCTTGTTTATCATTCCTTTTGCATCTGCAGTTGGAAATTACTTTGTTCCAATAATGGTTAGATACAAGGATATGGCATATCCAAAACTTAATGCAATTGCATTTTGGATGATTCCACCTGGTGGTGCCCTCATCTGGTTAGGATTTGCTGACTTTACATGGTATGCGCAACCACCATACTCTGTCATTAGTGCTCCAGGTCCAGCAGCTGACATGTGGATATTTGGACTAAAGATTTTAGGTATCTCATCAGTACTTGGTGCCATCAACTTTATTGTTACTATTCTCAAATGTAAACATCCAGACATGTCAATCGGGCAAGTCCCATTATTGGCTTGGTCATTTTTAGCATCATCTTTGATTATCCTTGTTGCAATTCCAACATTTGCAGCAGCGCTCTTGATGCTTCTAACTGATAGGTTAGGTGTAAGTGGATTTTTCAATCCTGCAATGGGTGGTGATCCAATTGCGTATTCACACTTGTTTTGGTTTACATTCCATCCAGAAGTATACGTTTTGGTAATTCCAGCAATTGGTATGATGTATGAAATCATTCCAAGATTTTCAAGAAAACCAATCTACAGCTACAATTCTGGTGTCTTTGCATTTGTTTTGTTATCAATGGTTGCTTTCTCATCATGGGCCCATCACATGTTTGCAACTGGAATGTCATTTACCGAAAAAACAGTCTTTATGATAGGAACTCTTGCAGCTGTTCCAGCATCTGCCATGCACGTGTTTAACTTTGTTGCAACAATGTGGAATGGTAGAATCAAATTCTCAACACCAATGATGTGGGCAGTTGGGGGAATTGCATTATTCTTTGCAGCAGGTGCAGGTGGTGTAGTTAACAGCGCAATGCCATTAGACTTTTCAACACATGACTCGTATTGGGTAGTTGGTCACTTCCACCTCTTTGTAATGGGTACTATTGCATTTGGTTCAATTGGCTATCTTTACTACATGTTCCCATATGTCACAGGTAGAATGTATAATGAAACTATGGGCAAGATACACTTTTTCTTGTCATTTGTAGGTACAATATTGGTATTCTTTACACAACATGTACTTGGCTTGTATGGAATGCCAAGAAGAGTTTTCGATTATCCACCAATCCCAGAATGGATTGCTATGAACCAGATTGCATCTGTAGGCGCAATGATTATTGGTGTTAGCATGGCAGTATTCTTGGCAAACATGATTCATAGCTCAGGAAAAGGAAAACTTGCAGATACTGATGACCCATTTGGTCTAGGTGGCAAGTACTACTATCCATTCGAGTCAAAGAACCCCCATCATTAGGAGAATAAAATGAGTAACGAAACAGAACACCCAGCAAACGAATCAGCACACCAAGTATATCGAACAACTTCAGCTAGAACTGGAAAAATGTTAGCTATAATGCTAGGAATTTGTATTGTTGGTGGCGCAATATTCTTTGGAATGTGGGACTATTGGATTTCACAACCTGCTCCAGTTGTAGCAATGATGGCAGGAGAAGCAGATCATGCAGCTCCAGCAGCAGCAACAGGAAAGACCATTACAACAGATCTTACATTTATTGAATCTGATGACTTTAGGACTTTGGCATTTAATGCATTACCTGGAGAACCAGATAACAATCCAACAATTAACATGAGTGTTGGAGATAAAGTAATGTTTAACGTAGTTAATGATGGAAAATCATTTCATTCCTTTGGTGTTACAAAAGATGCTGAAGGCTTTGGTGGAATAGTTCCTGGTAGTGATATTGCATCTGCATCAAATCCACTAAAACCAGGAGAAGACGGAACTTCAGAATTTGTTGCAGGTAAAGAAGGAACTTACTTTTACATTTGTACGGTTCCAGGACATAGAGAACAAGGAATGGTTGGAGAAATCATTGTAGGTCCAGCACAAGGTGGTGGTTCTTCAGTAGCTGCAGCCCCAACAGGTGTATCTCATGACTTTACTTTAGACTTTGTAGAATCTGATGACTTTAGGACTTTGGCATTTAATGCATTACCAGGTGAGGATGGTCACAATCCAGAAATTCGTGTAAACTCTGGTGATGAGGTAACTATTACTGCTAATAACGTGGGTAAATCATTTCATTCATTTGGAGTTGTTACAAACCCTGAAGACTTTAACAGTGTAGTAATGGATTCTGCAATTGCAGCTGCTACAAATCCTCTAAAGCCCGGTGAGGGCGGAAGTACTACTTTCACTGCTGGCGCACCAGGAACTTACTACTACATCTGTACTGTTCCAGGACATGCATTACAAGGCATGCAAGGTAGCTTTATCATAGAATAATTTTGGCAATTCAATATCTTGCATTAGTAACATTGATTGTTTTGTATTCTCTAATGTTTATTGGAGGATATGTCTCGGCTGCTGGACTTGGTTTGACTTGTCCTGAGTGGCCATTATGCCCTAGTGGGGTCATGCCATCTGAGGAATATCTTATTGAATGGACTCATAGATTAATTGCTGCTACTACTGGAGCGTTAGTAATTGCAACTATGGTTGCAAGTCTAATTAACAAGAATGCTGACTTGAAGATCAAAGTGACAAGCTCACTTGCAACTATATTTGTTATAACTCAAATCACACTTGGTGCTTTGGTAATTGATCTTAAACTACATGCAGTTTTAGTCGCAGTTCATTTAGGAATTGGAATATTGTTATTTGCAATGGTGTTATTAACTACCTTGTTTGCATTTAGAATTTCTAGAGTATCTTTAGAATCTAGAGTTTAAATTTTTTGAGTTTTTTTGGCAAGTAAATGTATATGACAACTACTGCAAGACAACAAGCACCTATAATTATTGAAATGAAGAAAATATATCCAAATGGGTTTTGTGTTCCCATGTTAAATGTATAAGTTGTAACTCCTTGATTTTCTCCAATATCATACAAGTCAATCTTTACGATATGATTTCCTGAATTTCTCCATACATAATCAATGTCCCAATGATTTCCTTCTATGGGTGTTGGAGGTATTGCATCTATTTGTTGATCGTTATAGAAAACTCTAATTCCCATAGTAAATCTGTCAACTTCTTCATAATCTGACCCTTCACTTACTTTTACCAAAAATTGAGATGGTTTGTCAATTTCGGGAAACTCAGGTAATGTGGCTACCTGTACTCTATACCCTGCTTCAAACTTCTCAGAGGAATTAAACATTGAATGAGCACTAGCATCAAATACTACAATAGATGAAAATAGCAAAATTAGGATCAAACCTGCTGATCGCTTTTTGGTCATTTAGATTATCATGAAAATTGATGAATATATTGTAAATCAATTTCTTTACGAAAATCTTCAAAACCTTTAAATCCTAATCGACGAGGATCTGAATTGTGACTTTTGTTACAAAATCAATAGATGTCAAAACACCAGTGGATAATGTTTTTACCTATTTTGCAAGACCAGAACACGTTTCTGATCAAATCAAAACTGACACAGTAGGAATGACTGTCATTCCTATGGATATCAAAGAAGGTATGGGTGTAGGTACAACATTTAGAATTATTGGTGACTTTAGCGGCAAACGTCTAGAATGGGATTGTGAGACAACTGAATTTATCAAAAATGAAAAGATCTCTGCAAAACAAATTGAAGGTCCTTTTAAGAAATGGCAAATTACTAATGAATTCAAAGCATTAGGTGATAATCTCACTAGAGTAACTATGTCAGTAGATTATGATATGCCATTTGGTCCACTAGGAGCAATCTTAGATAAAGCAAAATTTGCAAAATCTGCTGAGAGAGGTATGGAAACAGCTCTTTACAACGTTAGAGGTTTGCTTGAAGGAAATGGTTCAATTCCTGTATACATCACACTAGATGCATACCAAAAAATTCTTGCCGAAAAGAAAAAGATGAATGATGTTCCAGTTTCAACTGTACTTACAGCAATTCTTGAAAAGTATAATGAAGTTGAAGCAAAAGCACAAAACTAAATTTTCCTTTATTTTACAATCTTAAGATTAATAACAACTCTAGGCTTTAGCTATTTTAGTGGGTCTATGGCGCAGCCAGGTAGCGCACCGGACTCTTAATCCGGTTGTCGAGGGTCCGAATCCCTCTAGACCCGCTATTTAGAATATACAAATCTTAAATTTCATATTGTTGTAATTGTTTTATGAAACCTCAATCATGTAGAAATTGTGGGAAAGAATTATGGCAAAATCAAAGAGTCTGTCCTCATTGTGGACGAGATAGTGGACGAGATGATCCAGATTAATTTACAAGCAAGACATCGATTGCCTTTGAGAAAGCATCGTATGGCTGTGCACCTTTTAATGAAATAAAGTCATTAGGACCAACTATGATAAATGAAGGAGTAGATTGAGCACCAGTTCTATGTGAAGTTATAATATTATCTTGTATTTTCCCTTTGTATTTTTTAGAATCAAGACATTCTTTAAAAGAATCAACATCAAGTCCATCAAGTCCGGAAACTAAAGTTTTCAAATTTTCTGCATTGGCCCAACCATCATTTTCATGACCTTGATTGGTATAGACAAAGTCATGATATTGCCAATACAATCCTTGATCATCTGCACAGTAACTTCCTTCATGAACTGTCTTTGAATCATCACCAATAATTGCAAAATCAACATAAACCAAATTGACCTTACCTGTGTTGATGTAGTTTTCCTCAATCAATGGCTTTGTGTCTTGATTCCATCTCTTACAAAATGGACACTGATAGTCTCCAAATTCAATTATTTTTACAGATGCATCAGAAGAGCCAAGCAGTGGAGAACCATTTAATGTATCAAGTATTGATGTTTCTGATTCATCTACATTTGATTCATTATTTAATGCAAAAAAGAAAATTCCAATAATTACTACTACAATTATGCCTGCAATGGCAAATTTTGCCTTGGAATTACCAGATGACTCCTTTTTTCTTGCCATGCTTTTCTTTACAGTTTTTTTAACAGAGTAAATCTGTTTTTATCAGGTTCTATGTCTTCATGCATATCGACATTACTCACAATTCTTACTTTATAATTTGACCATCTTTTTAACATATTACGATATTTGTGATTCTCATCAATCTGTTTTTCTGTTTCTTCAAATTCCTCACAATTCATTATGTATTTTCCAGCGACTCTATACATTTCTGCAACTCCTTTTTCTAATGTGTCATCATCTAAATAATTCAATAATCCATGTGTAAAAACAAAGTCTATTGAGGAATCCTCAAATGGTAAATTAGTGATATCTCCATTCTTAAAATTTGCAATGGGAAGTTTTTCTTTTGCTATATCTAATGCATGGTCATTTAGATCAATTCCATGAATTTGAAATGTATCTGGAAATAATCTTAAATCAATTCCAGTTCCACATCCAATTTCTAGAACACTTGTGCAGTGCAAAGAAGTAGCTAAATCTCTTGTATATTTTGAAAACTCTTCATTGTATTTTATTTCATTTTTATCTGCGTATTTATCCCAAAATTCTTTATTGTAATTCATAGAATTTTTCAAACATAGCTGTATTTGATACTAATTGTTTAATGCTGACACTTGCATGAAATGAGCTTTGTATCAAATGTACAATCATCTGGCCCATCTGATTTTCCTTGCGTTGGAATCTCTTTCATACAGTCTTCATGGCGTCCTTTTCTGCAAAACCAGCAGATTTCTTGAGTATCACCAGTAGCACATGAATCCATAATCTTTAATCATTTTTGTGGGTAAAAAACCTCGTGAAAATTAGATAAATGTCAACCATGGTAAGAATCTCTTATCTTTGCCCATTGTTACATCTGTAAATGATTTTTGTAATGCTTTTGTGATGGTTCCCATCTTACCATTTCCAATCTTCATTTTGTCTATCTGCGTTACTGATTTTACCTCAGCAGCAGTACCTGTCATGAAAATTTCATCAGCTGTGTAGAGGTCATCTCTTTCTAAATCTCGCTCAATTACAAATCCTCCATTTTCTTCAATAATTTGGATTATGCTATCTCTAGTAATTCCCTCTAGCCCACCTGCAGACAGAGGAGGTGTTTGAATAATATCATCTTTTATGATGAAGATATTTTCAGCGCTTCCTTCTGCAATCTTTCCAAATGAATTTAACATAATTGCTTCATCATATCCATTTTCCAATGCTTCCATTCTTGCAAGTGCTGCGTTTGAATAATTTGCTGCTGCTTTTGCTTGCATTGGTTGAGATCTTGAATCAATTTTTGTCCAACTTGATACTTTACATTTTGCTCCAGAGAATTTACCTGCTTTAGATTCCCCCATCTTCCATGCCCAACATGCAATTGAAACATCTACTTTATTTTCAGTAGGAGTTAGTCCCATTGTTCCATAACCATAATATGCTAATGGTCTAATGTAACATTCTTTGAGTCCACTTGACTTTACAGTTTTTAATATAGCATCTGAAATTTGTTTTTTTGAGAACTGCATTTTCATTGAATATAATTTTGCAGATTTAAAGAATCGATCATTATGTTCTTGCAATCTAAATACTGCAGAACCATTTGGTGTGTTATAACATCTAATTCCTTCAAAAATTGATGTAGAATAATGTAATGCATGAGTTAATACATGAACTTTGGCATCTTTGAATGGTACTAATTTTCCATTCATCCATATTTTACCAGTCTCTTTCATAGGAGAGGGAAAAAACTCTACTAATTTAAAGAATTATTTTTTGATGTTCTAAATTTGTAAACTACATATCAGACAAACAACAAATTCTAGTATGGAATGGATTCTAGGTTTTTCTGCAATTACTCTTCTTGTAATAGGCTTAGTTGGACAGGCATTTGAAATGAGAAAAATTCGTTTGACTACATACAAAGATGAGGAATTAGCCTCAGCAAATATTTTCATGAATAAAAGAAACTTCAAGTGGTATGCCCTAATTGGAATTGGAATAGTTCTTTGGTATGCCGCTGAGCGTGTATAATGCGATCTATATAGATCAGCTCTAAATACTTGAAATTCTAACATATAGTATCGCGTGTTTTGGGTAACGCCGGACTGAATCTAGATAATGGTCCAAGAACAAACCCATGATGGCGGTTTACAGGTGAAAGCCCGTAACGCCACTCTTTTCATTTAATAAAATTAATTTCTAAAATTTCCTTGTGTATTGCATTAATGGCTTTACTTATGTTGTCTTTTGCATCTTCTACCACAATAATTATTCGTGAAGTCTCTTCTTGTGCATCCATATTCAGAATGTTTAATCCTGACTCACCAATCTTTGCACTAGTTTTTGAAGCAACTTGTTGAACTCTCCACATCTCATCACCAATTAATGTAATTACTCCTCTGTTGTATGTAATTGTAGCAAGAGAATCAAATCCTAACAAATATTTTTCATTTCTTTTAACATAATCTCCATCCAGAAATAATATTCTAGAAAACTCAATTCCATCTTTTGTAAATGGTGATAAAATTACAAACTCACTGTAGCGTTTGTCTTTTTCTAATGATGTTAATAATTTTTGAATGCAACTTGTTTCAATTCTGAAAATAGCACAATTTCCTTTTCCTGTAACTATCTTAATCGGGTGATCTTTTTGTTCATCTGGCATTCTCTTTATCATAGTTATTTTTTCTGGATTATTCATATTTGTAATAGTAATTGGCATATCTATTCCATTTTCTACAATTTCTTTTATTGCAATAGGATCTAAAATTTTCATTCCAAACATTCCTGCTAATCTAGCTTCATTATATGATAATTGAATTACATCACTTAATCCAGATTCTACAATTTTTGGATCAGCAGAAACTACTGCACTATCTTTTTCAAAGTCTATACTAGTTTCATATTTTTTATAAAATAAAATCCCTAGATTTGCTGCTGTTCTATCTGAGCCTCCTCTTTCATATGTAGTTGTAACATTGTCTACTGTTTTTCCAATAAATCCTCCAATTACTACTACTTGATTTTCTTCTACTAGTTCTGTTATTTTGCCCATCTTTTCTCTGGATTCTGATGTGAGAAAATTTGTCGATTCTATGTTGTTATCTGTAATAATTGGCCAATCATCAAATCTTACAGCATCTGCCTTTATGCCATCACTTCTTAGAATGTAGTTCATTACGTGTGACATCAATATTTCTCCTGAAAATGCCAATGCTCTTGAGCGTACCTCATCAGCAAATTCTTTACTTGCAAATGCTTCATCTAGCGCTTTTTGTGCTTTTTCTAGGTGTAAATTAATAATATTTTTACATTCTTCTTTATTTTCTGAATTTACCATTTCCAGAATTTTTTGATAAGTTAATTTTACAATGTCTAATGAAGGAGTAATTCCTTTTTCTGCATTTTTGCCTTGCTCTAAAATAATATCCGTCAAAGAACGAGTTTTTTCATTATGCATAGTTAGTGGAGCTGAAAAAACTGCAATTACTTTGGAATCTTTTTTTAAATCATTAATTCGCTTAACAATTTCTGAAATAGATTCTCCATTTGAGCCTATTGCACTTCCACCAAACTTGACTATTACTAACTTGGTCATGGTACCTTATCAAACCTAAATGGCCATCTATTAAGCATTTGATTGCTCATTCATCAATTTTTTTATAATATCTGATGCTTTTTTTGCACCATCTGTATTTACTTGATTTCTATCTTCTTCAAGTTTTTCTAAAATTAATACATCAAGCCTATTGATATCATCAAAAACAAATCCTAGTTCTCTTGCATTATCTTCTTGTTCAAAATGATTCTTTATGGGAATAAATATTGCAGGTGTTCCATAGGCATTCGCCTCATCTATAGTTGATTTTCCAGCAAGAGAAATTAATAAATCTGCGGCAAAAATCAACTCATGCAAATTATCAACAAATCCTAAATTTCTAACATTTTCAAATTTTTTACTAATTGCTGGGCCTGATACTAAAACAACTTCGATATCTTGATTTATTTTTGAAATTGATTCTAATGCCTTTTCAATAAGAAATATCCCTGCATCTGTTCCTCCAATTGAGATAACTATTGTTTTTCTCTCAAATGAGAATTTTTTCCGTAATTCTTCTCTTGAAAAATTTGTTTGTCTAACTATTGGACCAACTCTTTTGATGTTATCTTGATCATCTCCATTCTCAGGAAGAATTACAATGTTACATTTTTTAATAATTTTCTGCATTGATTTATTCATCTTTTTTTCAATCAATGATGCTAATCCTTTGGTGAATCTAGTCTCTAATACATCAGTAACAAGTATACTTGGAATTTTCATATCTTGTGCAACAGTTAATGCTGCAAAATCCTCATCACTAATTACCAAATCAGGATTATCTTTTTGTAGAATTCTTTGTGATATATTTTTACAATCTTTATAATATTGATAATAATTCCATAGCCATTTTGCTGTACTCTTTAGTGTACCATTTTGGATAATAAATGAAGGTGGATTGTATGCATCTTGTACTTTGAAATCTAAATTTTTTAGAATTTTTGCAGCTCCACTTCCTGTAACAAAATTAGTTGTAATATCTTCAAAATTATTTACAATTGCAATATCTCTAGTTACATGACCTAATCCAATTGGACTGGAAAAAAAATCATAAACCTTCATGCATTTCTTGATTTTTTATCAAATTTCTAGATTCTCTCACTTCTCAAAGTTTAAATGGATTTTAGCAAGGTATGTTTTTGGGCTCATAGTCCAGGTCGGTTATGACGTCGCCCTTACACGGCGAAGATCCGGGGTTCAAATCCCCGTGGGCCCATATGAACTTCTTATGTTCTTATTTTTATGAAGTGTATCTTAAATTATTTCCAGAAAAGGTTCAAGCTTTTAGGGAATTACCTCTTATCTTAAATAACTAAGATAGTGTTTTCAAATTATGTATGATACAATATTAGTTCCACATGCAGGTACATCTACAGGAGATTTAGCACTTAAACATGCGATTCATATCGCAAAATCATCCTCATCTAAAATAATTCTGCTTCATGTGATAGAGGACTTTCCACACCTTCCAGTATTTACTCTTCATGCATCACAAGCAACAAAAATCAAAAGAGAAATTGCTCAGATAACAAAAGACATGAAAACAGTCATGGAAAAAGAAATGACTAAACGAACAGAAACATGTAAGAAAAATGGAATTGATTCTCATCTGAAAGTAGTAGTAGGATTGCCAGCAGAAGAGATTTTAAAAATTGTAAAAAACCAAAAAATAGATCTGATTGTAATGGCAAAAAGAAGAAAACTCAAAGGAATCAAAAGTCTTCTAACCCTAGGAAGTGTTTCAAGAAAGATTATTGAAAGTACTTCTTGTCCTATCCTAATGTTGGATGTAGAAAAGAAATGACTAAAACTTTTGAGCATATCTTGGTTCCATACAATGGTTCAGCAGGTAGTGAAAAAGCATTTAGAAAAGCCATATCTATGGCATCATCAATTAATGCAAAAATTACTATTCTGACTTGTTTGGAAGAACGACCAACATTTGGATTTTTTAAAACAAAGACAAGCAAACAAGAGTTTGAAAAAGAACGTAATTTAATAGAAAAACAACATCTAAAATTAGAAAAATTTGCCAAAGAACATGATGTTTTATGTAGTTCCAAAGTTGCTAAAAATGGACTACCATCCACCAAAATTCTTGAGTTTGCAAAACAACATAATGTAGATCTGATAATTACGACAAGAACAAAACTCTCTTCTCGTTATGAAAAACAACATTATCATAGTACAGTTGAAAATATGTTTAGAAATGCATCTTGCCCAATTTTGATTCTATAACATAAATTAACATTAAATTCACTCCTATCTGCGTCCAAAATTATCCCCAAAATGTAGGTGAATCCCCGTGGATACTAAGTTGAATCTTTTTTTATCCCTAAGAAAGGTTCAAGCCTCTATAGATTCAAACCAATATTCACAAAATGACTATTGATCTGCGAACCAATCCTTTAACGGCTTTAAAAATATAA
>JADHUF010000014.1 GCA_016784625.1 Candidatus Nitrosopumilus sp. | reverse complement strand
AAAAGCAGAAAACTAGAGTGAGTTTATTATGGTAAAAAAGAAAGACGATATTCCTGATTGGGTTACTGATGAAATTCAAAATGCTAAATTTAAGAAACCTGAAGAGATGAAGAAAACTGGATACATTCTTGAATTGTATGATGCAGATAACAAAATAGATGCACAGCTGTATGACCCCGTAGAAGATGGAAGGCACATAATTACAATGGATTTACCAAAAAAGATCAAAATTGGAGATTTAGAGAAAGGAACTGTTTATGAGTTTATTTTTGATCAACACAAAGCACCACTGAGCAAAAAAGTTTCAGAGTATCTAGAAAAAGAAAAAGAAATTGATATGAATGCAATTTACCAGTTTGAATTAAAATCATTAGAATTGTTAGAGGTAGGCTCTAGTGAGGCTGTAGATGATTCAGAAGAATAAATCTAGTCTTTTGTAGAATCTAATTGCTTTTTGAAAGATTTTCCTAGTATTGGATTGATAAAGTAAGGAAATGTATTTTTCATCCACACTGCACCACGTACTACAGATGGAACTATAATTTCCAGTCGTGGGGAGTTTGCTGCCTTTAGAATTGTTTTTGCTACAGTTTTTGAACTAAGTGATGTTGGTGAATATTTTGGCATCTTTTCAAATGAAGGATGATCAAAAAAGTCTGTTCTAACCATAATTGGGCTAACAACAGTAATACCAACTCCAGTGTCTTTTAGTTCGTGTTTTAGACCCTCTGAAAATCCCAACATTGCAAATTTAGATGCACAGTATGAAGCGATTCCAGGCAAACCAAAGCTTGCAGCAACTGATGCGACATTTACTATGTGACCAGATTTTTTTTCTATCATTGATGGAAGAAAATTTTTGATACAGTAAATCATACCAAAGTAATTAGTTTCCATCTGTGATTCTATTTCTTCTATAGTAAGATTAGATACAGAGCCATAAATGGCAAATCCTGCATTATTTACCAGGATATCAACTGAATCAAATTTTTCTAAAACCGTTTTTGACATTTCTTTTACTTTATCTTTTTTTGAAACATCACATTGACATACTAGGGTAGATACAGAAAATTCTTTTAATTCATTAGCAACTAGTTCAAGTTTATCTTTCCTTCTTGCAACTAGTACAATATTGGCTCCTTGTTTTGCAAATTCTATAGCTGTTTGCTTACCAATTCCAGATGAAGCACCAGTGATTAGAACTACTTTGTTTCTGAAATCCACACATCAAAAAAATCATCTAAAGATAAAGTGGTTTCTATGTAGCTTGTGGTTTTGATATTTTACTTAGAGCCAATTTTACTAAAAGTAGCCAAGTAACTATTATTGGAACATAATAGGTTGCAATTCTCCAGCCAATAACTGCATCCCAAGCAACAATTCCTTTAGGAATATCAAAGTCAAATGGATTCAAGTTATTAAGATATGCTACAATTCCAAATTCTGCCAAACCAGAACCGCCTATAGTAATTGGCAAGTTACCAATTGCATTAGCCCCCATTACTGCCATGATAGAATCAAATGCATTAATCACATATCCTGTTCCCATTGCAATTATCATAAATGATATTCCATAAAATGACCAAGATGCAAGTGAGAATAGAAAAGATATTGTAAAGATTTTTCTAGATTCAGAAGTTTTTAGGTTTTCTTTACTCATGGTACATACTTCTTCCATCCAAGAGTTAGTTTTATCAATGTATTTTGCACCTTTCTCTTTTCCGATTCCTTTAACAATATTTTCTAGTACCTTTGGAACTTGGAACATGTGTTTTGAAGATAAAAAGAATAACACCATCCACAAAGAAGTTACAACAATACTTGTACCTAAAATAATTGCTGCAACTACATATGAGCCATTTAGTAATGCAATAATTCCTGCAATTATAGATAGCAAACCTGCTGCAAGCACTTCAGTTACAATATCCATAATTGCAATCCATGTAGATTTTGAAAGTTCTACTCCTTTTTTCTTCAAATAGTATACTACAACAAATTCTGCTCCAATAAACATAGGAGTTGTAAATTTGATAAACTCACTACCAACTCGAACACCTATTAATTTCCAAATAGAGTCAAAATTTCCAAGATATTTTCTTGTAATGTATGCAAATTTTATTCCCTGAAGACCAAGTTTAATCAACATTGCAACAACTGCACCAACAAACGGAAAGAATCCTATTGCCAATACATCATCTAATTTAATATCAAATTGAATGGCAATAATAAAAATTGGAATTAAGGTTACAGGTATAACTACAAGTCTCCAGTTCATTTGATAATTTCAGTGATAAATCAAATATGAAAGTTGATGGTAAAGCTAATTTGAAATATAAGCAAAGAAAAATTAGACCGGATTGAAAACAATTTTTATTTCTGGCACTGCTGGTTCAGGAAAATCATTACTAACATCAAGATTATTGGAATCATACACAAAAAATGGAGTATTTACTGCTGTCTTGAATTTAGATCCAGGTGTAGAGAGCTTACCATACACTTGTGATGTAGATGTTAGAGACTATGTCGATATTGTGTCTATAATGCAAAAGTATGATCTTGGCCCAAATGGCGCCATGATTATGGCAAATGACTTGATTGCATCAAAAATTGATGAAATTCAAAATGAAGTAAATGGAGTAAATCCAGATTATCTAATTGTTGATACACCTGGTCAAATTGAATTATTTGCATATCGTTCTAGTGGACGTTTTCTTGTAGAAAATATTTCATCAGAAGAAAAAACAAATATCTTTCTTTTTGATGGTGCTTTGATAAATTCGCCAGTGAATTTTGTTTCAATTGCACTTTTAGCAACATCAATAAGATTACGTTTGAATGTACCAACAGTTAATGTATTAACAAAAACAGATCTTATCGGGGATAAACTAAAAGAAATACTACAATGGACAACTAGTTTGAGTACATTAGAAGAGGCAATTGCCAAAGAAGCAGATGGAGATACCTATACGTTGACTACAAACATTTTACGAGGTTTGAATCTTGGAGGATTTGCGCAAGGATTGATTCCAATTTCAAATGTTACAGGAGAGGGTTTACCAAACCTTGATGGTGCGCTTAGCAGAATTCTTAACTTGGATGAAGAGGTAGGAGATTAGTTGACATCAAGTATTACCGTAAAGGCACCATCATCTACTGCAAATCTAGGTCCAGGATTTGATGTGTTTGGATTAGCAATAGATGCATTTTATGACAAAGTAACGCTAACTAAAACAAAAAGTGGAATCACCATACTAACAGATGATAATATTCCAACAAAATTTGAAAATAACACTGCAGGGTTAGTTGTAAAAAATATGAAAAAAAAATTCAGAATTAAAAATGGTGTTGAAATTAAAATCAAAAAAGGAGTACCTGCAGGATTTGGAATGGGAAGCAGTGCAGCCTCAGCAGCTGCAGCTGCTGTAGCATTTGATAAATTATTTGGATTAAAGCTTGATGGAAATTCTTTAGTAGAGTTTGCAGGTTCTGGAGAAAAAGCTAGTGCAGGGTCAATTCATTATGATAATGTTGCTGCTTCTGTTTTGGGTGGATTTGTAATTGTAAAAACAAATCCTTTAGATGTAATTAGAGTAGAACCACCAACAAATCTAAGAATGTGTATTGCTGTTCCAAGTATTAAAGTTCCAAAAAAGAAGACCAAAATATCAAGAGGTGTAATTCCAAAGAAGATCAAGTTAACTGATAGTGTTTTGAATATATCAAATGCATCAGCAATTGTTGCAGGATTTATGAGAAAAGACTCTGAGTTGATTGGTAATTCAATTAAAGATGTAATAGTTGAACCTGCAAGACAACATATGATACCAGGATTTAGCAAAGTCAAAGAAAATGCCCTAAAAGCAGGAGCATTGGGTGTTACGATAAGTGGAGCAGGACCTTCAGTAATTGCATTTTCAAAAAATTCTGCTAATTTAAAAAAAATTAGCCTAGCCATGTCAAGAGGATTTGCATCTAAAAAAATAAAATGTCAAACAATAATCTGTAAACCTAGTAAAGGTGCTGCAGATAAGAGAAAATAATTTTAGGTGTGTTTTATGAAAAAAGCTGTTATTGTATTTAGTGGAGGAGTAGATTCTGTTTGTGCAGTTTCATTTCTAAAATCAAAATATGACTTGTATGGTATTACGTTTTCTTATGGACAAAAAGCAAATAGTGAGATTACTGCAGCAAAGTCTTTTGCAAAAAAACTAGGATTAAAACAACATAAGATAATTGATATTGGTTTTATGAAAGAATTGTATGGAGATTCTAACGTTTTAACAAGCACAAAAAGAAAAATTCCTAGTAAATTTGAGTACTCAATTGTAGTTCCAATTAGAAATGCAGTATTTCTATCAGTTGCAACAGCATGGGCTTTTACACTTAATGCCTCACTAGTTGTATATGGTGCTCATACTGGAGACAGACATTATCCAGATTGCAGACCAGTTTTTACAAAAAAACTAGAATCTGCATTTAATCAAGGAGAGATAGATGGAATAAATTCAGGATTACGAAAAAGTATCAAAATTTGGTCGCCTTATCGTGAAGGGTTATCAAAAAGTGATTTACTAAAAACAGGAGTAAAAGTTTTGGGTGATTCTATCTTTAAAACTTGGAGTTGTTATGCAAATAAAAAATATCATTGTGGAATTTGTGAATCTTGTAATAATAGAAAAATTGCATTTCAGAAAGCCAATATTGTAGATAAAACAAAATATCTTAAATAATTCTAGTAACGATTTCGAAGGATCTTCTTTTTGAGAATAAAACCTCTAATTCCAATATACCAAGCTAAAAAGATTAATCCAACAATTCCCATAAACACATAGTTTTGTGTTTCTGGAGTTAGTCCTTCAATAGAATCAGTAATTTTGCTTGATGTAACCATAGAGAGTACAATAACAATCACACATTCTATTGCATACCATGTCCAGTGAGGCCAAGATTCCTTTGGAATGTGAATATTTGGATGCACTCCCATGATACTAATCAAAAATATAGATTATTTAATTTTTCAGTATTCCTAAAAAGGTGGTTCTGAGGAATGTTTCTTGATAAGTGTCATTATGCTTGCTTTTTCCTCCTTATTTTCATAAATTCCTCTAAATGCAGATGAAGAAAGTGTTGCATCGTTTCTAACACCACGCATTTTCATGCAGAGGTGTTCTGCATCAGCAAAAACTACAACGCCTTTAACACCTTGAGCATATAGCTCATCAGCAATATTTTTGGTTAGTCGTTCTTGAATTTGTAGTCTCTTTGAATATTTTTCAACTAATCTTACAAGTTTTGATATTCCAAAAACTCTGCCATTTGGTGAATAAGCAATATGGATTTTTCCAAAAAATGGCAACATGTGGTGTTCACACATTGAATAAAATTGAATATTACGTGCAATAACTACATCAGAATCTTCTGAGAATTGTACAGATAACTCTGAATCAGAATCATATCCAGAAAAGATTTCTTTGTACATGTTTGCGATTCTTTCAGGAGTCTCTCGTAATCCTTCACGAGTAGGATCTTCACCAACTTCAATGATTAATTCTCTTACGAGTTTTTTTACACGTTCTTTATCCATTTTATATTCTCACAGAATTTTTCTAGTATTTGAACCTAATCGGATTTTTAGGCAGGTGTTAATGTTATGGGGCTCCAATGAATTTGTGTAACTGAGGAACAACTTTGACATCAATATAATGAGGATACACTATATCATACAAACTCAATAAAAGATCAAGTGAAGGTTCAGAAATACCATAAGTGGGTTGAATGATAAATCCATCAATATTATCTTTAGAGATAACACTAAAAATTTGATTTGTAAGTTCCTCAAATTCATTTAACAGAGTTTTAGAGCTTACTACAATTTTGATATAAGTTGTTTTTTTTGCTTTTACAGATGACTCTAGACATTTCATTGCATGGCCAATTAGTTTTTCATAGTGTTTAGAGTCTACAAAGTCAGAGTCTTTTGTTTTAAATTCAATTTTGATAATATCAAAAAATGGTAAAACATGATTAAATCTATCAATATCAAAACATGATGATTCAAGATATGTAGGAATTTTTTTGTCTTGAATGTGCTTTGCAAGTAATGCCACAGCTTCATGTTGGATTAATGGATCACCACCAGTGAAATTTACTTTGTAAGTTTGATTTTTGAGATTAGAATCAACTAGTTTGTTTGCCTCTTCAATTGTATATTCTGTGCCAGAATCAAGTGGAAGAGATTCTACAGTATCACAATAAAAACAGGTAAAAGGACAACCGGCAAGTCTCACAAAAAGAGTCTTTGTTCCATAAAGAATACCTTCACCTTCAACTGATGTAAATATCTCAAATAGTCTTACTTTCAAGTAATAATAGTAATTTTTTTCATTATTTATTCAATGAGTTTTCATTAATGTACAACAGGCTCTTTTGTATAGAATAATCCAGAGATAAAGAAGACTATACCTAAGATTCCAATAGTACTTCCAACAAGTTCTACTTGATTTTGAAAAATATCTTCTGCTGGAGCCCATAACCATGCCATTAAAGCACCAACTACTATCATTGGAATTCCTACTCCAACTGTAATTACTTTAGATGCCATGTTCAATTCTGTTTAGAAAATGTATATGAAGTTTATGATGTTTTTTGTACACATTAATTTTGAGTTTATTGATTAAGATTAACTATGAGTTGTTTTGCAGAAATTATGTCATTTTGAGAATCATAACTGATAACATAAAGCATTGCAGATGAGCTATTAGGAAATGGAGTTACATTGTTGAATGTTATACTATCACCAGTTGTAAATTCTGCAGTGTTAGGGTTACAGCTGACACAACCTACTTTGTAGTTTGTTGATTTATCATCATGATTCCAAGTAATCTGAACAGTTGCAAAATTATCATCATAATTTGATACAGATATCTGAATATTATCAAGTGGTTCAGCAAATGCTGGATTACCTAAGATCACGCTAGTAACTAAGATAAACAAGCCTAGTAATGCAATAATTTTCAATTCTCTTCCTCCATGTCATTTCTCAGTTTAACCATATTTTGTAGATCTTTTTTATAAATTTCTACTACTCCTAATCTTTCTAGTCTTTTTACAGCTCTCCACATAGTAGTTCTAGGCTGGAGAAATTTCTTTCGTAAATCACTTTCAAATACTTGACCACCATTTTCAGAGATAAATTTTACAATTTCTTGATCATCTTCACGTATATCTGATCTAATTTTGAAGGTTGTTTTAGTCTCTAAAGATTTGGATTCTGATTGTTTTTCTGATGATGTTTTAGGTATTTGTGAAATAGATTTTGATTGTTTTTTCTTAAGAATAATTGCAGCCACAATACTTGCAGCAATAATTGGGCCAATAATTAGTCCTGCAGATAAAAGATCAAGTGAAGGTTCAGGTGAATTTGGAGTAGATTCAACAGTAGTTCCAAAAATATAATCTATTTGTGCAGGACCACTAGAAAGTTCTAGTTTAATTTGTTCATTAATTTGTTCCATATTATTTGGGAAAACACTCATTCCAATAATTACAGAGTTTTCTGGCATTAGTATTGAGTAATCAGATGGTGGATCAAGTGAGAAAGTCCAGACTCTTCCTTCCTTTGAAATTAAATCATGAATATCATAATTGATAGTAATGCTTGATGAACCAAGTGTGTCAATTATTATTTTATCTTCAATAATATCTCCAGATAGTAAAGAACCGTTTTCCCCCATAGCAACAAAATTGTCAACAGATGGACCAAAGAGACTTAGTTCAAAATCAGAAGATATAGAATCCACATCTATCTCAGCTGAAACATGTGTAGAACCATCAGAATTAATTATCAGATCAAGAGTTCGAGTAGAGCTGAATGAAGACTGTATTGGCATTGCCATAGCTACAACAATTAAGCCAGCAAATATCAAATGTGCCTTAACCATTGTTTCGAGGATACCATCAGTCCTTACAAAAATCATTCCCTCTTCTTGAAGCGACCCTTTCCTATGAATTGGTACAATTTGGGGATTCATTGGCTCAATACCTTAGATTCATGCTTTCTACTAGTCCCTGAAATCTCTTAAATTCCTGAAAAAATTGTAGTCCTTTTTCAGTAATCAAATAGACTCTATTTCTGTCATTTTTGACGGATTCGACTAAGCCTGCTTCTACTAGTTTCTCACATTTGTCTAGTACTGCGTAGTGAGATAGATTGGCTTTACGAGAGATTGCAGATACAATGATTCCATCGCGACCACCATCGGCAGTAACGTCTAAGATATCACCCATTATGCCCATTTCGGACCTGTATTGTTGTTTTGACATGCTATAGTATACAACTACTTAGTTAATGAGGAACATTTTGAAACCCCAAAGCGGAACGCAAAGCGGAACAGGTATTGTAGCTAAAAAAACACTATAAATTTTGATGAAATCGATGCGGGGAAGAAATTTCAAAAAAATTCATGCCTGAAAATTTGATCAGAAAAAATCATTTTTTTGAAAAAATATCTATTCTGTATATTTTTACAAAAATTATACAATTTTGAGAGTTTTTTGAGTATTTGCAAGAAATTTAGCATATAAAGAACAGGATAATTCCTCGCCGTCCCTAATCTATCATTTAGGCAGATCTTGAGCATGATAAAATTACAAGACAGATCTGTTGGGATAATTGTAATCCTATTGATGCTTAGCACTTCATTATTATCTATAACCAATTCATTTGCAGAACTTATTGATTATCAAGATGGGAAAGACGACAATCAAGATATTCAAAAAGATATTCCAAATAGTAGATTAAAAATAATTCTTACTGAAAAACTAGTTAATGGAAGGTTACAAGTTCGATATGCTTTGACGGCTGATTTTTCAGATGATGATGAAGTAAATAACAAATACATTTCCTTTATGAATTATGGTCTAAATCCTGAAATGGGTAAAAACATCAAATTTCCGCAGATTGGAGAATTGGCTATTAATTTAGAAAAATCAATTGGTTCTAACTAAGAATTCAGAAATTCAATATCAGTGATGTAATAACTGCTTTTTTTCTTTAATTGACTAAAAATCATTCACAAGGTCAGCTTTGAGATTCATAGTAACTTTTTATTCCTAGATTGAAAAGAAAATCATAAAATGTTTGATAAATTCAAAAAAGAAGAAGGAGAAGAAATGGTAGAAGAAAGAAGTGAGGAGAGCGTTAATGCACAAGAATCTGTAGAATCCACTTCAACAACAGATTCTGCAAGTGAAATTGGAATTGTAGAATTGATGGGAAAACGAGCAAAATTAGAAGAGGCAATTGATTATGTTGGTTTAATGATTAAAAATCTCAAAGATAAGAGAACTTCGCTTGAAAAAGATATTGAAGAAGAATCAGTTGATATTAAAAATCTCAAAGAAAAACTACAAAAAGTTAGTGAATACATAGAGGAGGAAAATAGAGGAATTAGTGAGCTTGCAGATAAGAGAAGGCGAGTGGAAGGTGAAGCTGATGAGGTGGGTTCAATTATCAATACTTTAAGAGATAGACTCTCAGGGGTTGACAGGATTATTGATGATGAAGGTAGTAGAGTTAAAAGAATCAAAGAATCAAGAGATCATTCCCTAGATGGTTAAATTTAGAATTAATAGAATTTAGCAGTGGTTGCTTCTTGAGTATCAGATGGAACTGAAGGAAACATTTGACTTGCAGAACTTTCTGCAACAGCAGCTGCTTCTTTAAGAATACTCTCAGATTCTGCATTAGTAGTTTCATCCATTCCAAATGCTGCATCTCCTGAGAAACTTTCAGTCATAAATCCTCCAAGCATTTCTGCCATTTGACCAATTTCTTGTTCAGCACCAGGCATTATTTTTCCAAGAGATGATTTTAGATTTTTCATCAAGCCCATGGTTGGCATAATTGCTACTACAGTATCTCCAAGATCACTACAGGTAGTTAATCGTAATTCGATTTGTTCTAATGCTATTCTAGCACCACTCAAAATTTTTGTAACTTTTCTTACTTCTGCTAGTTCATTTCCAAGAACTTTGCTAGTTTGTGTATCATGTTTTTGTGTTGCTTCTACAATTCTTTGAAATAATTTTGCATCGCGTTCTTGTAGATTTGTTAACATTGAATCTAATTTTTTTATTTGTAATTGTAATTTTTTAATTCCATCTTGAACCCTTGGTTTAAGTGGGCCTTTGGGCTTGATAGTGTCATTAATTTTTTCAGTAATACTTGGTTGTGGTTGTTTTGACCATTTACTATGCAAATTAGGCATGAGTTTGATTCAAGAATACGTACTTAATTTCCGGTGTAAAAATTGGTTAACAGTACATTAAATTTAACTAACAAAACTAGCCGTTAGAAATGATTTAGAATGTGATAATTCTCCAAAATTAGGTATTTTAGTTATCAATATTGGATTCTACACTTACTGTAATAATATCAGATTTATTTTTACGCGATAAAAATGATTTTCCATTATGGACAAAAACTGTATTTGATGAAGATAGAACTGTATCATTTGGAACAAAAATTGTTTGGTTATCTAGAATAATGAAATACCATATAGATTTTAAAAATGAGATTGATGAAAATATAAGAGTAAAAATTCAACAAAAATTAAATAAGATAAGAAAAATTCGAAATGATTTTGCACATAACAAAAAAATTGAATCTGAAAATATTAAAAATAGACTCATAAAACTTTATGATTTTGAAGGAGTCACTACTCCAAAGATGTTTAAAATGGAAGATATAATGAATTTGATTAATGATCAATGAGTATTAGAACATCTTAAGAAATTAGAAGTATTAGCTAAAAATAATGTTCTTGTAATAGTTCAAAGTTGAATTAGAAATTTATTTTTATAATGGAATTCAGAACTTGTTTAAGTGAAGAAAAAAATAATATCAATTCTCATAGTTGTAATAATTACAGTTTTTGTAGTAAATTTTTCAATTGATTCATCTGAAGAAAAAGATAATATGATATTTCACGCAACTCTTGCAGATTCTAATTTATACATTAATGGAGTCTATACGGATACATTTACTATTGATAAGGGAGAATATTCTTTTAGATTTGTTCCAAATGGAAGTAGCCCAGAGATCTTATCAATAATATTAAATGGAGAAAACTTTGATTTTTCTGAAGATTTTAAGCTTCAAAGTACATCACACCAAACTGGAGTTTCTGAATATTTTACATGGAATTATGATGGACAAAAAAATATTTTAATTTCTGAGGTACAACAAGTTTCAATTATTATCAATCCAAATGGAAATGTAATGGGTTCAGTATCTGTAGATATTTTAGAAAATTAAGAGGCGGAACCCCTTTACTGCAGAACTATGAGAGATTTCCTCTCGTTGTCAGAACGTTGAACGTCTGATTGCCTTTTTCGTTCTGCGGGGCTACGCAGTTTTAGTCGATAGGAATTATATCCTTCGGCATTAATTAGTATAGTAACTTTAACTATTTAAAATTTCATATGAAAAATCATAATATTTCATATTATTTTATGATATATTTTGTGCCTATTTAGAGGTAAATTGAGCTATAAATTACGAATTTTAATGTAAAAGATATTGAGATTATCTGGGAAAGTTGCATTAGTAACTGGTGGAAGCCGTGGAATAGGATTTGCTACAGCTAAAATTTTATCAGAAAATGGAGCAACAATAGTGATAACGGCAAAAAACCAAGAAAGATTAGAAAAATCAGCATCAAAGATTCCTAATGCAGTTGGTATTGTAGCTGACATTAGAAATAGCAATGATGTAAAAAATGTCATAAATAAAATAGTTGAGAAATTTGGCAAGTTGGATATTCTTGTAAATAATGCAGGGATATTTCCAAAGATCAAACAACTACATGAAATTGACGAAAATGAATGGAATGAAGTATTAGATGTAAATCTCACAGGGCAATTTAGATTTACTAAAGAAGCAATTCCTCATCTAAAAAAAACAGGTGGTTCAATAATTAATATTTCATCTGATGCTGGATTAAAGGCATATCAGGGATTTAATGCTGATGCATATTCTGCTTCAAAAGCTGCATTGATTCTGTTAACAAAATGTTGGGCACTTGAATATGCTAAAGATAAGATTAGAGTTAATTGTATTTGTCCTGGGGTAGTAGATACAGATATGACAAAACCATTTTTAGAAACTCAGAAAGATCGTGAATTTATGGATAGTGAGCACCCAATAGGTAGAATTGGTCAACCTGAAGAAATAGCAAAAGCAGTAATGTATTTTGCATCAGATGATGCATCTTGGACTACTGGTGCAATACTTGCAGTAGATGGAGGAGAATCAATAAAATGAATTCACATGAATTTAATAGAACTCAGGAGTACAAAGTATGATGAAAGATAGAAAGGCAAAAGCAAAATTAATAATACTTTTAGGAATTATTTGGATAATTATTACATTACCACTACCATGGATAGTAAATAATCCACTGGTATCAGAAGCACAGTTTAACACAGTACTTAGTATCATAGGAGTTTTGTCAATTCCGTTTATTGTTTTAGGAGTTGTATGGACATTAAAACCAGAACTTACAACTTAGGTATTTTAATTGCAAGATATTCCCATAGCTGATAAAATTCCTGAATTGGATATTGCTATCAAGGCTGCAAATGAGGCAGGAAATGCAATTTTAGAGATCTATAAAGGAGATTTTAAAACATCTAAAAAAAGTGATGATTCTCCAATCACAGATGCAGATCTTAAGAGTAATGAGATCATCAAAGAAATTCTTTCACAAACAGAATATACAATATTATCTGAAGAAGACCATGATGATCAAAGTAGATTATCAAAGGATATGATATGGATAGTAGATCCATTAGATGGAACTTCTGATTTTATTGATAAAACAGGTGAATTTACAGTTATGATTGCATTAATAAAAAATAAAAAACCAATTCTTGGGGTTATTAGTTGGCCTACAGAAAAAACATTATTTGTTGCACAAAAAGGAAGCGGGTCATTTAGATATTCAAATGGCAAATGGAAGAAAATGTCTGTAACTACAGAAACAGAACTTCCAAAATGTAGAACAGTTGGATCAAGACATCATCTATCTGAAAAAGAGAAAACATTTATCAAAAAATTAGGTATTGATGATTTTACAAGTATTGGAAGTTCATTAAAAGTTGGAAAGATTAGTTCAGGAGAAGCTGAAGCATACATTACAACTACAAATAAAATGAAAGAGTGGGATTCAGCTGCATCTTATTGTATTATTTCAGAATCTGGAGGAAAAATGACTGATATGTTAGGAAATGATATCACATACAATAACAAAGAAGTTCATCATCAAAATGGAATTCTAGTGACAAACGGATTGATTCATGATAAAATAGTTGAAGAATTTAAAAAATTATAGCAGGTTTCTTCCTTTAAGAAAGTCCTTTACTTTATTTGCACTATCTGAAAGTAAGTCATGTTCTGTATCAATTACTAAATCTGCCTTGTCTGGAGCCTCATAAGGATCATCAATTCCTGTGAATCCTTTGATTTCTCCTTTTCTTGCCTTAGCATACATGCCTTTGACATCTCTTTCCTCACATTTTTCAAGTGAACATTTTACATAACATTCTGCAAACTGATCACCTGCATCGATAATCTCTCTAGCACTTTCTCTATTCTCAAGATATGGAGATACTAGAGATACCGCACTTGGAACACCATGTTTTAGCAAAAGCTTTGCCAAATAAGCAACTTTTTTGTTGTGTTCATCTCGTCCCGCTTTTGAAAAGTCTTTTGGGGAAAACCATTCTCTTAGTTCATCACCATCAAGCATTGCCAAATTTGGTATATCTTTTTGTAAATCTTTTACAATGGTAGTCTTTCCTGAACAAGGAAGACCAGTCATCCAAAGAACAAAAGGTTTCATAGAAAAAAATTATCTAAATAGCCCATAAAGAGTTTACGTTAATTTTTAAACCATGGTTGATCTTCTAGGTATTCAATTTCTTTGATCATATCTTCCATTTTTTTTGAAATTGTCATAACTGATTTAAATTGTTCATACATATCATATTCTTCTTCTTTTGAGAGTATTTCTGATTCAGCTTTATCAAAAAAGTTTTCTTCTTTAGTCATATGATCCATTAGATATATTGAGTATGTTTTCAGATATCTAGCAACAGGTTCTCTTGCATCTTCTCCTTCTTTCCATTTTTTAAGAAATTTTTTGATTTGTATTGCAATTCTTCTAGAAAATTCATGTTCTATTAACAAGGCTCTAATTTCTTGTTTAAGATGATCATAAGTAGCAACACAAGGAAAATAGGAATCTTCTTCTCTTGAATAATGAATAGAATCTAAAAACTCCTCTATAATCAATGTAATTTTACCTATATCAGATAAAGGAATATTTTTCCCGGCATAAAGTTCAGTATAACACTTTATGATTACCTTCTCTAAGCGTTTAATCTGTTTATGATCCTCACGTAATGCTTCTGTTGCACTCAAGTAAGAAAAGTATCATCAAGGTTGATTTAATGTGTATCTAAAAATAACCATATAGCCTAAAATTATCAAACAAATCTAGTTTAACTTTTATCCACACATGTTTACATTCAGTCATTAATGAATCCCATAATTTTATCAATTTTGAATTTAATTAGAGGACAAGTTGATGAGACGTTTACATTATTTGATTTTGATCTAGGTTCAATTTTTGATAAAATTATAGAATTACAAAATTCTATAGCTACATTATCTATCCAAGATGGACCAATTGCGTCAGCTCATGTAATATTACTTGCAGCAGGAGTAGTAATTTTTCTTGGAGTTGCAGGAGAAGCATTCTTCAAAAAAACAGGTATACCAGATGTAGCATTTTTGATGATTTTTGGAGTAATTATAGGACCAGTGTTTGGCATTATTCAACCAGAAGCTGTTATTGAAGTAGTACCATATTTTGCAGCACTCGCATTGATAATAATCATGTTTGATGGTGGATTACATCTCGACATAAAACATATTGTAAAAACTGCACATTTTTCAGTAACACTAGCAGTTCTCGGTTTTATTTTATCAGTTGTAATCATTACAGTTGCTGCTCATTTTGCGTTGGGATGGATGTGGTTAGAGAGTATATTGTTAGCATCAATTGTAGGTGGAAGTAGTTCAGCAATAGTTTTTGGTCTTGTTAGAAATATCAAAATTTCAGAAGAAATCAAATCAATGTTAAGTTTTGAATCTGCATTAACTGATATTTTAGCTATGATTGTTGCATTCATATTATTTGAAGCGGTACTTGTAGGACATTTTGATTTACAAACATTGCAAGAAACACTTGGAAGAGCAGTTATTGTAGGTTTAGTTCTTGGGTTTGGAGTAGGAATCCCTTGGATGTATGTTTCAACTAAGCTTGGAAATGCTCAACATGCATACATGCTTACATTAGGAATTTTGTTTGTTCTATTCTTCTTAGCAAACTCATTTGGAGAATCAGGAGCTCTAACAGCACTGGTATTTGGTTTAATGCTTGGAAACAAACAACATCTCTCACGAATACTTAGATTTAAACTGCCAAAGATTAGGATGGACGACCCAACACATGATCAAGTTACATTTTTGGTAAGATCATTTTTCTTTGTGTTTGTTGGATTGATGGCAAGTTTTGGACAAATAGAATATGTAATATTTGGAATTTTAATTACAGTTGCTGTTTATTTTGGAAGAATATTTGTTGGAAAGATAACACTAACAAAAAGATTCTCCAAATTAGATAGAGCAGTAACAAATTCAATGATTCCAAGAGGATTAGCAGCTGCAGTACTTGCTACATACCCAATTACTATGGGGTTACCAAATGCAGATGCATACCCACAAATCATATTCTTTATTATTTTATCATCAGTAATTATTACAACAATTGGATTAGGAAAATCAAAGAAGATTCCTCCACCTGAATCAGTTGAAGGAGGATTTGTTACACCACCTGATGACTCAAAAGGAGACTCTGTAGGAATTGACGTTGAGGATTCTGTTAATACATCAATTGAAGGAGGATTTGTTACAAAAAAATCTGAGGATTCTCAAATATAATAAATGAACAATTGATAAGTTCTACGTGTGCCTTATATGCAAAATTTCATTATTAATTTCATGGTAGAAATTCAATCAATTTCAAAAAAAGAAAATTCTTCTTGTGAAGCAGAACTATCTTGGAGAGATATTCAGGGATTAAGCTGGGCAATAGAAGAAGATAATTTTGAATTAAATAACAAACTTTCCACTTACGCACTTGCGTAAGTTAGATTTTTTTTCTAAACTATGCAGAACTAGGCAATTTTAGAAAATTTTGAGTTTAATAATAACACAGAATAGTCATTATGATGTAACTTAAGATTAGAAGCATGAAGTTCCTTTGGCTGACCCCCTTGTTAGTTGGAATCATTGTCTTATTACCAAATATTCATGCAGAGACAATAACTCACAATCTAGAAGGTGGAATGGATATTGAAATTACATATCCTAATGATATTGTAGTTGGAAGAGAAGGAGTTATCTCAATTTTGGTAAAAAATAATGGATGGGAAGACAAACAAGATATTTCATTTGTTTTTTCAAATCAAAATAACGCTCTAGTTGCAGGATCATCAGATAGTATCACCATAGACAAACTTACACAAGGTGGATCATATGGTGGAAATATTGATTTGTTAGTACCAAGTGATACAAGTCCTGGAATTCATTTTCTAAATATAAAATATTCTCAAGTTCTTGTTGCAAATAACGAAACACCACAACCTACAATTTTTCATGATATTGCAATTCCAATCACAGTCAAGAAAGATGCAAGTGTAGTGATTTACACAAAAATGCCTGAATCAATTTTTGTTAATGCAGAATTCCCAATTGATGTTGAAGTAATATCAGAGGATATAGACATCACAGATGTTAACATAAAGATAATCCCACCAAAAAATATTGAATTTAGAGGAGAAACATTGCATACATTTTCACAAATAGAAAAAAATACTCTAGTAGGAATAACATCACAAATGATTACACCAACTGAGGAAGTAAATACAGAATACAAACTTCCATTTGAAATTATTATAACATATACAGATGATATTGGAGAAGAAAAGACAGATTCGCAGACAGTTTCAGTAGTTCTAAGACCTAGAACATTTATGGAATTAACAACAGATGGTGGAATTTGGATTGGTAGTTTCTTTATTGCACCATATGTAAGTCTTGGAACAATAATAGGAATACCCGTAGGTGCAATAATCTCATTACTAATTAGAAAAAATCAAAATTCTAATAAAAGACGTACAAAAAAGAAAAAATTGTAGAATTATAGTTTTTCTTTAATTGCTTGAACATATTTTGTATTGTATTTATTGAATAGTTTAATTTTGTTTTGAGCTAAAGCCATAGCTCCTGGTCTGCTGTTAATGTGTGATTCAGCAGTACTTTGTTGTTCTAAGAGATTTTTAAGATTCTCTTTTGGTTGTAATTTTAGTTCTACAAGTAAAAGTTCAAGTTCTTTCTCAAGAATCTCTTTTGTATCAGGAATTGCAGGAGGATCAGCACCAATGATTTCTTTGGTTGTAATTTTACCAAATACTTTCTTGTCTAGTTCTAACATTAATAGAATGTAAAATTAGTATTATAAATTCAATTTTATTTAAAAAAGATCTTCAAAACAAGTGCACTGCAATCAAATACTTTATCTTTTGATAATTTTATTTCTATTTTATGACTTATTGTATAGGGGAATGCAAAAAATACAAGGCTGTAAAACCAACACAAATTGGTAGGTATGCATCCGGGCAAAAACGATGTAATTATTGCGAGTTATTTGTAGACTTTGAGGGAATTATTTGTCCTTGCTGCAATAGACAGCTAAGATGTTTGCCAAGAAGCAGAAAAGGAAAAGAAAAATACCTTGCTCAGATTGTGAAATAAAAAAGAGTATTACTATGCCTAAAGAATTAAAATCCTACTTATAAGAAATCAATATTAGTTAAAGTATGGCAATCCCAGCTGAAGTTGAAGAATTTGTTGAAAAACATATCAAGTTAATGATTTCTCAGACTGAGACATACTTACCTTTCATTAAAGTTGCATTTCCATACTCAAATAATATAGCTGATGGAGTTTACAATCTAATTATTGGTAGTGCATTATCTGTATTTGTTAATCAATATACATCTAAGATGCAAAATCCAACTGTAGAAGATTTTACAGAGTTTGGAAGAATTGCTCTCAAATACAGAGATCAGGTTGATCAGTTTTTCAAATAATTAAGCTAATTCACCTAGAAAATGAACAGAATCATTAGTTACAACTACCGTTCTATCTTTTGGAACTCGGTATAGTTTTTTTGAGCCATTAGAAGACTGAACAATAAGTTTTGAAAATGGATCTTTAAGTGATTTGTAAAGAATTCCTTTATCACCTACTGATTGAGACCAATGAGTTCCTTGTACAAAAGAGATTGTTTGAAACTTTACAACTTGATATGAATAGACCATTTCTAATTAATTATTAATAATTGCACTCATTAATGACTTTCCTCCAATTAGAGCTGCAATAGATAATCCAACATTTGCGACGATATTGATTGCAAGTGTTCCATAGTGACTGCTCTCAAGAAGATTACTTGAATCAAGTGCAAATGCAGACATTGTAGTAAGTGAACCACAAAATCCTACGGCAGCAAAAAGAGAATATCTTCCATCAAGATTCCATTGTTGTGACATTATTACAAATGCACCAAGAATAAATGCACCAAGTACATTGACTACCAATACACTAACAGGCAATGTATTAAAAAGCAAAGGAGATTGATAGACAACTTTGTATCTTAGAAAAGCACCAAGTACAGAACCCACTGCAAGAAAAACAAATTCTAATCCCTTCATCTGTATCTTACATGTTAGTAGACATTATTAGTGCTGTTTGGAAAAATTCTGATTTGATATATGCCTAATTTCATCATAATTGGAGAATGAGTATATGGTTTTTATAAGCTCAATTTTGTCTCAAACTGAATGACCATCAAACTAAGATGTGAGGATTATGGTTTTGAGTGTGAATTCGTTCTAAATGAAGAAAAAACTGTAGGATTAATTGAAAAGTTAAGAAACCATTTTGAAGAGGAGCATGGAATTGATTATACAATAGAAGCAGTTACTCAAATGATTACAAATCGTGGACATTCTTTAGAATCAATTAAAAAATAGTTGTAGAAGAAAAGATTTTTTCAAATAATACATCTTTAAGTTGATTTACTAAGTTCATTATCACTCGGATTTGCTCCATTGTTATTTCTTTAAGACTTTTAATGGTATCATTAAGTTCTGATATTTCAGTTTGCAATCCTAATCTTTCATTTTTTAGAGTTGATATCTGTCCTTGGAGATTGATGTTTTGTTGTTTTAGTTTATCATTTTCTTCAGTTAATCGTTGGATTTTTTCTGATTCAGTATCTCCAGGAAATGGTTCAGGAGTTGGTTCAGGATCTGGTAATTGAATTGGTTCTGGTTCTGGAGAAGGTTCTGGAATTTCTGGTGGTCTTGGATCTTGCTGAGTTTCAAATGCTAATGTAAATTGGAGCGACCCAACTAAAAGAAGTAGGATAGTTAAACTAAAGATAAGACTAGTTTTCATATTATAATTTCACAGAAATATTAGAACAATATTGTATATGAATATGATTACAAATTTCTAAGAATGAAAAAGAAGACTATTTGTAAAAGCCAGGTTCTTGATCTTTCTTTTGTTTTGGAAGGTCTTCCAAAACAGCTTGAACAACTTCGTTGTGATTATATGTTAAATGTCTAAGAAATTTTGCAGATTCATCTGCTCTTTTCTTTTCATCAACAAATAACATTTCAGGACTACTAAGTTCAGCCATCATAGTATTGCATTCTTGACAAGGATCAAAATCGAGGTAAAGTTTCATTATTTTACGTCATTTTCCTTAGTATTTAGACTATTTTATGGATTGAGATAG
>JADHUF010000013.1 GCA_016784625.1 Candidatus Nitrosopumilus sp. | reverse complement strand
ACTTTCAAAATGTTTTCCAAGTTCTGAATAAATTACTCTTTTCTGGTTAATATTGCTTCAAATTTTTCAAGAATTTTTACCAAATTCAAAAAACCCCTTTTAGCTTTAAATTATCCCTAAACGCCAAAATTTGCATGTCCAACGAATTCAACGAAACCAGAGACACCATATTCATTGGTAAGAAACCATTGATGGCATATGTAACATCAACGCTAATTCAATTAGCAAACTTACCCGCCGTTCACATCAAAGCTAGAGGCATGAGCATAGGTCGTGCTGTAGATGTAGCTCAAATTATCGCACGAAAAACAGAAACTGCAGGCTACACTATCGGAGATATTAAAATTGGCTCAGAAGCATTAGAGTCACAAGACGGTAGAACCAGAAACGTATCAACAATAGAAATTGAAGTAAAGAGACTCACGACATAACTATACTTTACTTGAAATTTTTTCTTTTATTCTCTTTTTGAAAACCTAAACTTCTTTTCCATCTTTCTGAACTTTGGTAGTTCAACTAAATCATTAAACTGATCAAAATTCACAACTTTTTGTTTATATTTTATAGTATTTCCTGTCTTCTTTAATTCTTTTAGAATATTCATAGTTGCAAATGTGTTAGCATACAAAACAGATAGTGGGTAAAGAATTATTTTAAATCCCATCTTGTTTAATACTTCAGCTGGACTTAATGGTGTAGCTCCACCTTCAATCATGTTTGCAACCAATGGTGCATTGATTTCTTTTCCAATTTTTTTCATTTCCCCCAGTGATCTTGGTGCTTCTACAAATATCGCATCTGCTCCTGTCTTCTTATTTTGTTTTCCACGCTCAATAGCTGCATCTAGTCCTTCAGTGGCTCTTGCATCTGTTCTTGCAACAATTATGAAATTTTTACTTTCTCTTGCATCAAGTGCAGCTGATAATTTTTCAGTATATTCTTCTTGTGTGATTACTTCTTTTCCTTGCATATGCCCACACCTTTTAGGCCATCTTTGATCTTCAAGAAAAATTCCTGTAGCTCCTGCTGATTCTAATTCCTTCACTAATTTCCATACGCTCAAAGCATTCCCATATCCTGTATCTGAGTCTACAATTACAGGTACTGAAACTGCTCTGCATATTCGTCTAGCATTATCTACTGTTTCTGTAGCTCCAATAAATCCATAATCTGGCATTCCAAATAGAGTTGCAGATGTTCCATAACCTGTTTGGAACATTGCTTCAAATCCAACTTTTTGGGCAATTTTTGCACCTAATGCATCATAAACTCCTGGAATAACTAGTGGTTTTTTTGATTTTAATCTACTTTTCAAATTTTTCATAATTGTGTTCTTTTTATGAATTATTTATGATTTTAATTAAAAAATCACTCTATCTTATTTTGGATATTAGATACTTTCTGGATTTATTCTTCAAGAAACTATCAAAAGTAATTTTTCTATATTACTATTCGATCTTAATTTCTTTCCCTTTCTTTTTTACTTCATTTCCTTGAATTTTCTTTAACTCTGATTCAAGAAATTGTTTGTATTTCTTTGTCTCTTCGTCCGTCATATGAGCAAAATTTGAACTTAGGATAGAACCCATTGATGAAATCTTTTCTAATAGATCTATAGCAACAAACCTTCCTACATTACCCAGTCTAAACAAAACCTCTAATTGCTTTCTAACAATATCGTTTATCTTATCTACATCATCTGCCGTTTCGATTCCTTTCTTTGTTAATTGATATCTTCCATCTTTAGTTTCTTCAATTAATCCTTCATCTAGTAATCTACCTAGTAGTGGATAGATCAATCCTGGAGATGGTTTCCAAATTCCATTGCTTTGCTCAACTGCATAATCTATGATCTCTTTTCCAGTACGAGTTTTCTTTTTTAATAATTCTAAAATAAAATATCTTGAAAATCCTCTGGGAATTGAACTTCCAACTCTCTGAAACCACTCTGAAATCATCACTAGTGATATCACTAGTGATATATTTTAATATTTTGGATCGTGCCTCTCAATTACTACATATTTAACCCACTCAAAGCAAGTTTGTCTGAAAAATGGTCGATTCTATCGAATTTGATTTAATAATTTGCGGTTCTGGTCTTGCTGGTTTAAGAGCTGCAATAGCGGCCGCAAAAAAGGGACCAAATCTCAAAATTGGCATTGTTTCAAAATTACAAGTTATGCGTTCTCACTCTGTATCTGCAGAAGGAGGAACTGCAGCAGTGATTTGTGAAGATGAAGGTGATACTATTGAATCTCATATTTATGATACTGTAAAAGGAAGTGATTTTCTAGCAGACCAAGATGTTGCTGAAAAACTTTGTGTAGAAATGCCAAAAGAAATCTATCAATTAGAACATTGGGGAATGCCATGGTCGAGAAAAGATGATGGTAGAATTGATCAGAGAAACTTTGGTGGTTACAGTTTTCCAAGAGCAACTTATGCATCAGATAAAGTCGGATTCTTTGAAATGCAAACTTTGTATGACACATGTCAGAAATATGAAAACATTGAATATCTTAACGAATGGTTTGCAACATCAATTATTCATGATGGAAAACGATTCATGGGGCTTACTGCAATAGAATTATCTTCTGGTACATTTTACACAATTAAAGGTAAAGCTCTTATCATTGCAACTGGTGGCGCTGGACGATTGTACAGCTTTTCAACTTATTCTCTATCATCAACTCCAGATGGTTTGGATATGGGATTGCGTGCTGGTATGGCGCTAAAGGATATGGAGTTTGTACAATTCCATCCAACAGGAATTTTACCATCTGGAATTTTGATCACAGAAGGTGCAAGAGGAGAAGGTGCATATCTGCTTAATAACAAAGGTGAAAGATTTATGAAAAATTATGCTGCAAGTAAAATGGAATTAGCTCCACGTGATATTGTATCAAGATCAATTATGACAGAAATTCAAGAAGGTCGTGGATTCAAACATGAAACTGGAGCTGATTGTATGAAACTTGATTTAAGACATATTGGAGATGAAGTAATTAAAGAAAAATTAGGTGGAATTAGAGAAATATCTATAAAATTTTCTGGTATTGATCCTGCTGAAGAATTGCTTGATGTTAGACCTGTTTGTCATTATATGATGGGAGGACTTCATACTGATATTCAAGGTGCAACAGAAATACAAGGAGTTTGGGCTGCAGGTGAGGCTGCATGTAATAGTGTTCATGGCTCTAACCGATTAGGCGCAAATTCAACTTCAGAATGCATAGTTTGGGGTAAAATTACTGGAGAATTAGCAGCAGAGTATATTCAAAAAGGTATCCCATCAATTCCTTGGCCTCATCATTTAGTTGAAGCAGAAGAAAAGAGAATCTATGATGGAATCTTTCGAGGAAATGGTGATGTAAATCCATATGAAATTAGGCAACAACTTACTGACACTATGAATGAAAAGGCATATGTCTACAGAAATGAAACTGATCTAATTACAGGTCTTAAGAAAATTCGTGAGCTAAAAACACAAACTTGGAAACATGTTGATGATCAAGCAAAAGAGTATAACACAAACTTTTCAAATGTTATGGAACTTGATTCTATGTTCAGGGTAGCTGAGATTGTATTGATTGGTGCAATTAACAGAAAAGAATCTCGTGGGGCACATGCAAGAACTGATTATCCTAAACGTGATGATACAAACTTTTTACATCATACACTTGCTTATTATGATCCAAATGAACCAATCATGAAAACACATCCAGTCACAATTACTAAGTACCAGCCAGTGGAAAGGAAGTATTAGATGACGCAAGACGAACATAAAGAAGGCATTGGAGGAATGGCTAATCCAACTCGTTATGGAATTGAGAGAGTTGCATATTGGTTAATGCGATTAAGTGGATTAGGACTTTTAGCATATTTTATAGCTCACATTTATGAAACAAGTAATATTCTTCGTGGCCAAGTTGGTTGGGATGAAATGATGGAAATGACGCAAACCATTGAGGGACATATTATTTTAGCAATTGTAATTGGAATGTGTGTATTTCATACTGTTAATGGAGTTCGAGTGATGTTAGGACATGGAGGAATTGGTGTAGGAAAACCTTCAAGACCTGATTATCCTTATGAACCAGCATCTCAAAACTACAGACACAAGATAGGTATCTATTCCTCAATTGTTCTCGCAGCAGTTGCAATGATGTATGGATTAGCGGTAATGTTTGGTGAATAAGATGAGAGAAAGTATAATTATGAAAATTCATTATGGAACTGCTATAGCCGCAGTAGCACTAGTGGCAGTTCATATTTTGATGCGTCTTACGCAGGGATTTGCAGAATCTTTAGAATTTGAGAGTGTTCTTGCTAATTACAAATTTGTTCCATATGCTGTAATGTTGGAATTAATACTCATATTACTTTCAGTCCATGGATTTAATGGTCTTAGAGTTATTTTATTAGAATTAAAACAAGGAAGAATTTACGAAAAAGCTGTCTCTTATGGTTGCGTTGTTGCAATGATTGCATTAATAGCATATGGTTCAAGAACAATTATTATGACTAATATGGGAATGGTATAGAAATGGCACAGGTATCTAGTATTGCAGATGAACAAACATCAACACCGATAACATCTACAAAATCAATTACACTTAGAATTGCAAGATACAATCCTGAACATGATGATTCAAGTATGTTTATGGAGTTTACTGTTCCATATGAGCGATGGACAACTGTTCTAGAGGCAATTCTTGAAGTCAAAAAACATTTTGATCATTCTATAGCAGTTCGATATTCTTGTAGACAAGCTACATGTGGTTCATGTGGAATGATAATTAATGGAAAACCAAGACTTGCATGTTTTACAAAAATTAGTGAACTAGATTCTAATGTTGTTACAGTTGAACCCATGAATAATTTTCCAATTATCCGTGATTTAGCAGTAAAGTTTGAAAGATTATTTGACACTCATCAAAAAATTAAACCATATCTTATCCGAGATGATTCAGAATTGAAATCTGGTGAAAAAGAATTTTTACAATCCCCTGAGGAAGTAGAACAATACATTCAATTTGCAAATTGTATCAAATGTGGTTTATGTAATTCAGCATGTCCTACTATGGCAACAGATTCTTCATTTGTTGGACCTCAAGCATTAGCTCAAGCGTATCGATATGTTGCTGATAGTAGAGACAAAGGTAAAGATTCTAGACTAAAGATTATTGATGAATCTCATGGTATATGGAGATGTCATTTTGCTGGTTCTTGTAGTCAAGTATGCCCAAAAGGTGTTGATCCTGCAATGGGAATTCAACTACTTAGAGGTTATTTACTAGGATTTAGAAGCTAACCGACTTTTTTTGGGTTTGGACTATTGTTTACTTGATTGTTAATTTGTTCAGCCATAAAATGATTTGAAACATTTACTTTGACATCATTTACTCCATCTACTGTCAAAAGGTTGTCATGAATGTCTTGACAAATCTTAAAACCAAATACTGCTGGACAGAATGGACTAGTAAGATGCAAATCAACTTTGACATCATCATTATTGATATCCACCTCATCAATTAATTCTAATTCAACAATTGATGTATTGATTTCTGGATCCACAATCTTTGATAATTTATCGAATATTTTTACTCGAAGTTGTTTGATATCTTGGCTCATGTCGGCAAAAGCATCGATGCTATATATAACCATTCTAGAATCTTATGTAATGTATCGTTCTCGTCTTGGTAATGATTTGAGTGATATTACTTTAGACTATGTTTCATCTATAGATGATGATTCTGAAATTGCACTTTATGATATTATTGGTAGCCAAGCTCACACTTTGATGTTATATCAAAATAACATTATTACAAAAAATGATGCAAAAAAAATCTTATCGGTTTTAAAGCAATTAAAAAAAACAAAATTTAGTTCATCGTCTGAAGCAGAAGATATTCACGAATTAATTGAATCACTAGTCATCAAAAAGGCTGGTATGGCAAGTGGAGGAAAAATGCATACTGCAAGGTCACGTAATGATCAGGTTGTTTTAGATATTCGAATGAAAATTCGAGATGACATTAACATTATTTGTAATTGTCTTCTAGATACCATTGAAGCTCTTGTTTCTGTGGCTAAAAACCACCAAAAAACAATCATGCCGCTTTATACTCATCTTCAACAAGCTCAAGCAGGTCTATTTTCTCATTATCTTTTAGCACATGCAGATGTTTTATCTAGAGATTTTCAACGACTTTATGGAACTTTTGAACGAGTAAACCAAAGTCCACTTGGTGCAGGACCTATTGGAGGAACAAGCATTCCAATTGATAGACATAGTACTGCAAAGATGTTAGGTTTTGATGATCTTGTTGAGAATTCAATTGATGCAACAAGTACACGTGATTTTGTAGCAGAATACATTGCAATGATTGCAATTTTGATGACTAATCTAAGTAGAATCTCTGAAGATTTTGTCATTTGGTCTACATCTGAATTTTCTTTTATTGAACTTGCTGATGAATTTACATCCCCCTCAAGTGTAATGCCTCAAAAGAAAAATCCGGATATTTTAGAATTAACAAGAGGTAAAACTGCTGAAGTTATTGGAAACTTGACTGCAATTTTAACAACTATCAAAGGTCTCGCATCTGGTTATGGACGTGATTTACAACAAATAAAATCATCTATTTGGTCCACATCAAAAATATCTATCAGTGCACTATTAATTTTAAAATCAATTCTTCTCACACTAAAAGTAAATGAAAAACAAATGAAAAAAGTTACAGAGTCCAGTAATCTTATTGCATTAGATATAGCTGAAAAATTAGTTCTAGAAGGAATACCATTTAGAGTGACACATAAAATTGCAGGAATTTTAGTTCAATTGGCTCACAAATCAAAAAAACCTATATCAAAATTAACTTCAGCAGAAATAAAAAAATCTGTTGTTGATACTAAAGTTGATTCAAAAATTGTCTCAAAAATTATCTCTTCTACAACTATTGTTTCCTCTCTAAAAGATAGAAAGTCATATGGTTCTTCAGGGTATGATGAGCAAAAAAGAATGATTTCTGATAGAATTCAAATGATCAATAATTATCGAACAATTATTACTAAAAGAGAAAATGAGATTAATTCTTCTATTAACAACTTGGAAAAACAAGTTAATGAAATAATTCAATAAATGAAATAAAGAAAAGTAGCGGGTCTAGAGGGATTCGGACCCTCGACAACCGGATTAAAAGTCCGGTGCGCTACCTGGCTGCGCCATAGACCCTCATGAAAAATGCTTTACGTGTATAATTTAGTCTTTTACAAAATTTTTTGTTATGACAGAAACTTTTAATCTGGCAATTTGATTCAAACTATTTGTGCCCTTGTAGTATAGCCCGGTCTAGAATTCGGCCCTGTCACGGCTGAGACGCGTGTTCAAATCCCGCCGAGGGCGCCATAATTTTTCAACATATAGTTAGAAATCATTTTGCAACCGATCAATAATGACACTTGTAGAACTAGTAATAAAAAAAGAAATGATAAGCAGTTTTTCATACAAGAATATTAAAATTCAAGCAACTTTAGTAAATTTTGATGTCTGAGGAGAAAAAAGAATCTGAAGAAGTAAAATCTACTGAAGATTCATCATCCAAAAAACTGTCAGCAGACATAGATACAAAAACTGAATCTCCAAAAACAATAGATGAATCTAAAGTAGCAGCTGATGCAGCAGCAAAAGCTGATGCCACAGCAAAAGTAGCTGAAGAAGCAGAAGCTGCAGTGAAAGAAGCTATTGCAAAAGCAGAAGCTGCAAGAAAAGAAGCAGAATCTGCAGCAGAAGCAGAATACAAAGCAATTGCTGATGAAGTAAAAGAAGATGAATCAAAGGGTCCTGCTCACACGTTTAAGAGACAAGGTGAGGAAATCTTTAGACGAGAAATGGGTGAACCAGAATTTTGGTTAGATAAAAAAGACCGATTCCCACGACCAATCCTTTCCGCAGAAGAAGAAGCTAGTATAACAAGAAAAGCTGAGATATTCAAAGATGAAACTCCTAATTATGTTCCTGAACATGTTCTTAGTCCTGAATATGGTGGTGTTTCAAATTACGAACGTGGAGTTGATGACTTTTTAGAAGAAGCAAATCAAAGACTTGAAAAATTGAAAAATGATCCTGAGGCTACAGAAAAACAAATTAAAAATGCTAAAAATGATATTAGTTATTTAAAATCATTACATGAAAATTTTTTCATTGGAATGAATGTTTTCCGAACTGCAAAAGGTGGACGAGACAAGGTAAAATCTTAATGGTGATAATTTGAGTAAAATTAGTTTTGATGTAATGAATGCACGAGTCACTTTCAAAAATATACCTTTACACACATTATCAAAATTTACTTTCAAAGATGTTATTGCAGCTAGTGAAGAATTCAAAAAAATTCCTGGTGTTGATGAATGTATCATCATTCAAACACCAAGTAGAGTTGAAATCTTTTTAGTAAGTAATGTAGAAACTTCTGATTCTCCTGATGCAAGAAGAGCTGAAGGAAAAACTCTTGTGTTAAATCAAATCAAAGATACTTGGATACCTTTATCTTCCTTAGATCAAAATGATATTGATCATTTTGATCAAACCCTTGAGGTGTACAAAGGAGATGATGTGTATCTACATCTACTCCGTTTAGCATCTGGATTAGATTCTCCGGTTATAGGAAAACAAGACATATTTGATGAGATCATTTTATCGTTAGCTAAGGCAAAAAGTGCAGGTGTTTCTGGCAAAATTCTTAATAAATTATTTGAAAGTGTAATTAGACTAGCTATGCGCATGAGAGATACCACAGGAATTGCAAAGGATGTACTTTCTCTTGGTGATGTTGCAATAAAATTGGTAGATGAAAAAGCAGGACTTGATTCCAAGAAAAAAGTATTACTTATTGGTACTGGTGAGCCTGCTGCTATGGTTGCAAAGGCTTTGAAGAAAAAGGATGTTACCTTTGATGTTACAAGTAGAACGATTGATCGTGCAACCGGATTTACAACACTCCTAAGTGGTAATCCTATTGACTTTGATGAGGTTTTAGCCGGTTTTGATAAATATGATATTGTCTTTGTTGCAACAACATGTGATTATTTCTTAATCACTTATGATAAAATTCATTTGGCAATGGAAGAAAAGAAAAAAGGTACACTAGTTTTAGATTTGTCAGATCCTAGAACTGTTGATGAAGGAATTACTGCACTTCCTGGCACCAAATTATTATTTAGAGATCAAATTTACGAAATTTATGAAGAAAGCGTTAAAGCTAGAATAGGTATTGTTCCTGCAGTTGAAAAAATTATTACAAAAGAAGTCCCTATTTTATCAGCAACAATGAAAAGATTAGATGCTTAATTTTCTTATACGCCTTGTTTTCTTAAGAGAAACTGCATTACGGCTTCCTTAGAATAGTCTATTCCATGTTCCTCATCAGTGTGTGCTCTAAACTCATCAATTACTTTCTCCATATCGCCTTCTGCTACAAAATCACATTCAAAACCGTAATCTTCACACTTAAGTTCTGCCATATTTTAGAAAAAATACCTCAATATAAAAATCCACAGGTATGTTTAATCTGATAAATACTAATTTCCTAATCTCAAAAATAAAAATTAATTTGTTATTTTTATAAAAAATACTTCTAACCGTAGGATTCAAACTTTATTCCAAAACTTCCATCAGGGTTTTTTTCATGTTCAGTGACAAAACCTCTCGAACCTAGAGATTCAATCACTCCATCAATTGTTCCCTGATATCCACAAATGTAGACGATTGTGTTGTCTGGTGTTATTTTCTCGCCTACCATCTCATCTACTGGTGATAGCTCAGTTTTTTTATCAGGCTTGAAAAATGATTCTACCCTGCCTACGTGACCATTCCAAGATCTGTTATAGAATTCTTTTGGTCTGCTAATTGCAGCTCTGTATCTAAAATTCCATTTATCTCGTCCTCTTTTTTCACTTTCATTTTCTAAATCTGTTAAAAGTCGTTTATAGCTTAATTCATCAATGTAACTTGCACCATGTAAAATAATCACTTCTCTTTTATCATTAGTATCATGAAAATGTTTTGCAAATGCAATAAATGGTGCTAATCCTGTTCCACCACCAACACAAATAACTCTTCTATTGTCTTTTTCTCCGTTTGGTAACTTTTCACTAATTTGTAATGCAGCTCCTGTTGGATCTCCTAAAAGTACCTCATCTCCGACACTTAGGTAAAATAATTCAGTTGTCACACGACCTGGTAAAGGCTTTCTAACCCATCTAATTACAAATTCAAAATAATCTCTATTTTCTGCATGAGATGCAATTGAATATGCTCTTCGTACTATTTTTTTCTCTGCTGGTATTGGAAGACCAATAGTTAGAAATTGACCTGTTTTGTATTCTGGCATTCCTTTTTCTGGAACTAATCGGACGATTACGAGATCTTCTTTTAATAACTCCATATAGGTGACCTTTGCTTTCATCTCAGTTACCATACAAGAGTTTTTTCGCGACTTTGGATAAATATATTACTCTTATAATTTGATTCAAAAAATCCGATTATTATTCTAAAATATCAAAAAATTGTACAATTACTTGTGTAATGAATTAATTTTATATGATTGTCTATTCATTGTTTGATCTGTAACATTATTTCATTAAGAATTTTCTGATTCGCTGCAGCAATAAAAGAAACTCTTGTATCATAACTTAGATCAGCATCAAGTGGATTCAAATCTGCATCTAACAATAATCCTCCTGCTTCTTTTACAATTAGATATCCTGCAGCTATGTCTTGAATTCTAATTTTATCTCTCAAATCAATAAAAATATCCATTAATCCTCTTGCAAATAATGCCATTTCTAGAGCATTTGCACCAAAATGTCTTGTGTGATTATAGTTTTCAAATATTGGATGTAATCTTTTCATCAAATCTGTTGTTGCACCCGATATGTTGATGCCAACTATTTTGTAGATTGGTTCACTACTGTGTACTTTGATTTGTTCTTCATTGAAAAATGAACCTTTATTTTTTGAGGCCCAATACATTTCTCCATTTGATAGATTTGTGATAACACCATCTGTAATTGAACTCAGTTTATTTTCAGTTGCAAATGCTAATGAACTGCAGAAAAAAGGAACACCACGTACTGCATTAGCAGAACCATCTATTGCATCCATAATGATGTATCCTTTGGGATTCTTTGATAATTCTATTCTTCCACACTCTTCACCTAAAACAACACATTCAAAATTAATTTCTTTAAGATAATCTAAAACTGTTTTTTCAGCAACAATGTCTATGTTTCGTGAAATATCTCCTCCTGCACCTCTACCAAAATCTCCTGCGGCATGTTCTGTACCTGCAAGATCTTTTACATTTTCATAAATTCTATTTGAAGCTTCACGAAGAATTTCTATCACTTCCATAATGAATATTTGATATTTCGTAATTTAAGTGAAGTAAACATTTGTTTTGAAAGCATAAATAACAATAAACAAGTCTACGTTTGTGAGTGGCAAAGATCAATCTGTTGTAAGTAAAGAAGCTTTAATGAGCACAAAACCTGGTAAGCAAATAATCAAACAAGGTTTGTTCAAATCAAAAGGTTACAAATTATTTAAAAAATATAAAGAAGAAACAGAAAATGAATTTCCAAATTTTGCAGAAAGATTTGCACAAGGTCTTCTTTATGAGATAAAATCTGATACTAATCCCAATTCTACTCAACAAGCATTTGGTAATGAGGTGGGCTCTACTGAAATTATACTAAATGCATCTGAAATCGAGCCTATAAAATCAAAATTAGAAAGTCCTGATGTTCTAAAAGATAGGGTCCTTAGAATTTTAAACTCAAATTTCGTAAAAATGACTTTTCCTGTTTTTAATGGATTATTTGATGCTGCAGCAGAATACACTGGAAGAGATGATCCTCAATTAAAACAAGATATGGTTGAGGGACATATCTTGGCAATTGATCTTAGCGAACCTATGGATAGAATTGTAGATAAAGATGAAGACTTGGAATTTCTTGATGATTATAAATTAATGAATCCATATATCTTGAAATTAGCTAGAGATAAAATTTCAAAAGGTGGTGAACAAGTTTTAAAAGAATTTGAAGAAGGATTCAAAGATGCTAGAATAGGACAATACCTTGATGAAAAATTAAAATCAAAACCAACTGAAATTACTGAAGAAGAAATGACATTGTCGTACAAAAAATATCGTGCAGTAATGGGAACTGCTGGCCGAAATATGGCTTTAGCAGAACGACCATTAGGAGAAATTTTCTACTTGGGTATGGCAAGAGCTGCAGAAGGTGTTGGATGTGGAAATGAAATTGAAGATTCTATTAAAAATGGATTTGTAAAAATCCCTTCTTGGCCACTTTACTATTCATTATTAGCAAATGATGTAAAGAAAGGATTTGAAATTACTTTAGAAAAAAGTAATTTGTATTTGCAAGATGCTCGTCTTACTCTTGAATTATTGCCTGACGGATTCTCCCACAAAGAATTTTTAGAATTTTTATTTTTAACTGTAGAGCATTATAATCAATATTGGTACAATCAATTACAAAATGCCAACAAATGGTCAGAGTTTGAATCAAAACTTCCCAAGTGATAAAATTGATGTGGTCTGAAAAATATCGACCTCAGATTATTTCTGATATGGTTGGAAATGAAGAATCTCGTGTGGCGATAATGGAATGGTTTGTAAAATGGAAAAAAGGTACTAAACCACTTCTTTTAGTTGGGCCTCCTGGAATTGGAAAAACCACTATGGGCTATCTCATAGCAAAAAAGTTTGGATATGATATGATTGGGCTTAATGCCAGTGATGTTAGAAGTAAATCTAGAATTAATGAAATTCTTACACCTGTATTAGGTAATGCAAGTGTTTTAGGAACTCCAATGATCTTCATTGATGAGGTAGATGGAATTCATGGTCGTAGTGACTATGGTGGAGCAGCAGCTCTTGTTGATATTCTAAAAGAACCTACAGTACCGATTGTTCTTGCTGCAAATGATGACACCTCAGATAAAATGAAAGGTATCAAAAAAGCTGTTAAAACAATTTACTTCAAAAGAATTCCTCCACGTCTCTTGAGAGTTTATCTTGAAAATATTCTAAAAAAAGAAAGTGCAAAACTAAGTCCAGGATCTTTAATCAAAGTTATTGACAAATCGCATGGAGATATTCGTTCAATGATTAATCTTACTCAGTCTTTAGTAACTGGATTTAATCCCCAAACTGAAACATCATTTGAGAATATCAATGTTGAAGATGGAGTAAACGCATTCTTTAAAGCAAATTCAATTGAAGAAGCTAGAAGTGTTTTGTATTCTATGCAAATTGATCCAAGAAAAAAGATTGATGCATTTTATTCTAGTATTATCACCAGTAGTCTAGATAATCCAACACTTGCAAAATATCTAGAAATCATCTCAAATGCTGACATGCTTTATGGTAAGATTATGAAAACTCAGAATTGGAGACTATTACGTTATCTTAATGATGTTTTAGTAGAATTATATCAAAATGATGATAGAATTAGATATGCACAATACAATCTTTCTTGGCCTTTACTTAATAGAATTCGTTGGGATGGAAAGAAAATAAAATCATTATCATCTATTATGGCAAAAAAATTACATGTGTCGTCTAGTGCTTTTGTAACACTTTGTTTGCCTTATGTTTTATTTTGCATTAAAAATAAAACACTAGAATTAGAACTAGAAGAAACTTTTGGTGATATTATAGAAAAGGAGATTGAACTAATCTAATGAGTTGGAGAAAAATTCCTATGAAGTTTCCAGGAACTTGTATTGTATGTAATGAAAAAATTGAAGTCAACGAGATTGGATTGTGGGCAAAAGGATTAGGTGTTAAACATGAAAAATGTGCTGAAATTAATGAATTACGATGTTTAGTGTGTAATGCTTCTGCTGGGTGTCCTCAATGTGAATTTCAGGAAAATTGTGATATTCCAAATGTGTCTCAATTATGCATATGTAAAAAATGTAGTGAAGAAAAAGATGCTTTAAATTCTTATCAAAAATCCGCAAAAAAGAAATTTCCAATTCTAAACTCATAAATTTCAAAAATAAACAATGATCCTTGAATTTTTGTAAAAATTTGATAATGTTGATATCACCAAACTAAATTAATATAGGAAACCCTCTTGCTTTAGATTACTGTTATGCATTCTGAAAAGATTGAAGGATATACTAAAAAGAATAACACAGCATTACAAGGAGGGGGCCAAGATAGAATCAAGGCTCAACATGATAAAGGCAAATTAACTGCACGTGAAAGAATCAATCTTTTACTTGATGAAGGTACTTTTACCGAAATTGATCCATTAGTTACACATCATTATTATGAATATGATATGCAGAAAAAGAAATTTTTTACAGATGGTGTAGTTGGTGGATATGGAAGTGTAAATGGTAGACAAATCTTTGTTTTTGCTTATGACTTTACTGTACTTGGTGGAACATTAAGTAAGATGGGGGCTAAAAAAATTACTAAACTAATGGATCATGCTGTAAAAACAGGATGTCCAATTATTGGTATAATGGATTCTGGCGGTGCTAGAATTCAAGAAGGAATCATGAGTCTTGATGGATTTGCAGATATTTTTTATCATAATCAATTAGCTTCTGGAGTAATTCCACAAATTACAGCAAGTATTGGTCCATCAGCTGGTGGTTCTGTATACTCACCTGCAATGACTGACTTTGTTATCATGGTAGATAAAGTAGGAACTATGTTTGTAACAGGACCTGATGTAGTCAAGACTGTAATAGGTGAAGATATTTCCTTTGATGATCTTGGTGGAGCTAATACACATGCTTCAAAAAGTGGTGTTGCACATTTTCTTGCACAAAATGAATACGAATGTATGGACTATATCAAAAAATTAATCTCATATCTTCCTCAAAATAATACTGAAGCACCACCTAGAATTACAACTGATGATGATCCAAATAGAATGGATCATAATTTGATCAATATCATTCCAGAAAATCCTTTGCAACCTTATGATATGAAAGATATCATTAACTCAATTGTTGATAATCATGAATTCTTTGAAGTGCATGAGTTGTTTGCACCAAATATTGTAGTTGGTTATGGAAGAATGAATGGACAAGTTGTAGGAATTATTGCAAACAATCCTATGTATCTTGCAGGTGCACTTGATATTGATTCATCAAACAAAGCAGCACGATTTATCCGATTTTGTGATTCCTTTAACATACCACTTATCACTTTAGTAGATACTCCGGGTTACATGCCTGGTTCTAATCAAGAACACGCTGGAATCATTAGACATGGAAGTAAGTTACTTTATGCATATTGTGAAGCTACTGTTCCAAGAATCACATTGGTAATTGGCAAAGCATATGGTGGTGCATACATTGCAATGGGAAGTAAAAATCTTAGAACTGACATTAATTATGCGTGGCCAACTGCTAGATGTGCTGTTTTAGGTGGAGAAGCCGCTGTAAAAATTATGTACAGAAAAGACCTTGCAGACTCTAAAGATCCTGAATCTCTTAAAAAAGAATTAATCGATGAATTTACAGAAAAATTTGAAAATCCTTACGTTGCAGCATCTCACGGAACTGTTGATAATGTAATTGATCCTGCCGAAACAAGACCTATGTTGATTAAAGCTCTAGAAATGCTTGCAAACAAAAGAGAAAAGCAACTACCTAGGAAACATGGAAATATCAATTTATGATTAACAATGATTGAAAAAGTACTTATCGCAAACAGAGGGGAAATTGCTTTACGTGTAATTAGAACATGTAAGGCACTTGGAATCAAAACAGTTGCAGTTTATTCTGATGAAGATCGCAATTCTATGCATGTCAAACAAGCTTCTGAAGCATATCACATTGGTGAGGCAGCTCCTGCAAAATCATATCTTAATCAAGAAAAAATTCTAGAAGTTATGTTGTCAACTGGTACAGATGCTGTTCATCCAGGTTATGGTTTTCTTTCAGAAAACGATGATTTTGCAAGACTGTGCGAAAAAAATAAAATTAATTTTATTGGTCCATCTGCAGATTCAATGGATCTTTGTGGTGACAAAATGAAATGTAAAGCTGCAATGTTAAAAGCTAAAGTTCCAACTGTTCCTGGAAGTCCTGGTTTAGTAAAAGATGCTAATGATGCAGAAAAAATTGCAAATGATATTGGTTATCCTGTAATGTTAAAATCAGTTTATGGTGGTGGTGGTCGTGGAATTAGAATAGTAACTAATGATAAAGAATTGCGAGATGGTTATGAATCTGTTACAGGCGAATCAATGGCATCAGTAGGAAAATCCGCAATTCTTGTAGAAAAATTTCTTGAAAAAACTCGACACATTGAATATCAGATGTGTAGAGATAAACATGGTAATGCAGTTCACATCTTTGAGAGAGAATGCTCAATTCAAAGACGTAATCAAAAATTAATTGAGCAAACACCATCTCCTGTAGTAGATGACAAAAAAAGAGAAGAAATTGGTGAAATAGTTGTTAATGCAGCAGAAGCAGTTGATTATACTAACCTGGGAACTGCAGAATTTCTAAGGGCTGATAATGGTGAATTCTACTTCATAGAAATTAATGCAAGATTACAAGTAGAACATCCAATTTCTGAATTGGTTTCTGGATTAGACTTTGTAAAACTTCAGATAGATATTGCAAATGGAGAACCATTACCATTCAAACAAAGTGACCTCAAAATGAATGGTTATGCAATTGAATGTAGAATTAATGCAGAAGATACATTCTTGGACTTTGCTCCTTCTACTGGTCCTATTCCAGATGTAACAATTCCAGCTGGACCAAGTGTTAGATGTGACACTTATCTATATCCAGGATGCGCAGTTTCTCCATTTTATGACTCACTTATGGCAAAACTCTGTACATGGGGTCAAACATTTGAAGAATCTAGAACTAGAATGCTTTCTGCATTAAATGACTTTTATATTCAAGGAGTGGAAACTTCAATTCCTCTATACAAAACAATTCTAAACTCCGATGAATACAAAAATGGAGAATTATCTACTGATTTTCTAAAGCGTCATGGTATGATTGATAGATTAACTGAAGATCTTAAGAAAGAAAAAGAAGAGAAAAGTGAAGCAGCTTTGGCTGCTGCGATAATTTATTCTGAATACTTTAAGAGTCGTGTACAAAACAATGCTAACAATAACTCAAATTGGAAAAATAAATTGGATTGATGAATTATGGATTATAAAATACCTGATATTGAAAAATCATTTGAAGGAAAGATAATACAAAATCTTGGTAATAATGAATATGTAATCAAAATTAATGATAATGAACATAACTTAAAAATTATTAATATGAGTTCAAAAGGAATTGAATTTATTTTAGACCAAAAATATCACAGAGCAAAATATCTTGAACAATCTACGAATGAAATGAATCTTGTAATTGATAATGTTCCAATTATAATAAACACTAATACTCATTTTGATGAAATTGTTTACAAAAATTCTGGTGAAGGTGGTGCTGGTAGTGCACAATTAGGTTTGAAAAGCCAAATTCCTGGAAAGGTTGTATCAATTGCAGTTGCTGATGGGGATTCTGTAAAGAAAGGAGATGTTGTTTGTACTTTGGAATCTATGAAAATGCAAGTTGCCATTAAAGCACACAAAGATGGTGTTGTAAAATCAATCAAAGTAAAAGAAGCAGGATCAGTTGCCAAAGGCGACGTTATTGCAGATATAGAATAATTTTTTATTTTAAGAAATTTTTAATTTCTTCATAGTTTGGTTCTTTTAATGGATCTTCTGAAACCCATTTGTAACCAATTTTTCCATCTTCCATAATTATGAATACAGAACGTTTTGCAGCATTGTAATCTTTGATGTGAAGTAAATCTGGCATCAATATGCCATAATCACGAATTGTTTTACTGGTGTAATCACCTAATAATGGAAAATTGAAGTTATGTTTTTCTGCAAATGCTTTGTTTGCAAATGGACCATCATTACTAATTGATACTATTTTTGCACCAAGATCTGAAATTTCTTGCCAAGAGTCTCTAAATGTACATAGTTCAACTTCACAAACTGGAGAACTAGCAGCTACGATAAATGATAATACAATTTTTCCTCCTTTAAATTCATCCATAGTCCTCATCTTCAATTCTGTATCTGGAAGTTCAAAGTTTGGAGCAATATCTCCAACATTCAATGACATGATCAATTTTTGATATTATCCTATTAAGTAGTTTACAAAAATCATTTTTTTCTAAAATTTGATCGAAAAAAGGAAGCATACCTTTTTATACAAAAATTCGGTCAAAAAGCTAAATTGGTCGGGGAATTAGCGGGCAATTACAGTACTGTAGTATTGATGTTTGCCTTTGGTATAGTAGCGATGGCACCTGCACTAATTATTTCAAGAATGATTTCACCAAGAAAACGAAGTAATCCTGTTAAATTTTTGCCAATGGAATGTGGTCAAGTTCCATCAGGGGAAGGACGAACTCACTTTATGATGCAGTATTATCCTTACATTCTGATGTTTGTTGTCTTTGATGTCATGGCAATTTTCTTGTATGCATGGGGAAGTGCTCTTTTAGAACTTCCAAAGAGTGCAACTTTACCAATGATGGGATTTTTAGCTATAATGTTTGGAGCAATGGCATTTGCACTGTATCAATCTGGGAGAAGAAGAATATGGTAGTTTTTTATATAAATTGTATTTATGAGGATAGTGAATAAGATTGCTTAAAGACTTAGTAACACCAGAAAACGCAAATGTCTTTGTAGGTAAGTTAGGAGATATTTTAGAAAGAGCAATCGGTAAACCGCTGGGCTACGCCATCAACTGGGGTAGAATTTGGTCACTCTGGCCTGTCCACATTGAAACAGCTTGTTGCAGTGTTGAATTTGGTGCAGCATCTAGTCCTAGATATGATGTTGAAAGATTTGGTATCATTGAAGCATTTGGATCACTTCGACAGTGTGATCTAATTGTTGTTCAAGGAACTATTACAAGAAAAATGGCACCACGTCTTAGATTAGTTTATGATCAAATGCCAGAACCAAAGTATGTAATTGCTATGGGAGCTTGTGCAATTACTGGAGGATTGTATTTTGATTCATACAATGTACTTCCAGGAATTGATGGAGTCATTCCAGTTGATGTCTATGTTCCAGGTTGTCCACCTAGACCTGAAACTCTTATCCAAGGATGTATTTTACTGCAAGAGAAAATCAAGAGAATGAAGGCTAGGACGTTTGTATAATGAGTTCTGATTCTGAAAAACCTGTAGATGCAAAACCTGAAGAAACACCTGCAGCTAAACCGGTAGCAAAAAAACCTGAAAACAAACCAGTAGAATTACCTGCATTTGAAAAAGGAATATCTGATAAAATAACTGAAAAATTTGGTGATAAAATTCAAGTCACATTTGTAAAAGAAGATAGAATTGGAATTAGTGTTAGTCGAGAAAATGTGCATGATGTGGCAGAATTCATTCGTGATGCATTAAACTATGATCATGTAGAGTCTGTTTCAGGTGTGGATTATCCACAAGACAAAGAAATTGAAGTTGTTTATCATATTGGTTCTTACTCTGATCCTTCATTAGCAAGACAGATTCTTGCTTTATCTACTCGAGCGCAACGAGAAGAAAATCCAATCCCTGGAAATGATGCGACAAAACTTCCTACTCTTAGAGATGTATTTTACAGTGTTGAGTTTCATGAAAGAGAAGTTTTTGAAATGTTTGGTGTTTACTTTGAAGGTCATCCTGATAATAGAAGATTACTTTTGCCAGAAGATTGGGCAGATCTACCTCCACTTAGAAAGGACTTTACAATAAAGGGAAGATAGAGATGGCTACAAAATTACCGGTAACATCAGAAATACAGATAGATAAACCATCATCAAATTGGTTACCACCAGGATTAGGACTTCAAAAAGTTGATGAGAGAATCATGACTCTCAACGTTGGACCACAACACCCAGGTTCTGGTCACATGAGACTCATTGTACAAATTGATGGTGATTATATTGTTGCATGTGATCCTGATCCTGGATATGTCCACCGTGGAGAAGAAAAAATGGCAGAATACAGAAACTATATTCTAAATATTCCTCACTTAGAACGACCAGTAATTCACGATTCATGTAATGTACTTTATCCATATGTCTTAGGAGTTGAAGAACTTCTTGGTATTGAAGTTCCAGAACGTGCAAAATATGTTAGAGTTATTGCATCTGAACTAAACAGATGTATCTACATAATGTATTGGCTTGCAATTTACGGAATATTCTTAGGACATTCTACAATGTTTATGTGGCCTGCAGGTGATCGTGAACTCTTAATTGATCTTATGGAAAAAATGACTGGTGCAAGAGTAACACATGCACATTTTGTTCCTGGTGGAGTTAGAAATGATTTACCACCAAACTTTGAAGAAGTTTGCTTACGTCAAGTTAACTATTTTGAAAAACGTATCAAAGAATATGCTGCAGTATTTTATGATAACCCAATTCTGATTTCAAGAACTCAAGATACTGGTGTACTATCACGTCAAGATGCAATTAGACTTGGAACAACTGGTTCTGTACTTCGTGCAAGTGGTGTTGATTTTGATCTAAGAAAGAAAGAGCCCTATGATGTTTATGATGAATTAGACATTCACACCAACGTGATGAAAGAAGGTGATGCTTATGCAAGATCTAAAATTCCATGGCTTGATATGATGGAAAGCTGCAATATCATTAAACAAGCATTACAAAAAATGCCAAAATCTGGTTCTGTTAGAGTTAAACTAAAACCAAATCCAAAAGGTAAAGTATT
>JADHUF010000012.1 GCA_016784625.1 Candidatus Nitrosopumilus sp. | reverse complement strand
TTAAACAAGCATTACAAAAAATGCCAAAATCTGGTTCTGTTAGAGTTAAACTAAAACCAAATCCAAAAGGTAAAGTATTTGATTCAGTATACAAACGTGTAGAATCTGGTAGGGGTTCTTTAGGTTACTATATTGTCTCTGATGCTAAACCTGAACCATACAGATTAAAGATGAGTGTTCCTTCCTTTAGAAACTTGATTGCATTACCATATCTTCTCAAAGGTGAAAAACTTGGTAACATGCCATCTGTTTATTGGAGTCTAAATTATTGGCCAGTGGAGGCAGATAGGTAAATGTCAGTTATTGCACCAAAATTCAAACTAAGTGAATTTATCAAATCGTTATTTGATAATGCTTTCTGGGCTTTGTTACTAATGGTATTGATTGGTATTCCAGCAGTTATGATGGTCTTATTTGTAATTGAAATGCCTGTAATTGATGGTGAGTTACTTACACCATTTCTTGCATTTACTTGGTTAGCAGATCCTTCACGTGTTCTTCCTATAGTTCATGCGTTTATGGCAACTGATATGTTTAGAATAATGGCATTTCCTGGATTTGGTTTTGCTGCATTACTTGCTGCTGGAACAATTTTTGTTGAAAGAAAGATGCTTGCAAAATTACAACTAAGAGTTGGTCCATTCTACTGTGGAAAAGTTGAAGGTATTTTACAATTAATGGGTGATGGACTAAAATTAATTTCTAAAGAAATTATTATTCCTGCAAAAGCTGATAAACCAATTTTCTGGGCAGCGCCAGTACTCTTTGTTGCAACTGCAGCTGCATTTGTTGCATTAATTCCTGTAGCTCCTGGTTGGGTAGTTGCAGATGTAGATTTAGGATTACTTGCAGTATTTGCAGTAATTGGATTCTTCCCAATCATTACTATTCTTTCTGCCTGGTCTGCAAACAGCAAGTATCCCTTCATTGGAGGTATCAGAGCCTTATTCCAAATGGTTTCATTTGAAATCCCACTAATCTTGTCTTTGTTAGGCGTTGTTATACTAACTGGAACTCTAAACTTGTCTGAAATTGCAGCAAGTCAGTCTAGTTTTCCATGGATTGTATTTTTACCAGTTGGGGCTATTGTATTTTTTATCACAATGCTTGCAGAATTAGAAAGAATTCCATTTGATTTACCAGAAGCAGAAAGTGAAATTGTAGCTGGTTGGTTAACAGAATTTTCTGGAATGATGTATGGACTTGTTCAATTAGGAACCTATCTGAAACTTTATGCATTTGCTGCATTGTTTGTTGTTTTGTTCCTTGCTGGTTGGCATGGTCCAATGGTTGTACCTCCATTCCCAGCTGAAATTCTTACTGATGGAATTGAAATGGGCCCTGTTACTGCAAAGATTCCTGGATTACCATTATTTACACAAGAAATGCTTAATGGTGCACTTTGGTTTGTTCTCAAAACTGTTGGAGTAATCTTCTTTATTTTATTGCCAAGAGGTGTGTTCCCAAGAGTTAGAGTTGATCTGTTGTTGAATCTTGGTTGGACTAAACTTATTGGACTTGCTTTCGTTAACATCTTTATTGCACTAGGCTTGCTTTACGCTGGAGTGTTGGGACCTGGAGGATTACAATAATGGGAACTGCTACAGGTATCATACGTGCATTAAATTCTGGAATCAAACATCTTGCAATAAAGCGATTTACACTTCGTTATCCTGAAGAGAAACTAAAGTTTGTTGGTGATGGATATCAATTTGATCCTTCAACTGGCGTTGGAATTGCTGGACTAAAGGGACGTCATCTATTATTTCATGATCATTGTACTGGTTGTCAATTATGCTCTATTGCATGTGAAGGTGTTGCTGAAGCAATTGCAATGGTAAAAGTTCCAGAAGAACATAAACAAAACAAAAAAGCAATCATGCCTCAGATTGATTACGGCAAATGTGTTTTTTGTGGTCTTTGTGTTGATGCATGTCCATTTTATGCACTTTACATGACTAATGACTATGAACTTTCTTCATTTTCCAAAGAGGGATTAATCTATACTCCTGCACAACTTCAGGTAAAACCATACGTTCAACAAGACAGTGAAATCAAAATCACTGATAGAGGTGCATCACATGGCTGATGCTGTATTTCTTGCATTAACTGTAATTACAATTGGTTCTGCAATTGCTGCACTTGAAATGAGATCATTAATTTATGGCTCAATTGCTTTGATGGGAACACTTGGTGGTGTTGCTGGATTTTACTTATTATTAGATGCACCATTTGTTGCGTTGTTCCAACTAGCAGTCTATGTTGGGTCCATCGCTGTTTTAATTTTGTTTACTGTAATGTTAGTAAAAAGAGAACTCATCTTCAAAAAAATTGAAGATAGAAGAAGAAAGTTTGCAGGAATTGGATTGATGTTAATAGTGATGGTAGCATTAGGTTCTGTATTCATAGACTCTGGAATTAAAACAATAACTACTGATGAACCTGCAGTTGATTTTAGAGATATTGGTACAGACTTTGTAACATATTATTGGCCTGTATTGATTTTGATGGGATTGATTTTAGCAGGTTCTGTAACTGGAGCATTAGTTTTAGCTAGACGAGAGGATGTGGAGAATGACCAGCGAACTAATTGATTTTACACTTGTATCTGTTGCTTTATTGGGCATAGGCATTTATGGTCTTGCAGTAAAACGTAATTTTATTCGAATGTTATTTGCAGTTGAAATTATCATTAATGCTGCAAACCTTAATCTTGTTGCATTTGGTCGATTCTTACCTCATAGCGGTGGTCAGACTTTGGCTTTATTCTCAATTGCAATTGCAGCTGCAGAAGTTGCAGTTGGACTTTCATTAATTATCGTAGCTTACCGTATGTATCAAAATGTCGATATTGCAGACTTTAGGAGTTTGAAAGGATAATGGAATATGCATTATTACAGGCAGTCATACTGCCTTTGCTATTAGCTCCTGTAGCATACATTATTGGAAGAAAGGCAGGTCCTACGCCTGCAATGTGGTTTACATTTGCAATTCTACTTTACACAACAATTCTAATAATTGATGCAGCACTTTCTGGAACCGTAGAAGAACATTATCCATGGACAAGTCAGTTTGGTGAGTTTGGTTTCTTGATGGATGGTTTAGCATCACCCTTTGCAATAATGATTTATGTTCTATCTACAATATTGGTGCTTTACTCGAAACCATACATGCTTCACATATTTCATCATCAATTCGAAGAAGAACAAAACATCAATCCATCTGGAAGCGGACAAACTTCAGTAGTTGAATCATCTGCTCTTACAAATTATGTAAATGCTAAATCAGGACTCTACTTTGCACTTTATCTTCTCTTTGCAATGGGAATGCTTGGAACAGTTCTTGCAACAAATCTGATTGAATTCTTTGTATTCTTTGAAATAATGTTAGTTCCAGGTTTCTTCTTAGTTGCTCTTTGGGGTGCAGGTAATAGAAGAAAGATTGGCTTGATGTTCTTGTTTTGGACTCATGCAGGTGCAGTTGTTTTACTATTGGGCTTTTTGATGATTGGTTTCACCGTTGGAAGTTTTGACTTTGCAGATATTAATGAATCAGAAATTCCTCAAGACATTGCAATGATTTCTGCTGTTGCAATTGCATTAGGTCTTGGTGTTAAACTTGCAGTCTTCATGTTCCACATTTGGCTTCCATATGTCCACGGTGCTGCACCAACACCAATCAGTGCATTATTGTCTCCAGCCATGATCGGAATTGGTGCTTATGGTATTTTTAGATTAATTGTCGAATTCTTACCTGCGACATTTGCTGACTTATCAATATGGTTCTACATTTGGGGACTTGTTACAATGATTTATGGTGGTGCAATGGCACTTATGCAAGATGACTTGAAACGTCTTCTTGCTTATTCTAGTATAAGCCAAATGGGTTATCTCTTGTTTGGTATTGGTACAATTTCTGTACTTGGTCTTACAGGTGCAGAGATGATGTATGTAACACACGCTATTGGAAAAGGCATACTCTTCATGATGGCTGGAATTATTATCGTTAAAGTTGGAACTAGAAGTATCTCTAAACTTGGAGGATTGGCTGGAAAGATGCCAATTACAGCAGTATGTGCAGTGATAGGTGCATTGACAATAATGGGTATACCACCAACTAGTGGTTTCATGGGAGAATGGATTCTCTTTGCTGGTGCATTAGAGACTGCACTTGAAGAAGGTTCTACTCTTAGAGCAATAGGATTCGGATTAGGTCTTGTTGCAACTGTTCTTACAATGTCTTATCTTCTCTGGATGTTAAAACGTGTATTCTTTGGCAAAACTCCTGAACATCTTGAAAATGTGAAAGAAGGAAGTTGGTATATGACTGCACCAATGATGGTGTTGGCAGGATTTTCTATTGTACTGGGAATTTATCCAGATATTTTCTATAAAACAATAATGCCGTACATGAATGGAGTGTTAGGAGTTTAGACTATGGCAACTGAATTAATGGGATTTGAAATTGGAGCAACAAGTGCTTGGTTGGTTTGGATTCTTCCATTTGTAGCAGCTCTAATTATTCCTGGAATTGCTAAATTATCAAAAAACGTAACTAGTAACTTTTCAAAACATGCAACTGGTTATTTTGCTGTTGGATTTGCTTTGATGAGTACATTATCTGCAGCATCAATGATTCCAATTGCTTTAGAGGCAGGTGAAATACATAATCAAATTCCGTGGATAGAGTCACTTGGTCTCAAAGCTGGTGTCTTGGCAGATCCACTCTCTATTATAATGTCAAATGTTGTTGGCTGGATTTCATTCCTCATTTTGATTTACAGTACAGGATACATGAAAGGCGATAAAGACATTACAAGATTCTGGTTCTGGATGATGTTCTTCATTGGTTCAATGCAATTGATTGTATTATCTGATAACTTACTTCAAGTATTCTTTGGATGGGAAGGTGTAGGTCTTGCGTCATATGCATTGATCAGCTTTTGGTATCGTGATAAGAAGAAAGATCATGTTGGTACTGAAGGACGTACTGTTCTTGGTATGTTAGATTACTATTCTCCAACTCATGCTGGTATGAAGGCATTCATCATGACCAAAGTTGGTGACGTAATGATGATTGCAGGTATGCTTTTGATATTTTTGTATGCAGGTACTTTTGGATTCAAAGAATTAATCGGAGATACAGACTGGGCAGTTACAATGGCCTCTCAAGGACTTTTGGTTCCTGCATTTGTCTTAATCTTTGGAGGAGCTGTAGGAAAATCGGCACAATTCCCACTAAATGAATGGTTGTTAGAAGCAATGACTGGTCCTACTGCTGTATCTGCATTGATTCACGCAGCTACTATGGTTAAGGCAGGTGTATTTTTAGTTGCAAGAATAGGTCCTCTTGTATTTGCATTAGGAGCAGCAGGAATTCTTGCAGATCAATTCTTTGAGATTATTGCTTGGGTTGGCGCAATTACAGCACTGTTACTTGCAACACAAGGAATGGTCAATCCTGAAATAAAGAAAGTCCTTGCTTATTCTACTGGTTCTCAAATTGGTTATATGATGATGGCATTAGGTGTTGCAGGATTATCTTACCAATATGTTGATGGTTATACTGCAGGATTCTTCCATTTAATTTCTCACGCAATGTTCAAAGCTTCATTATTCATGGCAGCAGGTTCTCTGTTGCATGTAGTTGGTTCTAGATTTATGACAGATATGGGCGGTTTACGAAAACAGATGAAGAAAACATATGCATTCATGTGGGCAGCTGGTCTTGGTTTGATGGGTGCACCATTTATCACAACAGGTTTCTGGAGTAAGGATGCAATCTTTGCTGCAGTCTATGAATCTGGAAATGAATGGGCAATGCCGTTATATGCAATTGCTGTATTAACTGCAGTCATTACCGCTTTCTATACTATGAGAATGATGGGAATGGTTTTCTTTGGAAAGAAGAGCAAACACATCGAAAAGATGGAAGAAGAAGGACATCATATTCATGAAGCACCAATATCAATGTGGATTCCATATGGAATTCTTGCAGTTCTTACTATTGGGATTGGTCTTATTGGATTATCATTCGAAGAAGGACTTCACCATACGTTTGTAGACTATCTTGAAAATTCTTTTGGTATTCACACTGAACATCATGTCGTAGAGGCATCAATTCTACCAGAATTCTTACAAGGACTTAATCCTGTTGCAGTTGGTTCTTCATTAGCAGCGTTTGCAATAGGTGCCGGATTAGGTTACATCTTCTATATTGGTAGATGGGTTGATCCTGTGAAATTTGTAAATTCTAACATTGTCTTTTATTCATTTCATAAACTTCTCTTAAACAGATGGTATCTTAATGCCGTCATATACTGGTGCTTTGTTACAACACCATTATGGTTGGCAAGAGGTGTATTCAGATACTTTGAAAAGACAGCTATCGATTACGGTATGAACGATGGATTCCAAAAAGCAGTTTTATGGAGTGCAAGAGTTGTACAAGGAACTCAAACTGGTGTTTCACAATCATATCTATTTGTATTTGGAGCAGGATTACTATTCTTAGTCCTGATATTGTTGATATAGGTGATATGAGATGTTAGAGATTACTTCTACCCCATTGGTAATAATGGCAATTCTAGGAACCGTTGGAATTATTCTTCCAATCATTAGTATTGCAAGAAAAGAACAAGGTTCTAACTCGTTTTATGCTGTAATTGCCTTTGCAGCATTAATTGTGTCCATGGGATATGTTGGATATCAATTCATCAATGATAATGTAGCAACAGCAGCTCTTTTCTCGGAAGATGTATTAGTTGATGATGCATTTGGTGGATTCTTTGCAATAGCAATGCTAGTTGTTGCTTTGTTCACAACTGTTGGCTCTTTTAATTACATGAGAAAACATAACTCTCCTGCTGTATACTATTCTCTAATTTTACTGGCAACAATTGGTATGGTGTTAGTAGCATATTCTACTGACTTGGTAATGTTGTTTGTTGCATGGGAATTAATGAGTATTCCAACATACATTTTGGTTGGATTTATGAAAAAGAACCCAAGCTCAAATGAGGCTGCTCTAAAATATTTCTTGTTTGGTGCATTATCTTCTGCAATCATAGTTTACGGAATTTCAATTTCATATGGATTAACTGGTTCTACAAATATTGGCGAAGTAATACAAGGTTATTCTACACTTGATCCTTCTCTATTGCCACTTGCATTACTTTCTGTTGGAATGTTTATTGCAGGATTCGGATTCAAAATGGGACTTGTACCTTTCCATCAATGGCTTCCTGATACTTATGAAGGTGCACCATCACCAATCACTGCACTTCTTGCAGCTGCAACAAAAAAAGCAGGATTTGCTGCAACAATAAGAATTGTAGTTCTTGGAATGGTTGTTTTACATCTTGATTGGACATTAGCACTTGGAATTATTGCAGTAATGACAATGACCATTGGTAATATTGCTGCAATTATGCAAAAGAACATCTCTAGAATGTTGGCGTATTCTAGTATTGCACATGCTGGATACATTTTGATTGGACTGGCAGTTGCACCATACAGTTCTCTTGGCTTACAAGGCTCTTTGTATCACATTATGAATCACGCAGTAATGAAGGCTGCAGCCTTTATTGCAATTGCAGGAATTGTTACAACTCTTGCTGTTACTCATATCGATAAACTACAAGGACTTGGAAGACGAATGCCAATTACTGCTCTAGGCTTGGTTATCGCTTTATTTGCATTGGCTGGTGTTCCACCACTTTCAGGATTTTGGAGTAAATTGATGTTATTTGGTAGTGCATTAGATGCTGGTTCTGCATTATGGTGGGCACCATGGCTTGCAATTGCTGGTGTTCTTAACAGTGCATTATCACTTGCTTACTATGGTTGGATTACAAGAAAGATGTACTTTGAAGGAGAAACAGAAAAGAGAATTGCAGAACCAAAATCAATTATGGCTGTTATGATTTTCTCAACAATCTTCTTGATAGGATTTGGTGTATATCCAGAACCATTGCTTAAATTTGTAGAATTAGCAACACCAGTAATTAGTTTGGGTCTTATGCCTTAAACGAAGTAAATTTAATTAAATTATCTAGATTTATTTTTGCATTATTGTCTGGAAGCTTTCTCAAACTACTTCTTGCTCTTTCAGAATACTCTTTTAGCATATCTTCCATTTTATCAAATACATCTCTTGGGTCTGAGCTTTTCTTAATTAAAAGATTAAACAATTTATCTTCATTTTTCCAATCTAACAAATCATCTCTAATTTGATATGCAATTCCGATATTTTTACCATATCCAGTTAATGCTTCAATTTGGTCTTCTGTTCCATTTACAATAATTGCACCTGCTCTAGCTGCAACTTCAAACGCTGTTGCTGTCTTGTATTCAATTACTTTGAGATAATCATCAAATGTAACATCCTCACTAGTCTCTAGTCTGCTTTCAATCATTTCTCCTTCACTCATTAACATAGCAGTGGTGGCCAAATCTTTTGTAATTCTGGCATTATCTAATCTAGAAGATATTGCAAGAATTAATCCTAGAACAAAATCTCCTGTTAGGACACTTGTATTGTATCCAAATTTAATATGAAATGGATCCTTTTGCCTTCTCATAGTTTCATTATCGATAATATCATCGTGAATTATTGATTCCATATGCAAAAACTCAACAGCACAAGATGCTGCAAATACATTTTCATCAATTTTACCCACACATTCAGCAGCTAAAGTCAAAATAATTGGTCTGATTCGTTTTCCGCCATCTAAGGAATACTTTAGTGGTTCAATGAATTCTGATTCTGAATAAAGAGATAATTCTTTTTCTAAAGCCTGATCTATTTTTTTGATATACTTACCATAGGTTTCGAGTAATGGATTTACTTCAATATTTTTTCTATCCAAAATGGTCTGATCAAAAAATTTTGTTATTAGTAAATAAATCTTGGTGCTCCAGCCGGGATTTTCATCGTTAGATTTTGAACCCGGGATCTTTGCCTTGAAAGGGCAAAATGCTTGACCGGTCTACACCACTGGAACCCAAGAAAATTCAGTGTTTTGACCATAAAATCTTTTGTAAACCACAAAGATTTTTTATTGGCAGATTTGGAGATGAAATATGAATATGATAAAAAGAATTGATGAAATGATTGATGAAAGAAGTTTACTTAAACATCCATTCTATCAGATGTGGTCTGATGGAAAATTAACACAGGAATCTTTAGCAGGTTATTCTAAAGAATACTTTCAACTTGTAAAAGCAGTTCCATCTTTTATGACTCCAATTATTGAAAAAGCACCTGATTCTGCAGTTAGTGAATTAATTGCAAACCAACAAGAAGAATCTGATCATGTAAAACCATGGATCAGTTTTGCAGGAGAACTCGGTGTATCTGAAGATGAACTAATTTCATACACTGGATTAACTAAAACCAATAAAGCTATCTCTGATTTAGATGATTTAATGAATACCTATGAAGGTGGTGCATGTGCTATGTATGCTTTTGAAAAAGAAATCCCCAAAATCAGTCAAACAAAACTTGATGGATTAGCAGAATTCTATGGAATAACCAATGAGGAAGCAACAGAATACTTCAAACTCCATACTGAAGCTGATGTTAGACATGCTGCATCATGGAGGAATATCTTGGAAAAATCTTCAACTGATTCAACTAACTTGGTTGAAATTGCAGATAAATCTATTTCTGCACAAAACTTGTTGCTTGATAGTTGTTATGAAGAATACTGTTAATCTCATAACATTTTATATCTGAGAAAAAATTCATTTGCTTGGGGCCCGTAACTCAGCTTGGTAGAGTAACCGGCTCATAACCGGTGAGCCAAGGGATCGAAGCCCTTCGGGCCCATTAATTTCCATTAGTTTTAAAATAAGCAAACCCAAAATTTACTGGCTGCAATGAAGAATCAGAGTTATATCTGAATGATGATTGGAAGGCATTTGTCTGAGCTGCCAAAACTTATTTGCCGATTTGATTTTTTACTTTTTCTAAAATATTCTTATCTACAAGATTTTGTTCATATAATACTTCTGTAATTTGTAGAATATTTAGAATTGAATGCATCGTTACTCCTAATTCAGACAAAGCTTCATCTGCTCCTTCCATTCTATTAACAATTACATATGCATCTTTTACAGAAATATTTACTTCTTTTAATGATTTAATTGCATTTACAACTGAACCACCCGTAGTTGCAACATCATCAATCATGACAACTTTCATTCCTTCATGAATTTTTCCTTCAACAGATTTTGAAGTACCATAATCTTTTGGTTTACTTCTTACATAGATTAGTGGTTTTATAGTTTCTATAGCCAATGCTGATGCAATTACTAAACCTCCCGTTGGTACTGACACAATAGAATCAAATTTATCTAATCCAATATTTTCTGCAATTTCATTTTCAAGATATTTCACCATTTTTCTAAATTCATGTGGATAGCTTGGAACTAACCTTAAATCTACATAGTATGAACTCTTTTTTCCACTTGAAAGTGTGAAGTCCCCAAATTTTATTATGTTATTTTGATGCAAAAAGGTTGCAAACTCTTTAACAAATTCCATACCAAAATTAACTACACTGGATTTATTTTGGTTTGTATTATGTATGAATTATGCCTGAAATTTGGTTAAATTATGGAATAACAGACGTTGTTTTGGATATAAGCGCAGAGAATTTAGAGCAAAAAATTGATTCTGAAGGTAAAATTTTAGAAGATTCAGCAATTAATGAAAAACTCAATACACTTGATTTATCAAAACCAATGGAACTTGTAGTTTTACATAATTCAAAATCTATTCAAAAACTCATCTCATCTCTATTTACTTTATGTGAACAAAAATCAAAACCATTTCCAAAAATTTTGGCTGATAAAAAAATCTTGAATTTAGTTAAAGCAGGACTACCTGAAGGAAGTTCAATTAATGAATTTGATGATATTGCTATTTCAAATTCAAATCTTGTATTTATGGCTGAAATGGAATTTGATGGATTATTTGGTTATGAAACCATTTCAACTCGTCTGATCAAAAAATTTGGTCTAGAATCTATGCTTTCAGCATATGCAAAAAGACAAGGAAATCTTCCTACTCCAGGACAATATCCTGAAAGTTTGCAAGAAGCAAAAAAATTTACTAATAATTTTGAAATTCAAGGAATTGAAATAGTTGCAAATTCCGAAGGCATAATTGATTTTTCTATAGGTCATCCTTCAGAAACTCTTTCTGCAACTAAAATTCTGGAATCTCATTCAATCAAAGATGTCAGTCAACATAAAACAATGATAATTAGTACTGGTAAAGATGCAAGTAATGACAATCTTGGAAAATCACTCTCTTCACTTTGGAATTGTTCAAATGCAATCAAAAAAGATGGTCTTGCTATTTTAGTGGCTGAATGTAAAGGTGGTTTAGGTTCTGATGCACTTCAACAATACATTGAAGATAGATTAACTTTAGAACAACTACGAAATCCTACTAAATACATTAGTGGAATGGAAGATTTGTTATTTCTTTCAGAAATCCAAAAGAATTTTCAAATTGGTTTAGTTTCAATTCTCCCAGAATTTTATGCAAAGAAACTTGATATGGTATCTTTACCTGGCATAAAACATTCTTTGGAATATATTCTAAAAACACAAGGTACAAAACAAAAAGTTGCAGTAGTTACAGATGGTGCTAGACTCCTATTAAGGTAAAAAAACTAGGCAAAAAATTTGATGGTAATGGTGCACATAAAATTGCCAATACTATGATTCCAATATATGCAAGTTTTCTATTTCTTGTAAGTGGTGAAACATCATCTAGTGGACTTGCACTGGGATTTTTTGCACTCATTACAAGAATTAGTATTGCCATTAACCAATAATTTAACAAAACAAGAATTAACATACTGCCATACGTTGCATATCTATGCATCTTTGGACTAAGTAATGTTCTTGCCATATGTCCTCCATCTAATTGCCATGCTGGTAGCAAATTCAAGAATGTAATTAAAAATCCAATCCAAGCTGCAAACATAATAGGAGTCATGATGATTTCTTGTCCATCTCCACCTTTGCCAAACATTGCCAAACTAGCAGTCATTAACAACGGTTCTCCCATATTCCATTCTATCAATCTAGATTCAGCAAATAATCCTGCAGCAATCTCTTGATCTAACATTGGTGCAGTATATGCTCCGTAAATTGAAACTATCACTGCAATTACTAATCCAGCAATTGGACCTGCAATGGCGACATCAAATAAAATTTCTCGATTGATAGTTAATCCTCTTGATTGGATAAATGCACCAAACGTTGGAATTCCAATAATAGGTAATCCTGGAATGAAATAAGGCCAAGTTGTTTTTAGTTTGTGTACTTTGGCAGCAATAATGTGACCAAGCTCATGAATTCCTAAAATTCCTAATAATGATAATGTGTACACTGCTGCCATCTCTAAAGGATCTCCTATCTCTACAATTGAATTTGTTCCAGATGTTCTGTAGTACCCATCAACCATAACAAATGAAATAACAACTGCAAACAAAATTCGAGGAGTCCATACTGTGCTCATCCATTTTTTTTGTTTTTTTGGAGTAAATTTTTGAATGATGATATATTTTGCACCATTCATCTCTTCTAATTTACATACAAAACTCATGTTTTCTAACTTTCTTGCTAAATCCTCAAACTTTGACTTAAATTCTAAATCCTCAATTCTAAATTCTAATGAAAATTCTGCTTTTGTAAAATCACTAACCTCAAATATGGAATTAACTAGTGAAATAATATCTTCTTGTGAGTATTCTTCCATCTATTTTTAAGACTAATTCTTTCCATTAAATGGGTTTTTAGTTTAAAATTAAATATTGATACCCATATTCTATATCATGCAAGTGATTCTTAGACAGTTAGGGGATTGTAATATTAGACGAGCAGACCCAAGCGATCTGATTCCTGTAATGGAAATTAACTTGAAAACACTTCCAGAACATTATTCTGATTATTTCTATGAAAGCTTACTTGCAGAAATTCCAGAGGCATTCATAGTTGCAGAAATTGGAGGAAAACATGTTGGTTATGTTATGTGTAAAACTGAATACGGATTTTCAAATTTTAAGAAATTAGGTTTTGTCAAAAAAGGTCATGTTGTGTCTATTGCAGTTCTTGATGAATATAGAAAAAAAGGAATTGGCAAAGGATTAGTTGAAGAATCCATCAATGGTGTGAAATTAAAAAAATGTGATGAATTCTATCTAGAAGTAAGATGTAGTAATAATGATGCTGTTAGATTGTATGAAAAACTTGGATTTGTTATTAGACAACAACTAAACGCCTACTATAGAGATGGTGAAGATGCATATCTTATGGCAATTGAATTAGATTAGTTCAAACCAATAAATAACTCACAAAAAAATTCTTGTCATGAATAAGCGTAAAGGTGTAGGTATTACTATTTTTATGCTTTGCATTGGTGGATTCTTTCTTTATGCATATTTATTGATGCTTTCTGAATGGAGCCCTATTGTATTGCAATTATCTGTATTAATGATTGCAGGAGGTATACTTGGAGTAATTGCATGGATTGGATATGTTATGGCAACAACAAAACCTTCACCTGCATCAATCACATCAGATGATTAATTTATTTAGAAATTTTTACATCTACTACTGTTTGATAATATCTTGGACCTACTGCTCTAACAATTTTTGAATTTAAAATTTCTGATTGTACTGATGTTACTTGAAGATAATGTTCTTCTGAAAGTTTACCTGCATCTGATTTTTTATCTGCATGAATATGTGAATAATAATGGATAATACCTTCATCTTTGGTTGTATTAATTGCAGATTCTAAAAACTCATCTGATCTTTCAGGTAATAGCATTAACGTTCTATCTGATTTACCAACTAATTGTTCTTTGATGATCTCTGATGCATCACCATTTATTGAGATTATTTTCCCAGCAAGTTTGTTTAAACCAATATTTTTTTCACATAGTTTTGATGCAATTGGATTGATATCAAGACTATAAACAGTACATTTTTTCTTTTTTGCAGCCATTATAGAAAACATTCCAACTCCTGCAAACATGTTAGTGATTATTTCTCCATCTTGAATCAAATTTGCAATTCTTTCCCTCTCTGTGGAAAGTCTAGGTGAAAAAAATGCATTTTCAACATCTACTATAAATTTACAACCAAATTCCTTGTATTCTGTTTCAGTGTTGTCATCTCCTGCAAGAATCTCTAGATTTCGTGTACGAAAATTTCCTTCTACATCTGATGCTTGATAAAAAACACTTTTGGCAATTTTTACCTCATTTAACAAAGTTTCACCAATAATTTTTTTCTTTGATAGAAGAGAATCAGGAATTCTTACTATTATTATATCTCCAATCTGGTCAAAGGCGGAAATTAATTCATCACTTTCTTTTGATGTGAGAGAATTTTCCAATGCTTTTTTTAGCATTCGAGTCAATTCTTGTAATAGAAATTTCCAGATAATTTTTGATTTTTATCTAATCTACTTTCTAGTTTATTTACACGAGGTCTAAGACTTCTCTCATCTCTTCTAAATGACATATCCAGTGATTTTAGAAATCTATTCATGGCATCAGCTTTTGGCATTGGAGATGTAGCTTGACCACTTATTCCTGATTCTCCCTCAAAGATTACCATTGTATCAGAAATAAGGTCCATCAACTGTAAATCGTGATCAATTACTATTGCTGATTTTCCAAAAGAACGAACAAATTTTTGTAAAAATTTAGCTACTGCAATTCTGTCTTCTACATCCAAAAATGCTGAAGGCTCATCTAATGCATACAAATCTACTTTTTGTAATAGACATGAGACAACTGCAACTTTTTGTAGTTCTCCTCCAGAAAGATTCTTTATGGATTTATTGTAGAGTTTTTTGATTTTTAATGGTTCAAGTATTTGTTCTTCTTCAAGACTTCCTTCAACTGGATTGCCATTTGCCTTATCTAATACTGATATAACTTCTACATCAATATCATTTTGAAGATACTGTGGTTTGTATGCAATCTTAATTTTCTTATCAATACTACCAGAATCTGGTTTTTCAACTCCTGCAATCATTTTCATAAAAGTTGTTTTTCCCAGAGCATTTGCACCCATTATGCCTAAAACTTCACCTTTTCTTACTCTGCCAGGTTCAATTGCTACTGAAAATGAAGGATACTTCTTCTCTATTTTTGGATATGTTACAATGTCACTTCCTTCTTGAAATATGTCTGTAGATGACGATGATACATCAAAAGAAAATTTCTTATCTCTAAATCTAACATTTTCCGTTGGCAAATATCCATCAAGAAAAACATTAATTCCAATTTTAGTAGATAAAACACTTGAAACAATTCCATATGCCGCAGGTTCACCGTATAACACTTCAATATAATCACTAAGAAAATCTAGTACTGTTAGATCATGTTCTACTACCATTACACTTTTTCCCATTCTTGCTAAACCTTGTATCACACGAGCAACTCCTATTCTTTGAAAAACATCATTGTATGATGAGGGTTCATCAAAAAAGTAAAACTCTGTATTTTTTGATGCTGCTGCAGCAATTGCTAATCTTTGTAGCTCTCCGCCACTAAGCTCCTTTAAACTCTGTTCCATAGAATTTTCTAGTCCTAGTTCTTTGATTAGATCTCTTGATACTCCTCTCTCATCATATTTGTCGATAAGTTCTTTTCCTGTTCCTTCAAATGCTTCTGCAATGTGATGAACTTGTTGTGGTTTTATTGATGCACGAATTTGTTTTTGTTCAATTTTTTCAAAATGTTGTTTAAGTTCTGTTCCACTATAATATTTTAAAATCTCATCCCACTCTGGTGGATTTTCATATCTTCCAAGATTTGGTTTTAGATTTCCTGATAATATGTTCACTACTGTACTTTTTCCCATTCCATTTCTTCCTAACAACCCCACAACTTCTCCTTTCTTTGGAGTTGGTAATTTGTATAGTCGAAATGAATTTACTCCATATTGATGAATTTTGTCTATAGCTAATTCACTTGCTAAATTTACAATTGTTATTGCATCAAATGGACATACTTTGACACATATTCCACAACCATTACAGATGTCCTCATCGATCTGGGCTTTTTTAGATTCTTCATTTAGAACAATGCATTCTGCGCCTGATTTGTTGACTGGGCAGTATTTTATGCACTCTAATCCACATTTTTTAGGTTGGCATAGTTCCTTATCTAAAACAGCAACCCTGTGTGTCATATCGTAACTCGGTATTTTCTTTGCTTTATACCTATTTTGAGCATATTTGAAATCTGGCGTTACGTTAATAGATGAGAATTTAACATCATTGTTCAAGCCGGCCATAGCGTTAGGGTGCGACCCAATCCCTTTCCGAACTTGGAAGTCAAACCTAACGTCGCTGTTGTGCTACTAAGATGCGAGAGCCCTTGGGAAGCAACAGTGCTGGCATTTTCTAATTTTCAATCAATCTTTTAATATTCAATTAATTGGTTTGATTATGGTCTTAATGTCAAATTGTACTGTATGTGGTGAATCTTTCTCTGATGATATTAGATTTCTTAATCATATGATGGAAAAACATGGTTTTAGAAATCCAAATGTTGGTAAACCTGATAGAAATAGTCGAGGTTATTAGTTCTATATGTTTTGTAAATAATCTAGAATTAATCTTACTCCAAAACCTGTAGCCCCTTTTGGATTATATGATTTTTCTTTTGTAGCTATTTGTGTCCATGCAACTCCTGCAATATCAATATGTACCCATGGTGTATTTTCAACAGCATTTTTCAAAAATGCAGCAGCAGTAATAGTTCCAGCTGCTCTACCTATTCCAACATTTTTCATATCTGCAACATCTGATTTTATCATGTCCATGTAATCTTGATTTAATGGAAGCTCCCAAACCTCTTCCATTGTTTTTTTAGAAGATTCATTAATTTTTTTTGTTAATTTTTCATTATTTGATACAATTCCAGATACATTGGTACCTAATGCAACAATACATGCTCCTGTTAAAGTTGCAAAATCAATAATTGCCTTTGGTGAGTAGTGTTTTTCTCCATATGATAATGCATCAGCTAAAATTAATCTACCTTCAGCATCTGTGTTAAGAATCTCTGCAGTTTTTCCACTATACAACTTTATGATATCTCCTGGCCTGTATGCTTCACCATCCGGCATATTTTCAACTGATGGAACAATTCCTATAACATTAATTGGTAGTTTTAGTTCTGAAACTGCTTTCATTATTCCCAGAACTGTGCAACCTCCACATTTGTCAAATTTCATCTCGTCCATTTTATCTCCAGGTTTTAACGATATCCCTCCTGTGTCAAATGTTACTGCTTTACCAACTAGAACAATTGGTTTTTCATTTCTTGGTCCATGATTATGTTCTAAAATAATTAGTTTGGGTTCATTCTTACTTCCTTTCCCTACTGCTGTAATTCCGCCAAATCCTCTCTTTTTTAATTCAAGTTTAGAAATTATATTACATTTCATCTTGTTTTTCTTGGAAATCATTTTTGCAAAATTTGCCAGTGTAGTTGGGGTGCATTCGTTTGGAGGTAAATTGGCAATACTTTTTGTAAATATAGCACCATCTGCAACAATTTCAGATCTTTTGATTGCTTGTGAAACTTTGTTTGATTTGGAAACTATGATTGTTAAATCTGGTGAATTGTCTACTTTTTCTGTCTTGAATTTATCAAATTTGTAAAGAGCCATCTTGGATCCTTCTACAATCTGAGAAACTGATGAAATTTGGTCAGTTACAAAACTTGGAGGTACAATTATTGAAAATTCTTTTAGTTTTAACTCTCTTGCTTTTTGTGCAATTTTACCTGAAACTAATCTGATAGTGTCTTTTGTCAAATTCTCTTTTTTTCCTAACCCTGCAAGTAGAATTCTCTGTGCAGGATTTTTTCCAGGTACCGGAATTATGCTTAATTTTCCTAATTTTCCTCCCAAATCTTTTAGAGATTGGTTAATTGATGAAGATGTTTTAGCATCAAATTTTCCTAATCCTAGAATTTTATTTGAATTCTCTAATACAAATCCACAAAGAAGATGTGTTTTCTTTTTTGTAGAATTTTCAACTTTCACCTTCATATTTAATATCTGAGTTTTGAAGTCTTATTTAGATTTACTAGATATCTATTTTTCTGCTATTTGTAAGAAGACTTGATGATCTCAAAAAAACTGCTTTAACAGTTTTACAGTCTTGCTGACAGTACTCATCAATTTTCATAGTTGATGAATTTTTTGTTTTTTTAGAAAAAATTGATTTTACTAATGGAAATAGTGCTGCTCTTCCACCATATGCACTGTTTTTATCAATAAACCAAAACATGTCTAATGCAGATTCATCTAGAATCTCATTTCTTATTTTTATTCCGAAATCTGAATAATGTCCAACCATTGTCATTTGACCTCTTGTGAAAAAATCAACAAATTTAGCAAATTTTACACACAAGTAACACTGATTATCAAAAACTATAATCGGAATATTTTCTTTAATTTCCATGATATGTTGTAGTGGCGATCAAATTAAAATTTTACAGAAGTAGATTTTTATTAAATTTGCAAAGATAATGATCGAGATGGGGCTTAATTACTATCAAATTAAGAAAAATATTCTTAGAGCCCGTAAGTTGGTGATTAAGGGAACTAATATTGCTGGTTCAGGTCATCCTGGAGGTTCTTTTTCTATGGCAGAAATTTTAGGCTGTTTATTTTACAAATATCTAAAATTTGATCCTAATAATCCTCAATGGGAAGATAGAGATCGTTTAGTTTTATCTAAAGGTCATGCCGCTCCTGGGTTGTTTTCAAACATGGCAGTTGCAGGATATTTCCCAGAATCTGAACTTGAAACTCTACGAAAATTTGGTAGTAAATTACAAGGACACCCGGACCTAAAATGCCCTGGTGTGGAATTCTGTGGTGGGTCTTTAGGCACAGGATTATCTTATTCTATAGGAATTGCACTTGCAGCAAAAATCAATTCAAAAGATTATCATGTTTACACGATCATTGGAGATGGCGAATCAAACGAAGGTCAAATTTGGGAGGCTGCTATGACTGCTGCAAAATACAAAGTTGATAATCTTACTGCTTTTCTTGATAGAAATTTCATTCAACAAGATTCTTACACTGAACAAATTATGCCACTTGATGAAAAGTTAGAAGGTGACAATCTTTCTGAAATGTGGAAAGATGCATCACGTTGGAAGACTGGTGATAAGTGGAGATCCTTTGGTTGGAATGTTATTGAAATTGATGGACATAGAGTTGAACAAATTGATGCTGCTATTACAAAAGCAAATGCAACAAAAGGAATACCTACTATAATAATATCAAGAACAGTTAAGGGTAAATCCATAGAACATATGGAAGATAATCCGCAATGGCATGGAAAAGCTCCTGACTCTGATATAGTTCCTATAATTAATCATGAATTAGATTCACAATTCATGATTGCCCCATCTATTATTGCAGGTGATATGACAAATCTAGAAAATGAAATTAAAAGATGTGTTTCTGGTAGACCTGATTATATTCATCTTGATGTGATGGATGGTCAATTTGTTCCAACCAAAACTTTTGATCATATCAAAATCAAAGAACTAAGACCTCTTACTGTAATTCCATTTGATTCACATTTGATGATAAATGAACCTGTAAAACATGTTAACGATTACATTGATGCAGGTAGTGACATTATCACAGTTCATGCTGAAGTAACTGATGAATCTAGTTTTGGAGAAATTCATGATTTACTAAAACAAAATCAAGTTGGTGTTGGATTTGCAATAAACCCTGATACTGAATTACCTGAATGGTCTTACAAGTTTTTGTCTTCACTTGATCAACTAATTGTAATGTCTGTAGTTCCTGGAAAATCTGGTCAAAAATACATTGAAGAAACTCATACAAAGATGGCTAGATTAAATTCTATTCTAAAAGAACATAATTTTTCAGGTTATATTGAGGCTGATGGAGGAGTAAATCTTGATAATATTGGTTCAATTTTTGCAGATGGTGCACGTGTCTTTGTTGGTGGCGGTGCTATTGTTGGGCAACAAGATGTGAGAGCAGCAATTAGAGATTTTAGAAATGTTGTTTTGAAATCTAGAAGACATATTCTACTTGATAAAGCTCATGAATTAGGTGGAACTGATTTAGTAAACAGATGGATTGGTTTGCATGTTGTAGGAGAAAAACAAGAACAAATTAAAAAAATTGCACAAGAGGCTGGATACATTTGAACGAACCAATAATGACTGATATGCGTTCAGAATATTCTAAAACTTTGATTCAAGTTGGAAAAGATAATCCAAATGTTGTAGTTTTAGGTGCAGATACAACTGATTCATTAAAGATATCTAGTTTTGGAAAAGAATTCCCTGATCGATTTTTCAATGTAGGTATTGCTGAAGGAAATCTTGTTACAGTTTCTGCTGGGTTGGCAGCATCTGGAAAAACCTCTTTCGCTAGTACTTATGCAATATTTTTGCCAGGAAGAGCAGTTGATCAAATTCGAAATAATATAGCATATCCTTCTCCACAAGGAAAAAAAGGCCTTAATGTAAAATTAGTTGTGTCTCATGGAGGCTTGTCTGTTGGACCTGATGGAGGTTCACACCAACAACTTGAGGACATTGCAATAATGAGAGTCATTCCTAATTTCCGAGTTTTTATTCCAGCTGACACAATTTCAGTTTCTAAATTAACTTATTTAATGGCAAATGAATATGGTCCATTTTACATGAGAATGGCAAGATCAGAAACTCCTATAGTCCATTTAGACTCTCAAGATTTTCAAATTGGAAAAGGTATTACTCTAAGAGATGGTTCTGATTGCACCATTGCAGCATGTGGAATTACTGTTAAGATGGCTTTAGATGCAGCTGAGTCATTACATCAAGAAGGTATTTCATGTAGAGTTTTGGATATGTTTTCAATAAAACCAATTGACAATGAAATTTTAGAAAAGGCAGCAAGAGAAACAGGTTGCATAGTTACTACTGAGGAGCACAATATTTTTGGTGGTATGGGTTCTGCTGTTGCAGAATCTGTTTCTGAATCATACCCTGTACCAATAAAGCGAATTGGGGCTCAAGATATGTTTGGTGAATCTGCTAGAGATAATGAAGTTCCTTTACTCTTAGAGAAGCATGGAATAACATCTTTTAATATGGCAAAACAAGTCAAAGAAATTAGGAGCAAAAAACTATGAAGATTTTTCTTGACACTGCTAATCTAGAATCTATTAGAAAATTTAATGATATGGGATTACTAGATGGAATAACCACTAACCCTTCCTTAATGTCAAAAGAAAAAGGTAATCC